>NZ_CP150189.1:1713197-2038371 GCF_037965815.1 Aeribacillus sp. FSL K6-2833 | reverse complement strand
AAAACTGAACACCTTGTAAAAGAAGCTGTAGAGCTGTTAGTAAAAAGCAGATAAAAGAACGTCAACTTTTCTTTGAAAAGTTGACAGATTTTTTCATCCCTATTAATATACATATAGGGGTAATGGTAATATTAAAGGAGGTCATTGACAATGAATGCAGATAAAGTATTAGATGCAAAGGGTTTTGCATGCCCAATGCCAGTCGTAAGAGCAAAAAAAGCAATTGATGAGTTAGAAGCCGGTCAAGTTTTAGAGGTTCATACAACGGATAAAGGTTCCAAAAACGACTTGACCGCTTGGGCAAAAGCAAGTGGGCATACGGTTGTTAATATGAAAGAAGAAAATGGTGTTTTTACGTTTTGGATCCAAAAGGGATAATTTTTGCTATCCTTTATACCCCTATAAGTATTTCAAAAAGAAGGTGGGAAACAAAGTGTCGCAGCAAAAGAAAAAAAACAACGATCATTTTATTTAGCGGTGACTATGATAAGGCGATGGCAGCGTATATTATCGCGAACGGCGCTGCTGCCTATGACCATGAGGTTACAATTTTCCATACGTTCTGGGGGCTTAACGCATTGCGTAAAGATTCGACAGTTCCGGTGAAAAAAGGATTATTAGAAAAAATGTTTGCGAAAATGATGCCGCGTGGTGCTGACCGCATGGGACTGTCGCGGATGAACTTTGGCGGAATAGGAGCGAAGTTAATTAAGCGGGTGATAAAAAAACATAATGCTGTGCCGCTGCCGCAATTAATCGATATGGCAAAGGAACAAGGAATAAAGCTGGTTGCTTGCCAAATGACAGTCGATCTTTTAGGACTCCAACAGGATGAATTAATAGACGGCATCGAATTTGCAGGGGTTGCTGCGTATTTAGCAGATGCTTCTGAAGGAAATGTCAATTTGTTTATTTAAGGTGGGGCCTATGGTTGAAACCATTATTAATATTGGTCTAGTTCTATTGGTGATATGGTTCGTTGCCAATCGGTTTCTGCCCATAAAAGGAGTGCGAATCATATCTGTAGTGCAATTAAAGAAGGAATTACGAAAAAAAGATGTTCATTACATTGACGTACGCACACCTATTGAGTTTCATACGAATCATATTCCTGGTTTTAAAAATATTCCGCTTCACGAGCTTCCAAAACGAGTTCATGAACTATCAAAAGATAAAGAAGTCATTGTGATTTGTCAAAGTGGAATGAGAAGCGCCAAAGCAAGCAAATTATTAAAGAAATTAGGATTTCAGCGTGTAACCAATGTAAAAGGCGGCATGAACTCTTGGTCAAAAAGGTTGATATGAAACAACTATTCTGCTAAAGAAATTTGAGGCGTTGTTCCATAAAAGGAAATCATTCAATGTTATTGATGTTCATGAACTAGAAGAAGTCGATTTAGGAAAATTTCTAGTTCCATAAATATTACGCCATGACTGTTCAAGTTTCTAAGAATGAACTAGATACAGAAAAAGAAAATACTCTCGCCTGCTGTCTGAAGGAAAAAGCAGACGAGCCGAAAACTATCGGAAAGTTGCGGAAATTGATGCATAAATAAGAAGATCCTGTAGAATAGTTCCCATTTAAGGAGGAGAAAGTCATGATTCAAGTAGATATGACAATAGACGCTAAAGGGTTGTCTTGTCCGATGCCGATTGTCAAAGCGAAAAAAGCGATTCATAAGTTGCAGCCTGGACAAGTACTGGAGGTACAAGCAACAGACAAAGGATCGAAAGCGGATATGAAAGCATGGGCAGAAAGCACTGGACATCACTATCTCGGTACAATTGAAGAAGAGGGGATATTAAAGCACTATATTCGTAGAGCAAGTGAGAGCGAGGCAAAGAATGAAGCGAAATTCCCCCATGTTATTCGCAATGAAGAATTAGCAGACAAAATAAATGATCCGTCAATTATCATTTTAGATGTCCGTGAACCGGCAGAGTTTGCATTTGGGCATATTCCTGGTGCCTTGTCAATTCCTCTTGGAGAATTGGAGGAACGAATCAAGGAACTCCCGCAAGATAAGACCATTTATGTCGTCTGCCGCACGGGAACGCGCAGTAGTTTGGCAGCCCAGAAATTAGCAGAAAAAGGGTTTTCAAACGTATGGAATATTGTCCCCGGTATGTCAGAATGGAATGGATCGCTTGAACAATGATTGAACAGTTGGTTATCAATATACAAATATACGATAAAGGTACAAAAAATCTTTAAACAACAAAAAACATTTTTGTAGTATACATGCGAACTATTTTGCAATTGGAAAATGAAAGGCGAAATTTCTCAATATTGAATTGTTCCTTATTGTGAATTAATCGATGGTTGATTGCATTATGGGACGAAAATTCATTTATCGCCTTGGGCATCAAGCAATAGACATACGATGATGAAAAAGAAGAACATGATCGATCATTGTCGAATTAAAAAGGATAATTCACTTACTAGCGGGGGGCATATACGCACCCCGATTTTAACAAAATCAAAGGAGTAGTATATCAGTGGAAATAACGTTCAATTTTATGATCGTAATGTTTCTTATTGGCTTTATCGGTTCCTTCCTTTCCGGTATGGTTGGGATTGGCGGTTCCATTATTAAATATCCGATGCTTCTTTACCTGCCCCCGCTTTTTGGGCTTGCCGAGTTCAGCGCCCATGAAGTATCGGGAATTAGTGCCGTCCAAGTATTTTTCACGACGATTGGCGGTGTTTTAGTTTATCGGAAAGGTGGATACTTAAATAAGTCGTTAATTTTTTATATGGGGAGCAGTATTTTATTTGGAAGTTTCATTGGCGGATGCGTTTCTAGGATGATGAGTGAAGGAAGCATTAATCTTGTATACGGCATTTTAGCAGCATTGGCTGTTTTGATGATGTTCGTACCAAATAAAGGGATGGATAATATTCCATTGGACATGGTGAGCTTCAATAAATGGCTGGCAGCTTCGCTTTCATTTTTGATCGGAATTGGATCTGGAATCGTCGGGGCGGCAGGAGCTTTTCTATTAGTGCCGATTATGCTTTCTGTTCTAAAAATTCCAACGAAAATGACGATTGCCTCCTCATTAGCGATCACGTTTATTTCCTCAATCGGATCGACATTTGCAAAAATCACAACGGGCCAAGTTGAATTCATTCCTGCGATAATTATGGTCATTGCAAGTTTGATTGCATCTCCTTTAGGTGCAAAAGCAGGACAAAAAATGAGCACAAAAGTACTCCGCGTAATTTTAGCTGTCTTAATTTTAGCGACGGCAGCGAAAATTTGGATCGATATTTTTTAAGCCGTCAGTGAAAAAACTTCCATGTGTGATTCGAAAAAACGAATCAAGATGTATAATAATTATGATGATTTTCCTTGGCGTATCATTTATTGGTTTTAAAGTTAGGAAAAACAAGAGAATATTTGGAGCTCTTACTTGGATGATAAGGATGTAATTTAAAATTTTTGCTATAGTGATCAAGTGTATGATGAAAACAAACATGAACTATATGCAATGATTCGCCTGATCATGCAATGGTGTTCAGCGCGCTTTCACCACAATCTAAAAACCATTTCGCTCTGCAAGTGTGTCTGAAAAGGATTTTGCCCGCATTCAATATAGATGTCTTTCGCTTATAGAAGGAACAATGAATTTGCTTTTACGATCATCCGGATCAAAGATTCAACAGTTCATCTTTGATTGGCTGCTCTGAAAACATGTTTATAAGGTTGTGTTTGAACATGAAGCGCTGAGGAGGCTGATTGACTGTTCAAGAATCAAGTTGATTACAATTGTATGTAATTTTATTATCAGGGCTTTACAGAAAATAAAGCAGTTTATTGCTAAAAGACTTGGATTTTGCTTTTATGGTTGGGCTTCGTGTATTATTGAATTAATAATAAAATTATTAATTACGTTTTAGGAGCTAATGATCACTGCCACGCTGTCAACAATCAGAGCTAGTCGTCAAGGTATTGTAGATTTGTTGGTTATATGCTAATCTATCCATGCAAGAGTGATCAACCTTCGTTTTAGGATTGTCGTTGTTTGTTTTTTTATTGTCTGTTAATGCAAATTTTATTCCGCTGTTGTTTTGAAATATAAGTATTGTCAATTGGAGGTAGCAATGGAACTTTTAGAAGTGTTTAAAGCCTTGTCAAATGAAACGAGGCTACAAATCGTACAATGGCTCAAGAATCCGGAAGCTCACTTTCCCAAACCGCAGCACGGTGATATACACGAAGATGGAGTATGTGTGAGCGATATCCATAAAAAAGTTGGACTGTCACAATCTACTGTATCCCATTATTTATCGATGCTGCAAAATGCCGGATTGATAAAGGCAAAACGTGTTGGGCAATGGACTTATTATAAAAGGGATGAAGAGAACATCAAAAAATTGAATGAATTATTATCAAGGGATTTATAGGCCTATTTTTTTTAATTGTTGCTTTTGGCTTGAATCCCTTTTTATTTTGTTTTATTATATTTATAGATTCAGATATCGAGAATTATCGATTTATAATTATTTATATCGATTATTCTAGATATTTAAATAAATAAAAAATAAGTCCAATTAATTTTCATGTTTTATGAAACCGCTTTTTTGTAATCGTTATCAATTTTTGAGCGGTTGAAATTCTTCTTCTTTGTTAAAAAGCGAAAGTATTGGAAGAAGGAGTTTTGCATATTGGTGACGACATCAGATTAGATCGTCGTTCGATGAAGTGGTATTGACGAGGATCAGTGATGTCAAACTGCTAGCATTTGAGGAGGTGAGGGCAGAAACACAAAAAATGATGCTTGTTCAAGCGAACAAAATTGAAATAGTGTCATTTGAGATCATGACAATATGAATCTGCTAGTTAAATGAAAACTATGAAAGGGAGCGAAGCAAAGATGTTGCGAGATATTGATTTACAATCTATCCAAGAAGTAAGAAATTACCTTGAGGAAGCGAAAACAGCTCAAAAAATAATGGCAAAGATGACTCAGAGCGAGATTGATCATATTGTTGAAAGCATGGTTAAAGCGGCAAGGGAAGAAGCTGAGCGATTGGCTGCTATGGCAGTAGAAGAGACTGGCTTCGGGAATGTTCCTGATAAAACAGTAAAAAATTTGTTCGCAGCGAATGATGTTTACAATTCTATCAAGGATGTGAAAACAGTCGGGATTATTCGTCGCGATGACGAAAACCGCGTATGGGAAGTTGCTCAACCTGTAGGGATCGTTGCAGGAATTGTTCCATCTACAAATCCTACCTCAACAGTCATTTTTAAATCATTGATCGCAGTTAAAGCAGGAAATGCGATTATTTTCAGCCCTCACCCAGCTGCTGCAAAATGTACAACGGAAGCGGCAAGAATTATGCAAGAAGCAGCAGAGCGTGCCGGAGCACCAAAAGGTTTGATTTTGTGCATTACCCAACCAACATTGGCAGCAACAAACGAGCTGATGAAACATAAATTAACTGATGTCATCCTTGCCACAGGCGGTCCTGGATTGGTAAGAGCTGCTTACAGCTCCGGAAAACCAGCATACGGAGTAGGTCCTGGAAACGTACCTGTATACATTCATGAAAGTGCCAATATCGAAAAAGCTGTTGAACTTATTATTGAAAGCAAAACTTTTGACTACGGAACAATTTGTGCTTCTGAACAAGCTCTTTTAGTGGATGAGTCGATTAAAGAGAAAGTTGTTGCAGAGATGACAAAACAAGGCGCTTATTTCTTGAATGAAGAAGAAAAACGAAAAGTAGAATCCATCATTCTCGTAAACGGTGGACTGAATGCAAAAATTGTAGGAAAGTCACCTCAAGTGATTGCTGAAATGGCAGGCATTGAAGTTCCGTCCGAGGCGAAAGTGATCGTTGCAGAAGAAACAGGAGTTGGGAAAGAATACCCATTCTCAATTGAAAAACTATCTCCAACTCTAGCATTTTATACAGTGAAAGATATGCAAGCAGCAAGCGAGCTTGCCCAAAAACTTCTTGATGCAGGCGGTCTTGGCCACACAGTCGGAATTCACGCTGAGGATGAAAAAGTAATCGAAGCTTACACAATCGATAAACCAGCAGGACGTATCATTGTAAATGCCGGTACAACATTTGGCGCTATTGGCGCTACAGTGAACGTAAAACCGTCTCTGACTCTTGGCTGCGGTGCTATTGGCAACAACGTTACATCTGACAATGTTACAGTCAATCACTTGTTTAACATTAAACGTGTTGCATTTGGAGTCCGCCAAATGCCAAAAAAAGAGGAAAGTGCACAAAATGAACCTGCATTAACGAAATAACTTGACTGTCCATAAAAACTCTTTTGATAGATTAAAAGACTGTATCAAACATCTGACATGTTCTTTGATACAGCTAAAAAAATAAATTCGACACTCCGGAAGTGATAATGCGTTTACCCCCCTAAAAAAATTTAGTTGTAAGGACGATATTCAGTACAAAAATCCATGCAGGAGCATCTTTTCCTGCATGGATTTATTATTACACACATCAACTAGTAAGCTCGTGCAGTTCACTGGATCTATTTTAAAAAGTTTTTTGTTAATTGGGAAATCGTAAAGTGGTAGCGGGAAAACTCCCAAAACAACACTAGACTATTGGTTGCGCTGCAAAAATAAAAAGCCAGTCATTGCAATTAAAAGCATTTTATGATGTTTCGACAAGTTGTCAGAGAGCTCAACGATATCATTGTACACATCACGAAAAATATTTGTATATTCATGAGGGAAATATCCATTGTAGAAACGGGCCCACTGCCGACCTTCGGAATCTGTTAATGTAAAATCACCAGAAAAGGCCTTAACCTTAACAGGGAGAATCAGCTTATCATCAGCATCTCTCAGCTCACCTTTTATGTTGACTAGACTTTTCCAATCCTCTTGTACATATTCTCCCAGTTTTCGGCCATGTACATTCTTTACAGTTACAATCGACTTTTTCATTCCTTTTCTCTTAAAGGTAAACAGCACATTTCCTTTATTCGAAAAAACACCATAAGTAATCGGAAGCGCCATGATCAGTGAATCACGAAGCAGCAGGCTCATTGGGTAAAAAATAAAAGGAATACGGATTGGCTTAATCGTTCCAACAAAATGGCCGCTTTTTTCAAACAGTAGGAGACGAGGAAAAAAACCAAGATCTTTTTTTAAAACTAGATGATCCAACTCAAGGAGGGAAGCTTTTGACTCATGAATTTGAATATCTTTCACCTTGTTATATTTCATCTGGTTTGAAACTCCGGTAAAAAACAAAAAAAGACCTACAATACCTATTGAAGAAAGATTTAACCAATTTTGTAAAGAATCTGGTCGATCGATGAAAAAAACAGAAATACCAATGAGCATAACTATAGAAGATAGAGCAAATGCTGCTTTCATTCTCCGTTTATACATAGTAGCAATCATCAAATCAACTCCAGTGAAACATAGGGAAGTCTTTCTACCTCATCAACTATTAGTTTAGATTAGTAGTTTATTGTATTCAATATTTTTTACATCCTTTTAGTAAAAAAAATGGAGAAGACATCAAGATGAGGCGGCTTTGAATGTGCTCGTGCTCACCAGCCATAGCAATCCTAAGTTATTCATTAGCACAATATGCCAAATAGAGAACTGTATGATTGGGCACGTTTTTTTATTTATTTTCAAAGGTCAGAATAAAAGTTTAAATACAGGTTCTTTGAATAAAATGGAATAAATTTTTGCTTTGTGTATGGTATTTCCAGGAAATAGCACAGGGTTAAAAAAAGAAGTGAGGTTATCACTTTTTGAGGTGGTTGTAGGTTACATAATTTTTTTTCGTAACGTACGGATGGAAACGTCATGTTCGCCAATAATTTCGTAAACAGATTTGAAGCTTTCTTGGAGGTTTTTCATTTCTTCGTTTGTTTCCATTACAGCTTGTTTAATTGATTTTTGTTCCTGTTCAATCCGATTCAATCGCTCTTCAACATAATTTAAGCGTGTTTCTACTTGATCTAATCGCTCTCCTACTCGATCCAACCGATTTTCGACCCGATTCAATCGCTCTTCAACATGATTTAAGCGTGTTTCTACTTGATCTAAACGCTCTTCTACTCGATCCAATCGATTTTCGACCCGATTTAATCGATCATCTACCTGGTCCAATCGCGTCCCGATATAATCCAGTCGATCATGCACATTTTTAAGATCATTGTCAATAGACATCACTTTTTCTAAAATTAAGTCGAGTTTTTGTTCCATTTTTTGACTCCTTTTAAAAATCTCCTTTTCTCAATTTTATTCGAATGAAATGGTTCTGACAAGTACGGATTGGGTGCCTTGAGTTGATTAAATGCAGTAAATGCCCGAGCATTAATAAAACATTTACATCTGAAAGACTATGTGACGATAAAGGGATTCATACTCAAACAAGTCGGTGGAATGTGTTGAAGATTATGCTTTCGCTTTATCATTCATAGTGTGTTCGAAATATTAAAGAATAAGATAATTGAGAATTAAGGTATTTTTATGTAGAAAGGCATAAAATTGCTTTTCAAAATCAGGAATCTTTCATCATCATCGAAAT
Source organism: Aeribacillus sp. FSL K6-2833 (assembly GCF_037965815.1). GTDB lineage: Bacteria > Bacillota > Bacilli > Bacillales > Aeribacillaceae > Aeribacillus > Aeribacillus composti. The sequence goes on along the minus strand of NZ_CP150189.1, from coordinate 2,029,826 downwards.
AAACCCTTTGTGTTGGTTGATCTTTATTGTTAACCAACACAAGAACACAATGATTGTTCAAGCCAATTAAATATTCGTCTTCATGCTGTTTTACAAGTCTTATTTTAATTTTTAGTACAAAAGAAAATAATCAAATGCTAAACAAGTATAGAAAAAATCAATAGAGCATGATGTTTGCTGCGTGTTAAATGTGCTGGTCAAATGGTGATAAGAGCTCTATAATTAAGATTTTGTTGAAATGCTGTCTATTTTGACAGAAGTAGGTTTTGTTAATATAGATAGCGATAAAAGCTAGAATTGTTAAAATAGTTACTACGAAAGCAGTTTTTTATCTTACGAACTCCCATTGGTTAATGAGAAGAAGAAAGGGGGGAATAGTTGCTGTAATCCATGCTTGAATAAACGCGCCCCACCCAGTAAAGATAGCAATGTTCTTTTTTGTGCAAGCAGCAAGTAAAATAATGTCCATAGAAAGGACCACATAAGCCAAATAATACCGAATTTTATATCTTGCAGTTTAATAAAGTTTATATAGCTGTATCCTAAAGCAAGAATTGCTACCCATAGAGAGTACCAACCTAAACATGAAGAGTTAAAGTTTTTTAGATTCGAAATTCCTAACATATAAATAAGTTAAACCAAAAAGAAAAATGCCGGATGCGTTTAAGATCATCCATGAATCTCCTGTAGATGTAAAAATGAGATAAAATGGTGTCATAACTTGCATCGATCCAATAAATAAGTTAAACACTCTTACACTTTTTTCATCGACTTTTCCCAATAGCATTAAACCATTGATAAATAATGCTGCACCAACAAACATTAGACCGACTTTATCCATGCTCTTCCCTCTAAACAGTGAAATAATTATCACTTTTCTTGTGCTGTTTCAAAGAGGATGAGATTGCCGTCCTTAATTTTTGCAATAAATTTGGTTGGGTGATCTTGATGTAATCTCTTGCTGATTTTTGCAGCTAAAGGAACTTCTATATATTTTCGAATAGCGCGTTTTAAAAATCTCGCGCCATATCGCTGGTCAAATCCTTTTTTAATCAAAAATTTACGAGCAGATTCATCGAGCTGAAGTGTGCAGTTGTATTTTTTTATTCTTCGGTTAATAGCTTGAATGTTGAGATCAAGAATATGTTCCAGCGCATCTTGTTTTAGCCACTGAAAGACAAAAATATCATCGAATCTGTTGATAAACTCAGGACTAAATCGTTTTTCTAATTGGGAAAAAACTATAGAGCGGAGAAAATCTTGTTCTGTTTTTCCAAAATTGGAAGGGCTTAAAAACCAAAGCAGTTTACGTAATCTATATTTTAAACTTTTATTTGCATAACTAATAATTTCTTTTGCCCCAATATTGCTTGTCATAAAGATCATGGCATTACGAAAATGAATAACCTTCTCTCCAGATGTCATAACGAGTATGCCGTTATCCATTACATTAAGCAGGGAATAAATCACTTGGTCATTTGCTTTCTCCAGTTCGTCAAAAAGAACAATTCCAGGTTTACTGTAGGATCCTTCAATTTTTTCCTTTTGAAATAAGGAGTTCCCCTCTTTGCTTCCTACATATCCTGGAGGTGCACCAGTTAGTGCCGCAGCATAGTGTTCCTGGGTGAGTGTATTCATGTCAATACGGCAAAAAGCCTCCGCATTTCCGTAAATAGCTTCACTAAGTACGCGAACGATTTCTGTTTTTCCAACCCCTGTAGGCCCAAGAAATAAGGCTACATACAAAGGGCGTTTTTCTTCTGTAATATCCGTCCAAATTATATTTAACATTTCTTCTCACTAGCATTGCAGTAATTAAATCTGATGATTCAAAATACTAAGAATGTTCAATTTTTTATTGATTTCAAAACAAAAAAATCCTTTACAATGGAAGTACAGGTGGTTCCTGTCCAAATCCAATCGTAAAGGATAACCGTTATGGACAAGAATACACTAATTTCATCATTTGGTAAATGGGTTTCACCCATAAATATTCAAAAACTTAGCGAACAAGTCAAAGAATTGAAACAGGACTATTACACAAAAAAGCTGACAACAGAAGCCTATATTAAACTTTTATTGGTAGCCCAGCTGCTCGAATTTACGAGCTTAGAGGAAATGAGTGATTCACTTGTAGACGAAGATCTTCAAAAAGCACTCGGATTTGAATCGATAAGTGCCTCTCAGCTATCCCGAAAAAACAATCAGATCAACCCACTAATTCTTGCAAATTTGTTCTTGGATCTTGTTTGGAAAATTCAACGGTACCATTATAAAAACGGAAAGAATATGCCACTGAAAATCATTGATTCAAGTACACTCCCGTTGAATTTGACCAATTATAAATGGGCAAAATTCCGTAAAACAAAAGCTGGTGTAAAGCTACACTTACGGCTCGTTTTCATGGATAAAGACACCGTCTATCCTGAAAAAGCAGTGATTACGACAGCAAAAGAACATGACCGAAATCAACTCGAAGTCCTAGTGGATGATCAAGAAGCCATGTATGTGTTTGACCGCGGTTATGTGGACTATGAACGTTTTGATCGGATGACAGATGATGGCTATTTCTTCGTTTCAAGACTGAAGAAAAACGCAGTCATTCGTGAAGTCTATACATTTTCACTTCCTGATGATTGTCACGTTCTATCCGATAAAATGGTCTACATTGGTACCACACAAAATCGTACTGAAAATGTCTTTCGTCTACTAGAAGTTATGGACACAAAAGGGAACTTACTTCGTTTCATCACCAACCGATTTGATTTAAAACCAGAAGAGATAAGTGATATTTACCGATCTCGCTGGGCTATTGAACTCTTTTTCAAATGGCTCAAGCAACACGTAGAAATTAAGCACTTTTATGGAATGAGTGAAACAGCTATTCAAAATCAAATTTTCTTAGCCCTGATCACGTATTGCTTACATGTTCTCATTCAATTGGAGATGAAAAGTAAGAAATCCCTACTTCGAATTACTCGTTGGTTAAAGAGAGCTCTGTGGAAACCAGCTTATGTTTGGTTGCGAAAATTTGATGGGCGAGCCAGTCCATAATCTCCCTTTTGTCGTTGTCGCTCTGGTTTAACTGTATATATTTACCAAATGGGCAGTGCCACCTTTCTTTAGGTTTTGTCTTTTTGGCACAAATTCACAAAAAATAATTAACAGAAAATTCTAACTATATTTATGCAATGCTAATGATTTCTTCTATACCTTCTAACACTTCATCTTGTCCCCAAATTTTTGAACGTATGTGTTGAATTACTTCGTTGACTTCAAAACGAAATCGGGTCACTAAGGGAGAAGAAGAATTAAAAGTTTCTGAATGGTTATCAGATGATATAGAATTTTGCTGGCGATTCTCATTTAAATCCTTTAATTTAGATGTTATAAATGTCATAGCATCATCTCCTGATTAGCGATCAGGAGGTCAAGTCCTAGAACCTGACCTCTTCTTCTTATCAAGATCATTTTCCAGTTGTTTTCTCAATTTCTTCATGAGGGATTCCTTCTATCGGACATTCCGCAGTTCCCACTGTAGAGCGTGTAATCTTTTCTACATTTTCACGAGCCTTCTCTGCATCAAGCACCCAGGTGCGGTAAAAATCAAATGGACACTCTGCTAAACCCCGGCTGTCATCTCCCGATTGAATTAAACCGGTATACCCACGGTGAAGCAGTTTAAATAAGTGGTTTTGTGATTGCGAATTTTTGCGGAAATCACGGATTTGCGAAATCGACAGTTCCGCGTATTGGATTCCGTTTTCTTCTGTTCCGCATTCCCCTAATGTACGGCCATCAAAACCAACAATAGCTGAATGGCCAAAGTAAGAATAGACGCCGTCGAATCCAGATGCATTCGCAACAGCTACATACGTATTATTTGCCCATGCCATAGCCTTTGCCATAATGATTTGCTGTTCTTTTGAAGGATACATATAGCCTTGGCATCTCACAATAAGTTCAGCGCCTTTCATGGCGCAATCACGCCAAATTTCCGGATAGTTTCCATCGTCGCAGACAATTAAGCTTATTTTTATTCCTTTTGGTCCTTCTACTACATATGTTGTGTCTCCTGGATACCACGCTTCAATTGGACACCAAGGAATAATTTTTCGATATTTTTGTACAATTTCTCCTTTATTGTTCATTAAAATCAAGGTGTTATAAGGAGCTTTATTGGGATGATCTTCATGTCTTTCACCTGTTAAAGAAAATACCCCCCAAGTGTTAGCAGCACGACATGCTTGGGCAAATATTGCAGTCTCTTCTCCAGGAATGGAAGAGGCAGTATCGTACATTTCTTGTTCATCATACATAATTCCATGAGTGCTGTACTCTGGAAAAACGATTAAGTCCATACCAGGAAGTCCCTTTTTGATTCCTACAATCATGTCTGCTATTTTGCGACAGTTATCTAATACCTCATTCTTTGTGTGAAGACGAGGCATTTTGTAATTGACCACTGCTATACCAACTGTGTCATGGCTGCTTGAGATATCCCCATGTCTCATTTTTCATTACTCCTTTCTATAATTGAATGTAAAGCTGGAAACGTAGCCTATTGTTTTGTTTCCTGCTTTCTCGCTTATATCTACTGCAAGAAATATGCCAAATTTATAAATGCTTTATTTTTAGTATAGGAGGGAAAGGGAGGATTTCACTTTTGCGACATTATTATTGATGAAATATTTGAAATGTTATGAATTTTATAATAAGATTAAAGTGAAATAGGCATGTTTAATTTTTATACATTGTCGCAAATTGATACAAAAGAGGGATTTATATGAATATTTGCATCGGCTTTTTATTTTCATTAACGGGCATCACTTCCTTGACAGAAATTGGTCAATATCGAGCAGCTGTGTATGCTCTTGAAAAATTCCAAAAAGACAACAGTAAATCAAATATTACCTTTACCTTTGAAGCAAGAGACATTCGTTCCGATCCAATTGAAAGCTATAGACAAGCATTAGATATGGCGCGTTCAGGGATAAAAGTTTTTGTAGGATGCTATACGTCCGCATGCCGGAAAGCTATTTTACCTGTTCTTGAACAATACGATTGCCTTTTAATATATCCGGCGCTTTATGAAGGACAGGAGATTCATCCAAATGTTTTCTATGTTGGAGAAATTCCCAATCAACAAATCACTTCACTGCTTAAATTTACGATTGAACAATTTGGCAAAAAAGTTTACCTAATTGGAAACGATTATGTTTACCCTAGATATACGAATCAACAAATTAGAGAGATGTTATATGAATTGGACGGGAAAGTGATTGGGGAAAAATATGTTCCATTAGGGCATAAAGAGTTCTCGACTTATTTGGAAGAGATTAAACATTCTTCTTCCAATGCAATATTGTCAACGCTTGTCGGGGAAAGTATATTACCTTTTTATAAAATGTATTATGAATTAGGATTCAATCCTGAGGAAATGCCTATTATCAGCCCAATAACAACAGAGCTGGAGATACAAGCAATGGGGCCAAAATATGCAGCTGGTCATTACAGTTGTTTTAGTTATTTCCAGTCATTAGATATTCCTGAAAACGATTTACTTGTAAAAGGCATGAAAGAAAAATATGGGTTGGATACTGTTATTTCCTCGGTTATGTGCAGTACTTATATAGGGGTTCAAATAGTATTAGACGCGATATGTCATTTACAATCTACAGAAAGAAAAAAAATCACAAAATATTTATATGAGAAAGAGTTTTCATCACCGAGTGGAAAAATTAAAATAGAATCTAATCATCATTTGTCAAGAGAAATGAGGATTGGAAAAGCAAAGGAAAATGGACAGTTTGAGATTGTTTGGAGCTCGGAAAAACAAATTTTTGCTAGACCGCTTTTAACCAATACGCTTGTAGATTCGATGGATGATGAAGGGATATGGAAAGTTTTAGTTGATGAAATGGGTAGGGAGGTTTCAGATGGAATTATCGCCGTAGACCAAGATAATAAGATATTATATACGAATCCCCTCGCTATCGATATAACGAAAGCTAAATCCGGCGATCTTTTCGATGATGCAAACCTATTGGATAAAGGGTATGAGGTAATAAAAAGGAAAATGAGGAAGCCGTATAACGCTTTTTTGATTTTTTTAAAGAAAGGATCAGCAAAAACCATCTCACAGGCTAAAGAGAAATACCAATTTGGAAACATAGTAACTTACAATCAGGCTTTTCAAAAAGAGCTCCGAATTGCTTCGACCTCCTCTCAATTTGATGCAAATGTTTTGATATTGGGGGAAACTGGAACCGGTAAAGAAGTTTTGGCACGAACCATTCATGAGCAAAGCCCTCGTCGCAATGGACCGTTTATTGCTTTGAATTCCGGAGCTATTCCAAGAGAACTGATTGCCAGTGAATTATTTGGATATGTGGAAGGAGCCTTTACTGGTTCGAAAAAAGGCGGAAGCATCGGAAAGTTTGAAGCTGCCAACGGAGGGACATTGTTTCTTGATGAAATAGGAGAAATGCCTTTAGAATTGCAAGTAAGCCTTCTTCGTGTTCTTGAGGAGCGAAAAGTGGTTCGCATTGGCGATTATAAAGAACGTCCAGTTAATGTAAGGGTCATTGCTGCAACAAACCGCAATCTTAAAGAGGAGATTGCTTACCAGGGCTCTTTTCGTTCCGATTTATATTATCGATTGAATGTGTTTACCATTCATGTTCCTCCGCTTAGACAACGAATAGAAGATATTCCTTACTTATCTATACAATTTTTGCACCAGTTTCATCAGTATTATGGAAAAGGGCCACTAGAGTTATGTGATTCCGCATTGCAAATGCTTCACTCCTATCATTGGCCAGGCAACATACGTGAATTGAAAAACATCATGCAAAGGGCATTTCTTTTAGCCATTCATGAGCCGAAAATTCTCCCTTTACACTTGCCTGAAGACTTCCAAAATTCCAGTACAATAAAACAACATTTCGTTGGCAACCTCAAATATGTGGAAAAACAAATGATCGAGCAAGTTCTACAAGAAACAAAAAATATGACGGAAGCAGCACAAATTCTTGGCATTACGAGAAGCACGTTATATCGAAAAATGAATAAATGGAATATCCGAAAAAAACGTTCAAAGGAGCAATAGTAGTTGTTTCGCATCCTTTTTAGAAAAAAAGCCGGTAATTAAATCGGATCTCTTTTGATTTTCCTTTTTTTCACTATTACAAAAGTAAATACGCTCTATTTTCATAGAAAAAATCCCCAAAAAGAATGATCAATCATTCAAGACAGAAAGGTGTGCGCATTTTTATGTAATAAAAATTAACATAAAATTTGTTTTCTAGCAAAAATTCATTGATTTCAAACGTTTAAAAAACTCAAAAAATATGTTATAATTATGTTATATTTAATTACATTGTAGGTAATTATTTATAACAAATTAGAATTAGATCGTACTTTTAGTCATTTCCCAGCTTTAAAAAGCAGACTAATAAATATAAACAGCATTAATTTGACGGCAATAGTGATTTATCTGCATGGAAAAATTTCTAATTAGAGTTAGTAAATATAGGAATGAATCTTTATGAGTCATTTCCTATTTAAAAAAATAAATTGAATTAAAAGAACAGGAGGAGTTTGATAATGGGAAGTATTGGAAGTATGACGAAGCCACCAGAAGGGTTTTTGGCAGCTTTAATTCAATATCCGGTTCCAGTAGTGGAATCCAGAAAAGATATTGAAAAACAAATTGAACAAATTGTTCGAACAGTTCATTCCACAAAAGCGGGATATCCCGGATTAGAGTTAATCGTATTCCCTGAATATAGTACACAAGGTTTAAACACAAAAAAATGGACTACTGATGAATTTTTATGTACAATACCTGGTCCAGAAACAGATGCGTTTGCGCAAGCATGTAAAGAAGCTCAAGTATATGGGGTATTTTCAATTATGGAAAAAAATCCAGACGGAGGACTGCCATACAATACAGCCATTATCATCGATCCGCAAGGCGAGATTATTCTTAAGTATCGTAAATTAAATCCTTGGGTTCCTATTGAACCATGGCAGCCAGGGGATTTAGGTATGCCAGTTTGTGATGGACCAGGCGGAAGCAAATTGGCAGTATGCATTTGTCATGATGGCATGTTCCCTGAAATTGCTCGAGAAGCTGCTTATAAAGGAGCTAATGTTTTAATTAGAATTTCGGGATACAGTACACAAGTAAATGAACAATGGATTTTAACAAATCGTTCAAATGCATGGCATAATTTAATGTATACATTATCGGTAAATCTAGCCGGTTACGATGGGGTATTTTATTATTTCGGAGAAGGCCAAATTTGTAATTTTGATGGAACGACATTGGTTCAAGGACACAGAAATCCTTGGGAAATCGTTACGGCTGAAATATATCCGAAACTGGCAGATCAAGCACGTTTGAATTGGGGGCTTGAAAACAATATATTTAATTTGGGAACGAGAGGTTATGTAGCTGTTCCAGGCGGTGTTAAAGAAAATCCTTATACATTTATCAAAGACTTGGCTGAAGGCAAATATAAGTTGCCATGGGAAGACGACATAAAAATTAAAGATGGCTCAATTTATGGATATAAGAAAAATGAAGTCATTCAAGCTAAATAGCGGTAAAAGTAAAGAGGGTGCCCCAAAAGTTGAATATCGGGCACCCCTTTCTTTTGAAACAATAATTCACCGCAAACAACGGTACAGAAGGGACGGTTATTTTATGGATAATAAGTAACAAATGATTTATTCCCTGTTTTAATATTTCCAATTTTAAATTGTTTTCAAGAAAAATAAACTGTTTAACGAACTTTTTTCCTTTTTAAACCGAAAATTAAGGAATATAGTTGTTAAAGTATAGAAACAGCTATGAAAAAATTTAGCTATCAGAAAATTTTTTAGACGAAGAGCGGTATTGGAAAAGGGGACAAAAGAATGGACTAAGATTATAGTTGCAACGAGTGTATAATTATGTGCAGTTAATGATAACAATGAAATGGTTCTTATGATTCTTTGAATATTCCGGGATATGAATACGAATGACTCACGTCGTATTGATAAAAACAATTTGACCATTTGTCACATTATTTTAACTAGAAGAAAGGATCATTTATAATATTTACAAATATCATCTTAAGATTATGTAAATTTTTGATCGAAAATAGTTAGACAAAAGAGAATATACAAATGTCTGAAAATTGATCTGTTTTTGTATTAATATAGATGCTGATACAAACTCATGGTTTGTCCAGAGATAAAGAAAGAATACAACGGATAGTTCAAATCAACGAAATATTTTCCGAGTTATAAAAAAAACAAAAAATTCTTGATGACAAAGTTGATACTATTTTTCTCACAATTAGCAATTTTGGATAAATATTGGTTATTCCATGGACAATAAAAATTTAAGTTGCGCTGGAAGGCGTTAAAGCGTCAATATCACAATTGTACTGCACTATAAAGTCGATTGGGAAAGTTGTGCAATTTTGTTACAGATCATTTTTCAAAAGAGTAGTATCTTTTGAGCTGGGGTTAATTACTAATAGTAAACAAGCAGTTTACATGACGGTGAAGTTGCCTATATTATATCAAACCGAAAATTCATTGAATTTCAAAAACTGAAAATCCAATTGGGGGTTTTTATCCTTAATTGTTAAAATAGTTTTTTACATAACGGTGACTTGTTTATTTATTGTTATTGAATTTGTACTTTATAGAACTAACAACATTTCTAATACTCACCATTTACTGTTCAAGAATTATTTGCGAACCAAATTTTTGATTTTAAAATCTAACACTGATATTAGAAGCAACGATGGGAAGACTAAGTAAAAGAAACTAGAAGGAAAAAGGAAGAGATATCAAAAATTCGAAAATTATTCAATCCACATCGATAATTACGAAAACCAAATAAATTCACAAAAAATAGTTGATATTTTTATAGAGGGGGAGCTCCTGTGTACTTCAGCATCAAATACAAATACGTTGCACTTTATTTTATTCTCACCATTTTTCCTCTAGTTATATGTGATCTATTGATTTATCAAATTTGGACAACGAAATTTTTCGAGAATACGGTTGAGTCGCAAACGAAAATGATTAAACAGTTGAGTCACTCTTTGGCTGTTATCAAAAAAAATGTTGAATCCAGCCATCAGGGGCTTTCTTCCTTCGAAACAGGATTGTTACAAGATTTGCTTCAAGGTATTGACTTCTATGTGCCTGCCAATTTGATAATCGCAGATCACGGGCAAATTATCTATTCTACAAATTCGGGAAAAAATGAAGGAAGTTTGCTCGTAAAAGTGAAAAATAAAGAATCTGTCAACGGCAAAGTCAGTGGGAATTTTACGTTCAAAGAAAGTGGTCGAAATATGCTCGTGATTTATAACCATGATCCGGAGACGAATCTCTCTGTAATTAGCGTGACTGAGGTATCTAAAATATTAGGAAAAAATGGAAATAACAAAAAATTAATGGTTTATATCATTATCAGCAGCATTGTGGTCAGCATATTTTCAATTATACTCATTTCGTTACATGTGACTTCCCCCATTCGTTCTCTCAGAAAAGAAATCAAGGCGATAGAAAATGGGGATTTTAATCACTCGTTTGATCGAGATGTAATGATCAGAGATGAAATATGGGATATTGAAATAAGCTTTCATAAAATCATGTTAAAATTAAAGGAACAAGCGAGGATTCAGTATCAATTAATCTCATTAACGAATCAAGCAAAATTCAAGGCATTGCAGTCACAAATCAATCCGCATTTTCTTCATAATGCATTGGAAACAATTAATTCGTTGGCCATTATTCATAATGTTCCGCTAATTGCCCAAATTTCTAGGTCGTTATCGAAAATGTTCCGGTACAATATGATGCAGGATACTGAAGAAGTATTAATCAAAGACGAGTTGGATCACATGGACAATTATCTAAATGTTCAATTAATACGATTTGACGGTTTTATAGAATGTGAACGACAAATCGATCCACAAATTCTAGAATACAAAATCATCAAATTTGTTCTCCAACCGATCGTTGAAAACTGTTTCATCCATGGGTTCAAAAATTTAACTGATAAAGGAATGATTCGAATTGAAGGCAAAATCAATGAAAACAAGCACATTGTCATCAGCATTTCCGATAATGGACCAGGTATTCCGGAAGAAAAGTTGCAAAAGCTAAACGAGGAACTGAAAACGTTTACTTTGGATAATAAACACCCTCCAACCAATAAAGAAAGTAACCGAATCGGAATTTTCAATGTAAACAATCGTTTGAAAATTGCTTATGGGGAAGAATACGGCCTTCAGTATCACAATATTTCACCGCATGGACTATGCGCGGTGATCACGATACCTATTCGTAATCGTAAACAGCAGGAAGAGGAGAGTGGTTGATATGCTGCGCATGTTGACTGTGGAAGATGAGCCTTGGATTAGCAAAGGAATAGAGAAGATGCTGCCATGGCAGCAATACAATATTCAAATAGTTGGAAACGCAAGAAATGGGAAAATCGCTTTGGATCTCATCAAACTATATAAACCTGATATCATTATCACGGACATCAGAATGCCTGTCATGGATGGTTTGTCCATGCTGGAACAATTGAACAAGGAAATGACATCGTATCCCAAAATTATTATTATTTCCGGTTACAACGATTTCGATTATGCCAAAAGAGCGATCAAATACGGCGTTTCCAATTATATATTAAAGCCGATCGATCCGGAAGAGCTGAAAACAACCATTGAAAACATCAAGAATCAGATTGAAAGAGAAAGGCAGGAGCGAGAAAACATTAGTATAATCCAGTTGAAAAATTATATTTATGAGCGAATCTCTAATAGAGAAAAACATATGGATGCTGATGTAGTGTTTCCTTGCAAATATTATTTGTTTATTTTCTCCTTAGTCCCTATTTCGAATGAGGAACTGAAAAACATTGGCAGGAATTTTCTTTTACGTATGGGTTCCCAACATATCTACGTAGTCTATGAAGATTCCTCAGAGGCGTTAATAAACATTATAAAAACAAACATAAAACAATTGCAGAAGCGTTATCCTTGTGGCGTGAGTCAAATACATGAAGGCGAGGATCTTTCCGTTGAACATGCATATAAAGAAGCTATTCAGAATCTAAAATATTATCGAGAAGACGAAAAGAATGTGTCAAATCATGTTTTTTTAAACATTGAGGATGAAAGTAAATTGCTCTTGGCATTGAAACAGGGAGAGAAAAGAGTGTTTACTCAGCATTTGAACGAAATTTTGGACAACAATCAAACTTTGGAAGCACATTGGTTTATCCTGTTTCAGCTTTATATAGAGATATCCAAATATTTCAACATTGATAATAGGCTCGATCAGAATAAAGCATGGTTACAGGAATTCAAGTCGATTTCTCAATGGGATGACTTGTATAGGTGGAAAGCAATATTTTTTGATCCACTGATCGACTATATTCTATACAAGTGGGACAAATATTCCAAAGATTATTCCCTTCAAGTAAAAATATTTATTGAGCAAAACTATCACAATTCTTCACTGTCCCTAGATATGGTAGCAGAGTATTTGGAACTTTCGCCATCGTATCTCAGTTGGTTGTTTAAAAAAGAGACCGGAATCAATTTCACCTCCTACATTGCCAAAAAAAGAATTGAGGAGGCAAAGAAGCTTTTAATTCAAACTAAACTGAACTTATATGAGATCAGTAAGGCAGTCGGCTTTAACGATGTAAAATACTTTATCAAAGTATTTAAAAAAGAGGTGTCTTTAACACCGATTCAATTCAGAGAATTGAACACGAATTGAACACATAAGACGAAAATAGTACGGAGGTATTATAAGTGAAGAATGATATTCAAGGTTATAGCATGTTTGTAACATTAATAGCATTTATCGGATGGACAATTTCCGCGATGGATACCTCCATATTTTTCTTCGTGGCTCCACATTTAATGGAGGAGTTTGACTTTTCTTTAACTGAATTTGGCATTATTGTTGCGGCAGGATTCATTGTCGCTATTGTGTTCAATATTGTGGTAGGTCCTTTGATGGATTACTTCGGAAGAAAAGTAGTTTTTCAATGGATTTTATTTTTGGTGTCGATTGGCACCTTTTTGACTGGTTTATCTTGGAATTTTGAATCACTGACTATTTTCAGAATTCTTGCAACCGGAAGTGCTTTTGCAGAATATGCGGTGGGCGCCACTATTTTAATTGAATCAGTTTCTGCCAAGCATCGGGGGTGGATCGTCGGGATTATGGCAGCGGGTTGGCCTGCCGGGACAGCAATTTCTACCCTTTTGTCAATATACGTTGTACCAGAATGGGGGTGGAGAAGTGCTTTTTATCTCGCATCTATTCCTGCATTTCTAGTTATAGTCGTCCGTTTGTATATCAAAGAACCTGTTAGATTCAAGGAATTGGTTAAATTTAGACAAAGTATTAAATCATATACTGCCGAAACAAAGGAAATTGTGAGCCAAAACAGATTTAAAATAAATAAAGAAGAGGTTCTAAAATTTACGTATTTGCAGCTAATGAAAGGGGAGCTACTCAAAAATACCCTATTAATCTGGGTATATATGAATCTTGTTGTGATTGCATATGGTTTGTTAATCTGGTTTGCTCCCTATTGGATGAATTATGCGTTTGAATTAAATTGGAATGAAGCAATATGGACTGTAGGGGCGGGAAGCTTAGTTAGCATGTTAGGTTTTGTTTGTTGCGGATGGCTCAGCGGGATTATTGGCATCAGGTATGCCAATCTGTTATTTATTGTCATTTCCATACCACTGACCATTTGGATGACATTTTTTGCTCAAACATTCAATGCTTTTTTGCCTGCCTATTTGTTATGGAACTTTTTTGGCGCGGGCATATGGGGAACCATTCCAAGAATTTTTACAGAAGCTTTCCCTACAAGAGCCAGGGGCACTGGTTCATCGATCGGTTCCGCTTCTTGCTGGCTTGGCTGGGCTGTCATCAGTTATTTGGCACCTCATATTATTGAAGCAAACGACTATTACACAGCCATTTCGTTTTCTGGTATCATTTTATTGCCGTTAGCACTTATTCCTCTATGGATTATTCGAGAAATTCCTTCTTCAAGTGAACTGGAAGATTATATATCTTGAATGGGGTAACTTCGTCCTGATACAAAATTAAAGGAAATATATCGTAACAAAGATTGTGTATCAAGTGCAAGCAACAATTTTTTACACTCGGTTGTTTCAATACATCTATCAAGTAACAACGTATTTAACCGTTCGAAAGGACATTGAGAATTTTAAAAAATATTAATATACTGCATTCGTTCTATAACGAAAAAATGCATACCCCGAAAGGTACGCATTTTTTCGTTATTTTTTTCGGTTATATGATCTGTAAGGTTCATATTTAGTGTAAATATTTTCTCTTCGGGTACGGTCAACAAACGTAGTAGCAGCACCGGTTTTTCTATTTACATACAATTCATCTATATCTACAGTTCCTGTCACGACCATATTTTTGTTGGTTTCTCCTTCAGAAACGATACCGTTTGGAGACCAAGCCGAATCGCAAGGGCTCAAGATCGACGCTCTTCCAAATCCATTCGGTAAAGGTGTACCCGGCTCACCAACAGTTGGACAGTGCACGAAATACACTTGATTCTCGATGCATCGAGCTTGTGCACAATGACGAACACGCCAAAAACCATGCTCCGTAAATGTATAGGAAGGACAGAAGATAATTTCTGCACCATTAATGCTGTAGATTCTTGAAATTTCCGGAATTTCAGCCTCATAACAAACAGCAAGTGCAATTTTGGCAGGGCCAATCTCGAAAACTGCTAATTCATCGCCTTCTGAGGTTTTCCAGTCGCTTTCCGAAGGAAAAATATGAGTTTTTTTGTGTTCAATATAGGTACCGTCTGGTTTAAAAATATAGGCAATGTTGTAATACTTGTCGTCTCTTCGCTCCAAGTGTGATCCACCAATGATTACCTGCTTTTTTTCTACCGCCAACTCGATAAAGGGTTGTTTATAATCATCAGTGTATTTGTCAATCAAAATAAGATCTCTTGCTGTTAATTTTTCGCTGTTTGGAAAGCTGGTCAGCAAACCGACGGTAAATAGTTCGGGAAAGATCACATAGTCGGATTGCTGTGGAACTTGCTCGATCAGTTCAACAACTTGATTTTTAAAATCATCAAAACTTTTTGTTCGTTCTACACGAAACTGGCAAGCGGATATGGTTACTTTTCTCATTTTTTTCCTCCAAGAATTAATTTTGTAAATGATCCTCCGTAAGCTAAATTGATTAATTTTACGGAGGATGTAAGTGTGTACGGAATGTATCTTTTATGAGCGAAGTATATTATTCTTCGTAGAAGTTGTCATAGATTTCACCGAGAGTCGCAAACCATGCACCGCGGGATTCCATATATTGAATCAATTTTTCTAACATTTGGATCATATGTGCTCGTCCGATTGTTTGCGGGTGTGTCGTCAACACGAAACAAGCCCCTTCTTCTTGATCACATGCATAATCGAAAATGGATGCCCAACGCTCAAAAATATCTTGGGCAGTCTTTGCCCTTCTTGTATACCTGTTATATATTCTACTTGTGGAAAATCATCGAGGTACCAAGAAACAGGGATTTCCAATATGGTGCTTTCTTTCAAGAAAACGTTCGCTTTATCAGCGTTTACTTCTACCGGTCTCGGCCAGTAAGGATGAAGATCATTTCCCATCAAACTGCTATCGTATTTAAACCCATATTTTTCTAAAATACTCAATGTATTTGGACTAAAATCCCAATAAGGAGATCTGTAGCCACGCGGTTTCACGCCGATTTTGGCGCGGGATTCCAACCCCATTTGCATGATTTTGTCTTCTTCTTCATAGCTCATTGTGGTAGGATTTTCATGAACATACCCGTGATGGCCAATTTCATGGCCACGAGCCGCTACCTCTTTGCAAATGTCAGTGAATGTATCCACAGTATGACCTGGAATAAACCAAGTTGTTTTGATGCCGTATTTGTCAAACAGTTTTAACAATCTTGGGGCACCAACTTCAGCGCCAAACTCACCACGTGACATGTAGGCAGGAGAAGTGAGGTTAAAAGAACCGATCCAGATGGATTGTGCATCAAAGTCACACCCAATGTTTACTGCTACTCTTTTTCCTTTCGGAAGCTTTACTTTTCCGTTTCGTTGTTTTCCGATTTTTTGCATTATATTTCCTCCCTTATTTGTTAAATTTGATTGCGCTTTCATTATAGTTTTAAGATTAAGGGTTTGAAAATTCCGATTATTTTAGCATGGTGTAAAATTATTTGATTTTTCATTTAACAACATTTTTTGCGGATTATTCCAAAACAAAGAAGCTGCTTCAAACGTCAATGCTAACAGCAGAAGAAGGCACCGTTTGATTATGTTGTTTATGTTTCGGATATTTTAGGAAATTTCGATCAGCGCTTTGAAAAATTCAAGAATGCGTCAAACTGACAAGTTTTGTTCAAAATAATTAAATCGGTACCTGACTCATTACGAATTATGTTCTAGATTGTTAAACAAGAGAGCCCTTAATATTGAACTCTATTTCAAATTTTTGATCAGAAAATTATTAATCTAAACATTGCGGAGGAAGAAACGGGAGATTATTAAAAGAGGTCAAAATGACTAATAAAGCCTTAGTTTTGTGCAAAAAGGAAGCAGTTTTATTTGCCTGAGATCTAGGTTCGTTTAGCAGGGTGTAAAAATTTACACATAAATTTTAACTGGGCTGTATGTCTCGACATTTGAAACTATGTGCAAACTATCGGAAAAAAGAGAAAAGCGGTAAAAATTTACGAAAGTTTTCTATAGTTAGTATGTTAGTAATTAGTAATAGCAATTCCAAAATTAGATACGTATATTGAAGTTACATATCGAAACAACATCATTTGGTATATAATAGAACTGAAGAAGATATCATAATTGGGTCATTTTCATTAGTGAAGCCGTTAGCCAAAAAATTTGTTCCGATATAGCAATTTATAATTGTAATAGGTATAACATAAGAAAATTAATTGCAAAAGAGGTGATTTGATGATATTAGTAAGCTCCTGTTTAGCGGGGTTAGAAGTGAGGTATAATGGGACGCATTGTTTACATAATAAAATATGGAAATTAGTTCAGGAGAAGAAAGCCGAAATGGTTTGTCCTGAAATATTAGGCGGATTTTCGACTCCTAGAGAACCTGCAGAGATCATCGGTGGAAATGGGGAGGATGTACTGGATGGAAAGGCGAAAGTAGTGGATCGGTCAGGCAACGATGTGACAGAGCTTTACATAAAGGGCGCTTATGCGGCTTTAAAAAAAGCAAAAGAAATAAAAGCAACATTAGTAGTTCTCAAAGAGAATAGTCCGTCCTGCGGCAGTTCAATGATTTATAACGGCGAATTTACTGGAAAGAAAATGGTTGGAAGTGGGGTAACAGCTGCTTTACTAAAGAGAAACGGGTTTCAGGTCATTTCAGAAGAACAATTTGCTGAACTAGATTCTTTTTAACTACGAGTTGAATTGGAATCGATTTTTTAAAAGTCCGCTTTTTCCTGTTCATATAATTTAGATTGATAGAATAACGAACGAATCCTTGAATTGTTCAATTGAATGCCAACAATACCCGTTGTTTGTGCAACAGTTGGTTTGTCATTTTTTAGAGAAAGACCGGATGCTATATCATTGAGTTGTTTGTCCATCTGGGTAATCTTTTTTTCGACTTGGTCCAACCGCTCATTTATTTCGGTCAATTGCTGCTTTGTTAGTTCAAACTGTTGATCAACTTGTTTGATTTAAAACGTTAATCGATTTGTTCAAAGCGCTGCCTTGTTTCCCGTATGATTTTTTAGTTGCTCCGCTAATTCCTTCAACGCTTGTAAAATCATCTTAGCTATAAGATGGGTCTAAATTTCTTCATTTTTATTCTTTCTCATTATAACATGCTCCAGCCATTTCAACGAAGACCACATTATTTTTTTCAAATCGGCATTGAACTGATAATGAATGAGAAAAGCGAGGAATAATCATATCCTTTTAGACGGCATTTTTTAAGATAAAAACATTTTGCAAAGCATTCCTACTCAGCTTAACCGCTTATCTTCAATAAAAGCTCCTTTCACCCGAGACTGGCTGCCATTTTGAGTGCGTATTTTAGTTAACCAATTGACATTAATAGATAACAATTTTATCATTTAATTGTTAACCATTTTATTTTAAAAGTTAACATAAAACAAAAGATTGTAGGTTGAAAAATTAGAAATAGCTTTTTAATTAGTTTAATGAATTTTGAAGGAATTTCTTTGACATAAAACAAATGACGGAGGTTGGAGGCCAACGAATGGAAGAGGAAAGGTATTATAGTGTCAGAATGAGAGCTGCCAAGAATGGACCTCATGAACATGGCGGAAAACATATATCTGGTGGAGAACTGCTTTCAACCTATAGTGATTTAAAAAATTCAGTAAATGCTTTATTAGAAAAGGGACTTCATCACTCAAGAGGTACTCCGGATTTTATGCAAATTCAATTTGAATCTATTCACGAACCGATTAAACGAATTCAACCATTACATATTGACACAAATGAGGCAGATACAGTAGAGAAAGGGCGAAAGTTGTCTAGGCTGCTTTTGGAGAAAGTCGGTATCGAAAGACGGGTTATTGAAAAAGCATTTACAGAATGGACGAAATATTCAGGAATGAGAGGCGCTATATTAATTGATGTTCATTCAGGAAAACGTATTGATGATAGGCAGGAAAAGGGAGTGCGTGTTTCAAGAATCGATTGGATGAAGACGAATTTTGAACATTGGGCAGACTACTTTCATGTGCCCAAGAGTACAAGAATCAGGGAAGCACTTGTGATTGCCACAAAGGTGTGTGCGCATCCGGCTACCATCGCTGAACTATGTTGGTCAGACGATCCTGAATATACTACTGGCTATGTTGCAAGTAAAAAGCTGGGGTATCAACGGATTACAAACCTAAAAGAATATGGAGATGAACGCGGCTGCCGCATCTTTTTTGTTGATTGCAGGAAAGATCTGAATGCCTATATTCACTATTTAGAAAAACAGCCAGTCTTTATTCATTGGGAGGTAGAGAAATGAAACAACAATTAATCGAAAAAAGTAAAAAATATCTATGACTGCCTTTTACACAGATGATGATCATCCTTTAATAATTGAAAGCGGCCAAGGAATGAAAGTTAAAGATATTGAAGGAAAAGAATATATGACGGCTTTTCTTCCGTTTGACTAACGTACATGGTCAATCGTAAAAAAGAACTGGACGAAGCAATTAAAAAAAGCTCGAAAAAATGGCCACTCCACATTGTTAGGCATGACAAATGTTCCAGCAACAGAGCTCGCGGAAAAGCTCATTCAAATAAGTCCTGAAAAGCTGACGCGTGTTTTTTATTCAGATAGCGGAGCTGAAGCGATGGAAATTGCACTTAAGATGGCGTTTCAATATTGGAAAAATATCAATAAGACAGAGAAACAAAAGTTTATTACAATGCAAAACGGCTATCATGAGGATACGGTCGGCGCCATAAGTGTCGGTTCCATCCAGCTTTCTCATCAAATATATGGGCCATTAATGTTTGAATGAAAGTTTTAAGGCACCTATTCCTTACGTTTATCGGTCAAAAAGCGGCGATCCGAAACAGTGTCGTGATGAATGCTTAAACATACTTGAACAACTGCTTAAGGAAAAGCATCAGGAAATTGCGCAACAATTGAATCAATGGTCCAAGGATGAAAGAAGCAATTGTCACGGGTAACAGAAAAAGAGGTTTTGCTTTTTAAAGACATAATGAGGTGACAAGCGTTGAACTTTAATGGGTGGTTAAACAACCGTTTAGCGAAGACAAAGGAATCCGGCTTGTATCGGACGCTTAGAACAATGAATACTGCACCTAGTCCCGAAATGTACGTAGATGGCCAAAAGTACATAGTATTTTCCTCAAACAACTATCTGGGCTTGGCTAATGATTCACGCTTGATTCTTGCAGCAGAAAAGGCATTGCACGAGTTTGGGGTTGGGAGCAGCGGCTCGAGGCTAACGACAGGCAATACGCAGTGGCATCAAAAGCTTGAAAAAAGATTTGCAGATTTCAAACAGACTGAAAGTGCCTTGCTGTTTTCAAGCGGTTATTTGGCGAATATCGGTGTGCTTACTTCATTGCCTGAAAAAGGTGATGTTATTTTTAGCGATCAATTAAACCATGCGAGTATTATCGATGGATGTCGTCTCTCACAAGCGGATACCGTCATTTATAACCATGTAGATATGGAAGATTTGGAAAAAAAATTAAAAGAAACAAATTCATCACGGCGACGCTTTATTGTCACAGATGGTGTCTTTAGTATGGATGGTACCATTGCGCCTTTAGATAAAATCATGTCACTTGCTCAACGTTATCATGCATTTGTCATTGTGGATGACGCACACGCAACAGGAGTTTTAGGAGAAAACGGCAGGGGAACAAGTGAATTTTTTCACGTCTTTCCGGATGTAGTAATTAGCACTTTAAGTAAAGCGGTTGGAACGGAAGGCGGGGTCGTTTCTGGATCGAAGGTTTTCATTGACTTTTTGCGAAATCATGCCAGAACCTTTATCTTTCAAACCGCACTATCACCATCTATTTGTGCAGCTTCATATACAGCATTGGAAATCATCGAACATAGTAAAGAAAAACGACAGCAATTGCTTATAAAAGCAAAACGAATAAAAACTAGTTTACAAGAAATGGGGTACACCGTGAAGGGAGATCATACACCAATTATTCCTGTATTGATCGGAGATGCTCATAAGGCTGTCATATTTGCAAAAAGATTACAAGAAAAAGGAATATATGCCCCGGCGATTCGACCGCCGACTGTACCTATTGGAGAAAGCAGAATTCGGTTAACGGTGACCGCGGACCATAGCTTAAAGGAGATAGATTATTTGTTGCATGCATTTAAATTAATCGGAAAAGAGTTGAATATGATCAAATGAAAGGTTTTTTTTATAACAGGAACTGATACTAGTGTTGGAAAAACGATAATAGCTTGCGGACTAGCAGCTGTATTAAAAGAGAAGAGAATGAATGTCTGCGTCTTTAAACCGTTTTTAAGCGGTATTTCGCATGATGATCCAACAAGCGATCAAGTCTTTTAAAAGGGAATCTCAAAGTCGAAAATTGACTTATGAGACACCCCATGTAAAAATTCTACTCCTTTAATATAGAGCGTTTGAAAAAAATGAGGACGCTTCTTTTGATTAGGCAACTGCAAATTATTTTTCTCCGGCACAACAGAATAAAATCTTTAGATGAGCAGAAATCGAGATTGTTTATATGTTTGCTTTTTTTGGATCTAAACCCCATCTCTTTAACTTTTTGACTAATGTGGAATGGTCGATGCCGAGTTCTTTTGCCGCAATCCGTAGTGATGGATGTTTTTTGATCACATCTTTTACAATTCGCTGTTCAAATTTTTCCACGCGCTGTTTCAGCGTCAAAGCTTCTTCACCGTCTTTTTGATCATGAATGTGCAAAGGAAGATGGTGCGGTTCGATCAATTGAGAGGGAACCGATACGATCATGCTTTCTATTAAATTTTTCAATTCTCGGACGTTTCCAGGCCAATGGTAGCTCGTTAAAGCCTTCTTAGTTTCTTTTGACAATGTTTTATCGACATGGTAAAGCTTGCAAAAGTATGAAAAGAAATGATCAATAAGCGGTGATATATCTTCTTGGCGTTCAGATAAGGGCGGAACAGTTATTTCAACAACATGCAGACGGTAATAAAGATCCTCACGAAATTTTCCTTCTGAAACAAGTTGCTTTAAATCTTTGTTCGTTGCAGAAATAAATCGAATATCAAGCTTAATTGGCTCCCTGCCACCTATTCGCTGAATTTGCTTTTCTTGCAATACTCGTAATAACTTTACCTGCAAAGAGAGAGGCATTTCTCCTACTTCGTCAAGCATAACGGTTCCGCCGTCCGCCAATTCAAGCAGACCAATTTTCCCCTCTTTATTCGCACCAGTAAATGCACCTTTTTCATAGCCGAATAGTTCAGATTCAAGCAGATGTTCAGGAATGGCCCCGCAATTCACTTTAATAAACGGCTTTTGTTTCCGTTGGCTGTGATGATGGATAAAATTGGCGATCACCTCTTTTCCTGTTCCGGAAGGGCCTGTTAAAAGGACGCTTGTTGGAAAAGGCGCCACTTGTTTTACTTTCTCATAAATGTTTTTCATTTTTTTGCTGTTGCATATAAACATTTGTTCTGATCCGTTCACATGAGCCGAAAAACGGTTTTGGTTTATTTCGGAAATACTTTTTGCTTTTTCTAACTCTTTTCTAAGTTTATTTAATTGTGTGATATCCCTTACGCTCGTTACTACGAGCTCAACGTCTCCTTGATCATTAAATACCGGATTTCCGGTGACAATGACATCTTTTTTGCCTCCTATTTTTTGCATAATGGAAATTTGTTTCTTTTTTTCCAAAACTAAGAGAGATACTGACTGGTCAATATAACCATTCGTCATCAGATCCCTCATATGCCTTCCGACCAGTTCTGTGCGTTCAAAACCTGTAATCTCTTCATATGCGGAATTAACATAGATCGTAATCCCTTCTTGGTCAACAACATAAAGGCCGTCAGTTGAAAACTCGATAATCGCCTCAAGCTGTGTTAGTAGGCTGCGATATTGCTCGATTTCAGTAATATCTTGAATAACACTGATCGCACCGATGCGCTTGCCGTTTTGATACAGAGGAGTCCGGTTTACCATACATTGTCTGTCCGCTAGTATCATTTTTTGACCGATTGAACGATCGCCGCTTTCCACAACCTCCAAAATTTTTGTGTGAGGGACGAGTTCTTGAATATGCTTTCCTTCCCAGTTTCCATTTTCCGCTTGCAATAACTTTTTTGCAGCAGCATTCATCACAACAATGTTTCCTTTTCGATCGACGACAACTACTCCGTTATGCATGCATGAAAAAATATTTTCCCAAGTTAAGGAATTAATAGAGTTTGCTTTGATTATAATCACAACCTTTCATCTGATTGGTGAATTTTTTCAACCGTTTGGTGAATAATTTCACCATATATTTTCGATAATTTCGATTATTAATCCTTTTTTATGGTGAAATTTTTCAACAGTTTTCAGTAAAGAAGCTTAAAAATCCCTTTGTTTGTAAGAAGCTTTTTTTGGCATGCATTTTGCATTTAAATTGATGAGCAAAAAATAAGGAGGGGGAAAGTAGAACGAATGATGAATGAATAGAAAAAAAGAATATACTGCCTCTATTCTTTCAGCAGTATTTCTTGTACTGTATAAAGAAAGCGCTTACGGAATTTGGAATATGTTGTGGTAGAAATGGCTGAATGTTGAAACAAAAACAAGAACACATTTTTACATGTCGTCATTTAAGAATTATTTCATGTCTTGATTGACATTTTCTATTTCATTATAGGAGGGTTTTTTATGGCAAACATTATTAAAAAACACCCGAAACTGTATGTAATGGACAACGGCCGAATGAAAATGGACAAAAACTGGATGATTGCGATGCACAATCCAGCAACCATTGACAATCCGAACGCGCAGACTGAGTTTGTCGAATTCCCGATTTATACCGTTTTAATTGACCATCCTGAAGGAAAAATTCTTTTTGACACGGCATGTAATCCAAATTCCATGGGTCCAGCAGGCCGCTGGTCTGAAACGACGCAAAAAACGTTCCCATGGACAGCGAGCGAAGAATGTTACTTGCATAACCGACTTGAGCAATTAAAGGTCAGACCAGAGGATATTAAATTTGTTGTGGCATCTCATCTTCATCTCGATCATGCGGGCTGCTTAGAAATGTTTACAAACGCAACCGTTGTCGTACATGAAGACGAATTTAACGGCACATTACAATCTTATGCCCGCAACCAAAAAGAAGGGGCATACATTTGGGCAGATATTGATGCATGGATAAAAAATAATCTTCAATGGAGGACAATCAATCGGGATGAAGATCATGTTGAACTTGCGGAAGGGGTGAAAGTTTTAAACTTTGGCAGCGGTCATGCTTGGGGAATGCTTGGTCTTCATGTACACCTTCCTGAAACTGGCGGCATCATTCTTGCATCTGATGCGATCTATACGGCAGAAAGCTACGGGCCGCCAATCAAGCCACCTGGAATTATTTATGATTCTCTCGGATATGCGAAAACGGTCGAACGAATTCGCCGGATTGCCAAAGAAACAAATTCCCAAGTATGGTTCGGGCATGATGCAGAACAATTTAAAGGATTCAGAAAATCGACGGAAGGATATTATGAATAAAATTTCCCGGAGTTTATATAGAAGAAATGGGTGGAAACGTCCATTTAGATTTTAAAGAACACAAATGTCGATGCTTTAAGAGAACATTCCAGGGTGTGAAGGAGGAGAGTCATGACACATTCAAAGCTAGTTTTTACACCTTTATGTTATACTGGATGGGGTTCGTTAAGCCAGCTTGTTCCGGAAGTTGAAAAATATCAACCTAAGAAAATTCTTGTTGTGACAGATCCGGTGTTGAATGACATAGGGCTCGTTGACCGCGTCACATCTCCATTACAAGAAAAAGGATACAGCATTGATGTATATACTGACATCGAACCAGAGCCTCCGCTTCAAATCGGAGAAAAGCTTGTCGCCTATACGAGAGAAAACAAATTCGATCTCGTCATAGGTTTAGGCGGAGGAAGCGCAATGGATTTGGCAAAGCTTGCAGCAGTCTTGTCTGTTCATAAAGGAACAGTGGAAAGTTATTTAAATTTAACAGGTACAAATCAAGTAGATAAAAAAGGTCTCCCCAAAATTTTGATACCCACAACTTCCGGAACGGGCTCTGAAGTCACTAATATTTCTGTCTTATCTTTAGAAAGTACGAAAGATGTTGTAACACATGATTATTTGCTCGCTGATGTAGCAATTATTGATCCGGAACTAACTGTCACTGTCCCGCCGAAAGTGACCGCTGCAACGGGGATCGATGCATTGACACATGCAGTGGAAGCATATGTCTCAATCAATGCCAATCCGGTAACAGACGGTCTTGCCCTGCAAGCGATGAGACTGATCAGCCGTTCCATCCGTAAAGCTGTGTTAAACGGAAATGATAAACAGGCGCGGATTGATATGAGTTACGGCAGCTATATTGCCGGATTAGCTTTTTTTAATGCCGGCGTGGCAGGCGTGCATGCTTTAGCCTATCCGCTTGGAGGACAATTTCATATTGCCCATGGCGATTCCAATGCAGTTTTATTGCCATATGTGATGGGCTACATCCGAAAAAGCTGCCAAAAAAGAATGGTGGACATATTGAATGCTCTAGGCGAGAATTCAAGCTATTTGTCTGAAAAAGAAGCTTCCTATCAATGTGTAGAGGAACTAAAAAGATTAGTGGCAGATGTCGGAATTCCGACAACTTTGGGAGAATTCGGCATTCCGGAAAGTGCGATCGAAAAATTGACGGAAGACGGGGTGAAACAAAAAAGATTGCTCGCAAGAAGTCCAATGAAGCTTAATAAAGAAGATATCCGAACTATATATCAGTCAGCCTTTCAAGGGATAGTAACGGAACCGTCATAATTGTCGATAACTTGAGTTTTATAATTCACAGTTGAAAGGAAGATAAGGGCCAGATTTTTGATATTATCCCCTTATAGTTAGACAGAAAAAAGAAAGGGATGTCACTGTCTACTAGAAGGGGGTATTTTTATAGGTAAAAATTAAAAAACATACAGTAAAGAATATAAATTAGATGTTGTGAAGAAATATTTTGATGAGGGAAGGGCAAACCGTGAAATCATGGATCACTTTCACAACTCTGTTTTTGCAAAATAAAAGTGCAGAGAATTACAAAATCCTTACGCAGTGATATACAAGGTGCTTTACATGGAGGGGGGACATGAAAACCTTTTTTGGTTTTGCCAAAACTGTTGAAGCTGGTGCTTGGCTAAAGAATCATGGCTACAGAGGATCCATGCCAAGCCCTTGATGGATAGATAGCATATATGTATATTTATACAAAATTTGGATATAGATATACTGCAAAACTCTCAATTGGCAAAATGAACTTCGGACGGCAAGTAGCCCACGTTTTGTCTAATTTCTTTTGGTCGTGTTGTAAAATATTAAAAAATAAGATATTGACTTCCAAAATATTGATATAGTATTTTTTTATAAAGTAATAATTTTTTCCTATTATAAGAATTTTTACCATTAAAGTCTATTATTATATTTTTAAGAAAAAATACTAGTGTTAGTTACAGTATTTGGATTATCAACTTGTCAATAATATCCTAGCCGTATGTTTTTATTAACGTTCATCGATTCGGTTTGGTTATTATAAATAGACTTCTAATTACAAGTAATGCTAAAAGAATATGTCATGCACTGCATGATATATTCTTTTAATATTTATTAAATTTAAATGTATATATTCAATCAATTGAAGAAAAAGTAATTTCAAAAAATCCATCAAATGAAGGATGATAAAAGTCTAATTTTGTTTGTGAAAACTTGATAAGGACTACTTACAAAAAGATTCCCTTATCCTTTTTTTATATACCGTGCGAATAAAAACTCAGAATGTTTTTTATTAGATAATATGCCGACATGATAAAACACTGACCTTTTTAAGCTGTACCATGCAAGTAGTAAAATATTGAGGTGATGGCATGATTCAATTAATTAAGCTTGAACTTAGTAAGTGTATGAAAAGAATAGAGTTCAAGATAGCATTTATAGCTGTTTTTTGTGCAATATTTTTAGACTACATTATTTTGTGTAAAGAATATTATGGATCGGAATTATCTAAGGTAATGTCTGCTTCAACTGGTACTATTCTTACAAACGTTGTCGCAACACCTTTGTCACCAATAGTAGGGATCTTGCTGCCACTAACCGTAAGTATCATTTATTCTGTGTCATTCCTAGAAGAAAAAAATTGGGGATTAAGTAACTTTATTCATACAAGGGTACACAAAGAAAAATATATTTTAGCTAAAGCTATTTCGATTACTCTAGTAAGCTTTTTTGTAATATTTATACCATTATTAGTAAATGAAATTTTAGCAATTATTGCTTTTCCAATCCAAGGACATAATACATTCGGTTTACCAGATTATAAAAAGTTATCGTATATAGATTCAGGAATTATGTTACATAACTTACAGGTGTATTATCCATATAGCAATATTTTAATATTCATCATAATAAGATCATTATTTGCATCTAGTTTTGCTCTTATGGCATTCGGAGTATCATTTTTTAAAAAAGTTAATAAATATGTAGTCATATTATCCCCTTTTATTATTAATACTTTATTTATGATTTCTACTGATGCGTTATCAAGAATTATATCTGATGAAAATATAGCCAGAGCAGTCGGAACAAAGTAAGCGTAAAGTAATCCCCACCTGTATTCAGATGGGGATTTCATGTATGCTTTATTTAGATTTTTTAGGAACACGGCATTCCTGCGGAAGCGTCGGTGACCATGGCAGGAATTCAGCTAATTTTGTTTTATCTGTCGTATCTATATTGGGAAGCTCTTGAAACAGATAGCTAAGGTAGTTGAATGGATCCAACTCGTTTTCCTTGGCTGTCTCCACAACACTATAGATGATCGCACTGGACCTTGCTCCTTTTGACGTATTACTGAAGAGCCAGTTTTTGCGACCGATCACAAAAGGTTTAATTGACCGTTCCCCGCGATTATTATCGATCTCCAAACGGCCGTCCTCTAAAAATGCCTCCAACCGCTCCCATTGGTTACGACAATACTTGATCGCTTTGCCAAGTGCGCTTTTTGGCAGTACGCGCGGCATTTGCTCTTTAAGCCATGACAAAAAAGCCTCAAGCACGGGTTTGCTGTGCTCCAGCCGTGCTTGATAGCGCTCCTCTGGACTTGCATCTTTAAGCTTGCGCTCAATTTCAAAAAGTTTATTGCAATAGGCCAGACCTTCCTTTGCTTTGACGGTGGAAGTGCTCGCCGATTCAGGCAGTGCCTGCAGGGCTTCTGTGAATTTGCGGCGGGCATGGGCCCAGCACCCGACCAATTTCACATCGGGGAGGACGTTATAACCCGCATACCCGTCCACATGCAAATATCCCCGGAAGCCGTCCAAAAAACGGCGTGGGTGCTTGCCTGCACGGGTTTGCTGGTAATCGTATAAGACGATTGGTGTATCCCCGCGACCGGTACGATAAAGCCATATGTAGGAAGTCGACATCGCTGGCCGGTCCGGTTCAGACAGGACCTGCAAGGTTGTCTCATCCGCATGCAGACGATCCTTCTGTAGGAGGTGCTCATGCATCTCATCGTAAATGAGGCTAAGCCAAGTTTGAGCCCCATAAATGGTCCAATTGGCCAGCGTTTGCCGAGGTATGGACACGCCAAAGCGTTCCAGTTGTTTCTCCTGGCGATACAGGGGCATACCTTCTACGTATTTTTGTGTCATGGTATAAGCCATTGACGACGGAGACGCTAGGCTTCCAGGGAAAACAGGTTCCGGCATCTTCGCTGTCACAATAGGTGTGTTCAGTTCATGACGCTCACAGTGACGGCAGCTATATACATGACGCACATGTTCGACTACTTTCACTTGGGCAGGAATAACTTTCAATTCCTTGCGTACTTCTGTGCTCATTTCATGCATAGCACCGCCACAGCACGAACAGACCTGTTCCTCATCAGACAAACGGTATTCGATCGTCTCTGTAGGCAGGTTTTCAAGCATGCGTTTGCGTTGGCCGTGTTGTTTCTTGCGTCTATATGTCATCGTCTCAACGGTGGGCTCTTCCATAGCTGGATCAGCCGTGGACTCGGCTTCGTTGAAAAGGGAGAGCTGGTCCGGATGGGTCTTCTCGCTGGAAGCTCCGAATAGGCGTTGCTGGCTGAGGCGGAATTGTTCCTCATACCATTTTAATTTCGCTTCCAACTCTTCCTTTTCCATTTGGAGCTTTTCGTTGAGCGCTTTGTAATATTCAATTGTGCCTTTTGAAGTCTGCGCTGATTTTTCCATATGTCCAGTATACGGAAAAGAATCCAACTTGCCTAGTATCGAATTCTTTTTTTATTTATTTGTTTTATAGAAGGATGCGTGCCTTCACTTCCTGATGCGCTTGCTTTTGTTCGATTGGCAAGCCGTCCAGCAGCCAGCGCAGCTGGCGTGAACTGATAGACATGGGCGCTGTATCATTCTCCGACGGCCAGTGGAACGTCCCTTTTTCCAGACGGCGATAATGAAGCCAGAAGCCGTTATGTTCCCATTGAAGAATCTTTAACTTGTCCCGTTTCCGGTTACAAAACACGAATAAGCACGGAGAAAAGGGATCGAGTTCAAAGCATTCCTGTACAATAGCGGCCAGTCCGTCAATCGATTTGCGAAGATCCGTACTGCCACGCGCCAGATAGACACGTTCAAACGGGGAATTCATCAACATTGGTGTTGCAGCACCCGAATCACATCGGTTAATAGATCCAGATTGGCACCGGGCCGTACTTCAACGGAGATCGCATCAACGTGTAAAAAGATCGGACCTTGACCTGAAGAGGGCAAGGCTTCTTCTACCTGAACAGCCAGCCACTGCGTCTGGACAGGCGTTTCAGTGCAACTGCCACCGCGGGAGAACTGCCTCACCCAATAGTACATTTGGTGGGTTTTGATTCCTTGATCCCGGCACCACTCCGCTATACTCTGTCCACTCTTTTTCCAGGCATCATATCGTGCTTTCCATTCTATTCTTTTTTCTTTTAGGGTCATTGCAAAACCTCCCGAATCATTCTAAGAAGATTATCACACGGATGACCTATGATCGGAATGTGGGTTTTATTTGACGCTTACGGAACAAATATTTTAGGGACAAATAGCTACGGAAGTTTTATATGGTTACTATTCGTACTATGTGGTTACTTTTTGTTTAGTGTTATTTTAATTAGAAGAGGTATGAAGAATGAAATTTTATAGATTGCGAGGTGATAAGAGTTTTGATGAGGATAACTGTAGGGGAGAAGCTTTTTTATTTTACAGTATTCATATTGGCGTTTTTTAACAAAATTTTAGGTTCTATTCATAATGTAGAGGATATGTATATGGCCATAGTTAATAATAAAATTTTTACAATTGTCTATTTACCGATATTTTTATATATACTTCTAGACAAGTTTTCAAAAAGATTAAAACCCGAAGTAATTATCAGGTATCAAAGCATAAAAAATTGGAGTATTTCAAATCTTAAAATCATTGCCGTATTAAGTGTAAGACTTTCTATTACATTTAACGTGATCACATCAATTTTTATGGTAATATGTGACACAAATATTTTGTACAATCAAGATTTTTATGTTTTCAATTATATCTCAATAGTTGTACAAAGTGTCGGATGGTGTCTAATTGGTATGCTTTTTATGAATCTCATCTCTATTACAAATAGTATTAAATTAGCGTATGTATTAGAAATAGCATTTTTCTTAGCTATTAGACTCATTATGTCTCCATTATCTTTTATATCGTTAAGAGATTACATAGTTCCCATATGGGATACAATGTTCTTTTATGAATTTAATCGAGAATATATGACCATGATTAAGTATTTAAGTATGAATATCATTATTATCATAATATTGTTTGTAATATATAGTCATTTGGTCAAAAAAAGAGATCTTAAAATAGAAAGGTAAAGAGTAAATATTTATGAAGGAATTAATAAAAGGTAATAAAGTTTCTTTAATAATTGTTTTACTGTTTTCTATAGTTTTCAATTTCCTAGGTTTATTTTTTCATCATATAAACACAACAAATGATTTAATTAGCTTTACTTACGGATACGTTGATTTATGGCATGTCAATAATGTTTTCAGTATAATTCGTTGGTTGTTTCCGCAATTAATTTTACTTGTATACTTAGGCAATTACATTGAAGTTAGACTTCTTAAAAATGCAACATTAATTTTTACTAGGACAAATAAGAAGATGAAAATTTTATTACAGTTTATTTTACAATTACTGTTTATCATATGTTGCTTTTATTTATTACAATTTATGATTGTACTTATAATTGGTGCTATATTAGGCTTGGAGCTAGTTTTAAATATAGAAACAATGTTTATCATAATGAGATTAATTTTATATAGCTTTTTAATTATATTAACTGTGAATAGTAGTTCCATCTTATTCAAATCGATTTACGGGGTATATCTAGTATTAATCATCCAATTAGCAATGCTGTACATATCAAATCTTATATTAAATTGGAATAGTTATTTTTTAGTATATATACCTACAACAAATGCATTAGTATCACTAAATGATAACGGTTTAGGAATAAATAATGACAGCTCAATAGTGTATTTGTTGATACTAATATTTATAGTAATTATTATATCTATCAATATATTCAATAAAAAAGAAGTTTTATATTAAATCAATTATATTTGGAGGTCATGATGAGAAATATAAAAGTGAACAATGTTTCAAAAGTAATCAATGGAACAACAATTTTAAAAGATATAAATATTATTTTTGAAGAAGGAAAAATTTATGGCATATATGGACATAATGGTTCAGGTAAAACTATGCTATTTAGAACTTTGAGTGGGTTAATTAAACCAACATCAGGAACAATTACTATTTTTAATGAAGAATTACATAAGGACATAGACTTTCCAAGAAGTATAGGGGTATTAATTGAAAATCCAAATTTTTGGCCTAACTATACCGGAAAAGAAGTGTTAAAAACTCTTGCAAGTATTAAACGAATTATAGATGATGAAGAGATTATAAGATCTTTGGAGAGAGTTGAGCTTAATCCTAATGATTCACGAACTGTAAAAAAATATTCTTTAGGAATGAGACAAAGATTAGGAATAGCACAAGCAATAATGGAGAAACCAGATATTATTATTTTAGATGAACCGACAAGTGCATTGGACGAAGATGGCATTAATTTAGTATACAAGATTCTTTTGGAAGAAAAAGAGCGAGGAGCTATCGTGATTATATCAAGCCACAATAAAT
Organism: Aeribacillus sp. FSL K6-2833; assembly: GCF_037965815.1. Taxonomy (GTDB): domain Bacteria; phylum Bacillota; class Bacilli; order Bacillales; family Aeribacillaceae; genus Aeribacillus; species Aeribacillus composti. Next base: position 1,997,729 of record NZ_CP150189.1, on the reverse strand, counting down.
CAGATATTGAGACATTATGTGATTGTAAGATAAAGATACAGGCAGGTAAAATCGCTGATATGATAGGAGGATAAAATCTGTGACCATAAAAAAAGTATCATTTATTTTTATCCCCATAATAATGATTATTTTCATGGTAGTAATTGGAATACTAACAAGAAATAGCTATATAAATGATGTAGATGTCAATAAATATTTTAATGATAAAGAATTAAATTATACTATATCTAAATACGAGGAAGATATTACAAAGGTATTTACCAAATTTGAAAGTTTGAAGAATTTGGATGAATTGGAGAAAGAATCACCTATAATTGTTAAAGCAAAAGTAGATTCAAAATCACCTAGAATTAGGTACTATTTAACTACATTGACAACAGTAAAAGTCCTAAATGTATATAAAGGAAAAATTAGCAATGATTTCATCTCCGTTTTTGAACCTATAGATATTATAGATGCAGTGGATTCCGCTGGAACAGTAAATTCTGTTGATGGATATAATTGGATGGATAAAGAAAAAGAATATATATTGTTTCTTAGACCACTTAAAGATTCGCATTATAGTGATGACAGTGTAGTTTATTTGCCAACCACTACAGTGTTAAGCAAATATCAAATAGATGAAAGTAAAGTTTCCCTATTAGATGAAGATAAAATGCTAAATGGCAGCTTAAAATATGCAGATATAAAAAATCAAGAAGTTGTTCTTTATGAAGATCAGTATGTTGACAAATTTAATAACTTTAAGCGTGATGTTTTGAACAAATATAATTAAGGATGGTTCTTCGTTGTTTAAAGTGTATATGTTATATATTGGATAAAGGAGAAACGGTACTGTCAAGAATTTTGTGTAATGTAAGATAGGTAGGGTATCTCTGAAATGGATTTAGAATAGAGAGGGATATTTCCTCCACGCAGGAGACTGAATATTCAGTCTCCTGTGAGGAAAGGGAGAATTCCCTTATTTTGTTTATTTACAATATTTGGTTAATAATAACGTTCTTCAAACATTCGTTGAAGGGCTTCATGCGCTTCGGCAAATCCTCGTTACTTTCGCCCTGCCCATTTCTCATTAAAATCTGGAACAGTCAAATACACGACTTTTTCCGCGGCTTCTAAACTGCTCAAACTGTTCATCGGCTTTAGGTGCTTTGTTTGTTTGGAAACTCGATCTATTGGTTCAAAGTACTCCTTCGTTTCTTTCGTATGTTTTTTTATTGCTTACAAAATCATTTCCACTCATTTTGGACATAGATGTGCCTTTTCTTTTATATTCATCGTAACATGCTCCAGAAATTTTAACGTAGATCACATTAAACTTTTTAAAATCAACATTTGAATGGTCTTAAATGGAAGTTTAAAAAATTGTTTGGAATAATATGTTATTTTAATTCCAAAAAACTTCTTTTCTCCAATCCTATGTTTATTTGTCAGAGAAGAGAGCTGCTCATACTTCAAAAAAATATTTGTACCTTTTTCTGTTTTTTTTGTCGGAATTTTCTATTTATCATCTTGATTTCTCCTCCTCATTTCGCTTTAATAAAAATGTATCCATCATTTTCCTGAAACATTTTTTGAAACATATGTAAAATAATACCTTAATTTAAAAATTATTTAAAAAATCTAAATAAATGTCCGTTTATTAAAAACGAAAGCGAGGGGAGATCGTGCAGTTGAACGATAGGCAATCGGTCAGGTTGTAACCGCTTTACTGATATAAAGAGCGAAAATTCGGAATTATCGAAAAGGAATTGGATACGGCAAGATGAGCCGTTTGATTTATTTTCCACTGATGATAATAAATAAAAAACTAGATATGAGATTTAAATTTTCCTAAAAAACAAACCTACAGCCGTTTTTTTACATTTGTCGATTTAAAAGGGGGATATGACGGAATGACTATGAAAGCTAAGCTTTTTGCTTTAATGGCAGGTTTTGTTTTTTTATTATTGTCCAGCACGTTTCTAGTATTATGGTTGGAAAGAAACACTTTAGAGAAAAAAGGGAATGAAATAACTGATGAAGTATGGAAGGAAGCGGAAACAAAATTAGAGGTGGAAGTGGAGGCGTTTGCGAATCAAATTTCCAGAAATTTAGTTGAACTCGAGCAGTCGATGGAGAAAAATATGCTGAATGCAGCCTATTTATTGCAGGAGCAGGATCGGGTGAGAACGTTACATAACGAAGATTTGAAGCGTTTGGCAGAGCAAACAGGGATGACAGATTTTTATCTGACAAATCGAGATGGAATTTTTGTCGCATCTACAGAGAAAGCGGCACTAGGGAGTAATTTATTTGATATTTGGGACGGATATCGCAAATTGCTGACGGGTGAAGAGCAGATGCTGCCTTCAACCTTAACGATCAAAGCAGAGACCGGAGAGATTTTCAAGTTTATGGCCATTCCCCGCGCTGATGGAAAGGGAATTGTCGAATCGGCGTTAGATGTAAGCAATTTTGAATCGTCGCTCGCCCGTCACATCCAAGAGAAGGAAGAAGTGAAAGCAATTTATTTGTTTGATCCCAAACAAGTCGTATTGATGGAAACATTAAAGAAAGAACAGCCATCCCTGTGGGAAAAAGGAAAAGCTGCAAAAAACGAAAATGTTCAGTCGGTCTTTTCTTCCGGAAAAGCTCGGATTTTCCTGAAGGACAATCATGTGGAGGCTTATGTTCCGGTAAAAGCGGATGGAAATGTGCGTTATGTATTATATACCTTGTTAGATGCTGCCCCGTATTTCCAGCATGCCGAATCCACTAACCAAGTATTGCAGGAGTTTCAGCAGTTGATTAATGGGGTTGGATATAAAATCATGCTGGCGATTTTTATCTTTTCACTGTTGTTCCTCTTTGTCCTTTTTGGTGTGATCCGCTCGGTGTTAAAACCGTTGAAATTTTTCTCTAGAGTCCTGCGGGAAGCAGGGGACGGGCAGGAAGTAAAATGGGAGCAAGTAAAAGCGAAAGAGTTAAAAGAGATTCAAGAAGCAATTACAGAAGTGGTACAAAAGTACCGGGAAATGCTGTCGGCTATCCAAGGCAATTTAGTTGCTGTCACAAAGACCCAGAAGGAATATCGTTCAGAGATGGATACAACGCTGGAGACATTGGAACAGGTTACCAAGGCTGTGACAGATAATGCACACAACAATCAACAGCAAGCTGAGCAGCTGAATGAAGCCGGGGAAATCGTGGAAAATATGTCCCGTACCTTGACGAATGTTTCCAGCATGACATCCGAGCTCGAAGACTTCTCAAACAATGCCAAGGGTCTGGCGGAAAGCAGTATTCGGGGGTTGGAAAATATTACGAATGTAATAGAAAATATCTACAAAGGAGTAGAAGAAAGCGGCAGCCGAATCGAAAAGCTAGCCAAAAGTTCAGAGGAAATTGGAGGAATTATTTCACTAATTAAAGGTATTGCGGAACAGACAAACTTGCTGGCGTTGAACGCAGCCATTGAAGCCGCTCGAGCTGGAGAACAGGGGAAAGGATTCGCTGTCGTGGCTGAAGAAGTCCGAAAACTGGCGGAGGAAAGCAGAAGGGCAACTGATAAGATTGCTCAAATCTTATTGGATATTCAGCGAGAAATTGCCAGTACGAAAGAAGGAAATGACAATCAATTGTCAGTTATTATAAGCAGCAGACAGGGAATTCAGCATGCGAACGATTCTATTCAGCATTTGATTGATGCTACGAAAGAGTCGTCACGAAAGATTGCCCAGCTGGGAGATTCGGTTGAAACTATGTTTCAAAACGGCCAATGCGTGATTGATGTATTTGAGAATATGCACGGCAACATTCAATCCAATGCCGCAAACAGCGAGCAGCTGCTGGCCATGGTGGAAGAGGTGACGGGAGCGTTGAAGAGATTGAGGGATTTGTTAAATAATATGACAAATTCCACCAAAAAATTAGAGGAAGTAGCGGCTGCAACCCGCTAAAAATATGAATTGCTTATATAGAAAAGCCGCCGCAGCGGCTTTTTTTCTTCCCCAGAAGAAGAAAAAACAAATTGAACTGGAGAAATGAAAATATGAATGGTGTGGTGTATTATGGTATAGAGTGTAGGCAAAAGCAGACGGTTCGATTTTTCAACGGCTTCGTTACTTAACCTGTTTTACGAACTCTTTGACAATTATCTGCAAATAGAATATTCTATAATTAGAAAAATATCTAAATATCTAATTTTTTTGTTTCATAATTAGATGATTTTCTAAATATCTAAATAGAATATTACTTATTTTTTTAAAAGGTGGTGCGTTCTTTGTTATTTAACGAAGCGTTTAAAGCCATTGCTGATCCCACTAGAAGAAAGATTCTTTCCTTGCTGAAAAATGGGGATTTAACCGCTGGTGAAATCGCTTCCCATTTTGATATGCAGAAACCGAGCGTGTCGCATCATTTAAAAATTTTAAAGCAAGCGGATTTGATTCAAGATCGACGCGTCGGACAGCATATTTATTATTCGTTAAACACAACCGTCTTTCAAGATTTAATGAGTTGGTTTTATAATTTTTTACAAAAGGAAGGGGATAAATGATGAGAACAAATCGCTTCGTGGTCATGTTGACGGTTTTTAGTTATTTGTTAAGTTTGATTGCGATCCCATATCTACCTGATGAAGTGGCCACTCATTGGAATACGGCTGGTGAAGCGGATGGGTACAGTAGCAAATGGTTTGGGGCGTTTAGTCTCCCTTTCGTTATGACTTCAATCGTATTGTTAATGACACTTTTACCAAAAATGGATCCGAAAAAAGCAAACTATGAAAAATTTAAAGGGAGCTATAACATAATAATCAACGTATTAGTGATCTTTTTTATCGCTCTTCATATCGTGACATTAGCCTATAACCTAGGGTTTCCTGTAGATGTGGATTTATTTGTGCCAATCGGACTCGGCCTATTATTCATTGTATTAGGAAACTACATGCCTAAACTCAAACATAACTACTTCGTTGGGATTCGTACACCTTGGACGATAGCGAATGAAACAGTTTGGAACAAGACGCATCGTATAGGCGGAAAAGTGTTTGTGTTCATGGGATTAGCATTAATATTGACGGTATTTATTGAAGGAATATGGGGTTTTATCTTGTTTTTAGCCATTACATTGATCGGGGTTGTATATTTGTTTGTTAAATCCTACCTATATTTCCAGGAAGAACAACGGAATGGTTTGCGGTAAGTGAGCAAAATGAAAGAATAGTATGTTCGTTTCTGGAACAACAGTCTTCTATTTTTTTAGCATGTATTTTGTATAATATTTACAAAAAAGATGTGAGAGAGACGATTTTGACTCGTCTTTTTCTTTCTTTTTTATCATGAATAGGTATAACGATACGATATTGGAACGAGATAGATGATTTTTTTTGTACTTTTAAAAAATCATAATAAAGAGAAAGTTTTAAAGTCAGTTTATACTGACGTTTTTTGCAGATTTGATATAAAGTTTGGTAGAAACTCTATTATAGAAGGTGATATAGAGCAATATTTATGCCATCTTTTTTTAACCGATATAATAAAAGCAAGAATATTCCGATATTAATTAAAAAAATACAGTAATAATTATAGGCATGATTATAATATTGAAATTTGTAATTAAGATTAAATGTTGGTTGGTTCAACCAAGATGAATCTTAAAATATATACATTCAATTGAATGGGGTAATCTGATGAAAATATTTGATGCGCATTTACATATTATTGATCCAAAGTTTCCATTATACGAAAATCAAGGCTTCTTGCCCGAGCCATTTACAACAGAGGATTATTTACAACATGTAAATACAGTTGATTTAGTAGGTGGAGCAATTGTTTCAGGCTCTTTTCAAAAGTTTGACCAAACATATTTGTTGGATGCATTACAAAAACTAGGAAAGAATTTTGTTGGTATAACACAGCTTCCATACGATACGTCCGACGAAGAAATTATTGAGCTAAATAAACACGGTGTCCGAGGACTGCGTTTTAATGTGAATCGCGGGGGCTCTGAGGACATTCGTCGATTAGATTATTTTGCTAAAAGAGTTTATGAGCTAGCTAATTGGCATACAGAATTGTATATTAATTCAAAAGAGCTGCCGGCTATCAAGCCAATTATCGCCCAACTTCCAGCAGTATCCATTGACCATTTAGGCTTGTCGAAGGAAGGATTTCCACATTTGCTTGCATTAGTTGAAATGGGTGTACGTGTAAAAGCAACAGGATTTGGACGAATTGATTTTGACCCGGTTGAAGCGATGAAAGATATCTATAAGGTGAATCCAGATGCCCTCATGTTTGGAACGGACCTGCCTTCTACAAGGGCAAAAAGACCATTCCGGTTTTCAGATATCGAATTAATCCAAGAGCATTTTGATGATAAAGCAGTTAAAAAAATCCTTTATCAAAATGCAATGGAATGGTATTGTAAATAAAGTAAAGTGGAATTAAGTACGAAAAAGGGAAATATAAAGCGAAAGTTTTCAAAAAAATTAAGCAAAGGAAACATTTAACGCCTTTTTATTGCATATTTATATTTTATTCAAACAAAGCATATACGACAAAATGGGATGTCTATTTAGATGGCATCCTCTTTTTTTGTTTTGGAGAAAATAGATTATGTCATGTTCTTCGTATGAAACTGTTTTCAACCTGCAGTTTAAAAAAACACATTAACTATCCAGTCAATTTTAATATAATGGAGTTGACTGCTCAGTCAATCCATACAAAGCCACCCAAAGGAGGCGTAAGGATGAAAATTATCGATGTTAAAAATTTGACTAAAACGTATAAGAAGAACAGGGGAATTGTGAACTTAACGTTTTCAGTTGAAGAAGGGGAAATTTTTGGATTTATCGGTCCGAATGGAGCAGGCAAGAGCACAACCATTCGAACGCTTTTAAATTTCCTCTATCCGACCAGCGGGAGCGCTACGATTTTCGGGAAGATATCGTCAAACAGTCAAAGGAAATTAGACAAAACGTGGGCTACTTGCCGTCTGAAGTTCATTTTTACGATGATATGAAAGTGATTGACTTATTAAAATACTCGGCAGGCTTTTACAAAAAATTTAACCAAAAAAGAATGAAAGAGCTGGCAGAAAGACTTGATCTCGATCTCCATAAAAAAATTGAGGATCTCTCATTTGGCAATCGGAAAAAGGTTGGGATTGTCCAAGCGCTTTTGCATGAGCCAAAACTTCTAATCTTGGATGAACCGACAGGCGGACTCGACCCGCTTATGCAAAACACTTTTTTTGAAATTCTTACAGAGGAAAGAGAGAAGGGAACAACGATTATTTTTTCCTCTCATATTCTTTCTGAAGTGCAAAAGATGTGCGATCGGGTTGCCATTATTAAGGAAGGGGAGCTTGTTAAAGTAGAAACGATTGAAAATCTCACGAAAAACAATTTGAAAAATATTACCATTACGTTTGAACAAACGAATGCAATTGACTTCGATCTGGAAGGAATAGTGAAAAAAGAAATAAACGGCAGCGAAATGATGCTGCTTTACAGCGGGGATATAAAGACGCTTCTAAATCAATTGAATACTATGCCGGTTCAAGATCTATTAATTGAAGAGCCGTCTCTCGAAGAAGTATTTATCCATTACTATGAGAAGTAAGGGAGGGATCTATATGATTTTTAAAAGAGAGTTGAAACGGAACTTAAAATCTTTGATTATTTGGAGCGTCGTACTCAGCGGTCTCATTTTATTGACGTTAAGTATTTATCCGCAGTTTGCTGAGCAGCAAAATGAAATGAACAAACTGCTTGAATCCTATCCGGAACCGATAAAAAAAGTGTTTGGAATGAATGAATTAAATCTTGGAGAGCTAATGGGTTTTTACGGAGTAGAAATATATATGATGACTACACTTTTAGGAAGCATCTACTCGGCCATTCTTGCATCCAATATACTGGCGAAGGAGGAAAATGAAAAGACGATTGAATTTTTGCTGTCAAAACCGGTCGGAAGAAGCAGAATCGTAACAGAAAAACTTTTGAGCGTTTTCGTAAATATATTGATCTTGAACGGAGTTTCAACGATAACAAGTATCATTGGATTTCAATTTGCAGATGACCCGGATGTACCGACAGACACATTTAGCTTACTAACCGTCGCAACCATTTTGCTTCATTTGACATTCGGTGCCATTGCGTTTATGTTGTCATCAATGTTGAAAAAAACAAGAAGCATCATGTCTGTCTCACTTGGGATTGTCTTAGCTGCCTATTTTATGAATGTGATGGCAGGGATTTCGGAAGACTTAGAAGTTCTAAAATATTTCAGCCCGTTTAAATATGTGGACGCCGCCCAAATTATTAATGATAATAAATTAGAGCCTCTTTATATGTTTATTATGGCTGCTGTCATTTTTCATTAGTGTTATCACTTCATATATGGTATATAGAAAGAAGGATATTGCAGTTTAATGAAAATTGAGGTGTAAAAATTGTATTCAGCATTTGAAAAGCAGCCGCAGGAAAAGAAAGATTTAATTATCAAGGTGGCCATTGAGGAATTTGTAAAAAACGGTTATGAAAAAGCTTCAACAGATGTCATTACGAAGCGGGCGGGAATTTCTAAAGGAATCCTTTTTCATTATTTTAAGAGCAAGAAAAACTTATACCTTTATTTAGTCAATTATGTGAAGGATCTTCTAACGAAAGAAGTTATGGAAGCCATAAAACAAGTTAAAGCTGATGATTTCTTTGAAAGAATTAAAGAAATTGTCCTGATAAAACATAAAGTGACAGCGAAGTATCTGCTAGAAGCTCATTTTATTGCGGATGCTTTCGCCAATCCCCCTGTAGCAGTTAAGGAAATGAAAGAAATTATTAAGGAACACTACGAAACGTACCAGGACGATTTTATGCTGGAGTATGTTTATATTAAAGACTTAATCCAAACGGAAAAACTGAGAGATGATATTTCCGTTGATACCGTGGTCAATATGACGATGTTTATCGGTGAACAGCTGTCTAATAAGTACTTGACTCTATACAAAAATAAGCAAATTGATATTGCTCATATTTTGGATTCTTCGATAAAGGAACTGAATGATTATCTTAAAATTGTGAAATATGGAATTTATAAGCCGGAATAAATGTTGCTTCATTTTCCCGCGGCGAGTAGCTGCGGGATTTTTGCATATTAGCAGCAGTTGAAATAGTTACTCCAAAACAAAAAAGATTTGATTAAACTTTTAACAAAAATTGATCTAAAAAAGCAAACTAAGAAAAATTTAAGGGCAGTTATATACAGAAAAGATCTGTCTGCCAGCGGATGGAATCACGTAGGCTAACCACTCCAATTGTAAAGCATAAAGCGCTATGCTCGTAAAATGTCATGAATATATAGCTAATCAGTGATAGATACGGTCCATAAAATCAGCCGTTATCAAGTAAACTTTTTCAAATTCATCGTTGCTAATAAGAGTCATCATCCTTTTTCATTATATTGGGAGAGGAAAACGATGCAAACAAACGTTGACCAGTGTACCCCATATACGACGATCTATCCAATATGAATTGCTATCAGTATCGGTCAATCGACATGAAGCTATGCAGTCGGTTGTTCCTGAGTGTTTTCGATGTTGAAAACATCAATGCATTTATCGTATTCGCAAATTGGTTGGATCGCCTTTAATGAAATATAGTATTTTCATTTTGCACGCTGATCGTCGTGTGGAAAAAAAACGGGAGAGACCATAGTAACCTATTATTTTTATAGTTGAAACTTTTCGAATATTAAAAGTATAATAGCTGTTGTATTCATAAAATTGGAAGGGGAAGAAATAATGGGGATTCTTGTAAAACTAAGCAATTTTGTCAGCAATACTTTTGCAATTTGGGTATTAATATTCGCAGCATTAGCTTTTTTTTGAGCCAAAAGCATTTACATGGGTCGCCCCATATATTGTGCCGCTGCTAGGTATCGTCATGTTTGGAATGGGATTGACCTTGTCAGCCAATGATTTTAAGGAAGTCTTCGCACGTCCGATAGATGTGCTGATTGGGGTAATCGCCCAATTTTTTATTATGCCGCTTTTGGCCTTTTTGCTCGCTACCTTATTGCCTGTTTCACCTGAAGTAGCGATCGGCATCATTCTTGTTGGCTGCTGTCCTGGCGGAACGGCTTCCAATGTCATGACGTATTTGGCAAAAGGTGATACGGCGCTTTCAGTCGCTGTTACGTCCGTGTCAACCTTGCTTGCTCCCATTTTAACACCGTCCTTAATTTTGCTGCTTGCAGGGAAATGGCTGTCCGTTTCAGCCGGTGCTCTGTTTTGGTCAATCGTGAAAGTTGTACTTATTCCTATTATTCTCGGACTGATTGTACAAATGTTGTTTAAAAAACAAGTAAAAGCAACCGTTCAAATTCTTCCGCTCGTTTCCGTTATCGCTATTGTGGCTATCGTGGCTGCTGTCGTCGCTCAAAACCAGCAGGCTATCGCAAAAAGCGGGCTTCTTATTTTCCTTATCGTCGTTGCTCATAATGGGCTTGGATTGCTGCTCGGCTACTGGTTTGCGAAGCTGCTTAAAATGTCAGAGCCGAAACAAAAAGCGATTTCGATTGAGGTCGGCATGCAAAATTCCGGACTTGGAGCTGCGCTGGCGACTGCTCATTTTTCGCCTCTTGCCGCTGTTCCAAGCGCAATTTTTAGCGTTTGGCATAACATCTCTGGACCGATTGTGGCGACCTATTTCCGTAAAAAAAGCGAAAAGAAGGAAAGCAATCAATCAACGATTACAACATGATCTATAAAGATTAGCAGCACAGACCAATGACCAAGGTCTGTGCTGTTATTTTTGTAGTAAAAAGTGGTACTTGAGTTACTTTAAGGGCTAAATCTGTTGCTGTTGTTCCGTTAGGCAGCTCGCCAACAAGTCTTACTCTGATGACCGTGACAGAGCCAGAACTATAAATCTTTTGTTGTTCATCAAATGCAGTTGGGACGTTTTCTAATCCCAAAAATACCTTGATACGCTTTATTATTGTTTCGAAATATTTAATTTTGTCAGGCTGTCGATGTGTAAACGTGACGAAACTCCTCAAATGCTATTTATGTATGAGTGGAATGTAAAAATTTGTTCCATTAACAAAAATGTTTTTTATTTACAATTAACATTTGACAATTCTTAGTAAATCGTTTATAGTAAATTTAAACTTAAGATCGGAAGGGTGAACTGACCTAATGAAGTACTAATCCTATTTATGAAAGGTTACAATTGAAGGCTATGTTTAGCAGACAATCTCTGCTGTGTTTGCAATGACTTCAATTGTCGTTTTTTCAGAATAGGATTGGTCTTCTATAGGTGGATCTAAAAGAATAGTTTCTTTTTGGTGTGCCCCTAAATATTTATGCCTCCTATTCTGAATGTATATAGGAGGCATTTTTTTGTCTCCTAAGTTAGTACAAAGGAGATGTTCATATGCTCTTATTAGAAGCTCATCATATAAAGCACTATGTACAGGATCGTTTATTACTAGATGTGGATCGATTGGAAATCCATCAAAAAGATCGAATTGGATTAGTTGGTCGAAATGGAAGTGGGAAAACGACGTTACTTCATATTTTAGCTAAAAAAATTTCTTCAGAGGAAGGGAGCGTTATTCAACATACTCAATTTGAACTTTTGCCGCAGTTTAAACGAACAGATACAACAAAAAGCGGTGGTGAAGTGACGCAAGAATATATTCAAAAAGCTTTTGTGAAAGATCCAGAGCTTTTACTTGCAGACGAACCAACGACAAATCTCGATACAGACCATATTGAATGGTTAGAAAAGAAACTGAAAGAGTGGCAGGGGGCATTTATCATTGTTTCACATGATCGCGAATTTTTGGATGCTCTTTGTACGACCATATGGGAAATCAATGAAGGAAAGATTAAGGAATATACAGGCAATTACAGCGATTATGTAAAACAAAAAGAAGTAGAGAGACGTCAAGAACAGTTAGCGTATGAAAAATACGAGAAAAAGAGAAAGCAGTTAGAAGAAGCATTAAAATTAAAAGAGAAAAAAGCGGAAAGAGCAACAAAGACTCCTAAAAAGGTAAGTAAATCAGAGGCGAAAATTACTGGAGCGAAGCCGTACTTTGCCAAAAAGCAAAAGAAGCTGCAAAAAACAGCGAAAGCCATTGAAACGAGATTAGAAAAACTTGAAAAGGTAGAAAAAGTGAAAGAACTCCCGCCGCTTAAGATGAACTTGCCGAATGCAGAAGCGTTTAAAAATCGAATTATCTTACGTGTAGAGGATGTAACAGGCAGGATTAGCGAACGTGTACTTTGGAGCAATGCAAGCTTCTATGTACGCGGTGGTGATAAATTAGCGATTATCGGTCCAAATGGAAGTGGAAAAACGACGCTTGTAAAAAAGATCATCAACGAAGAGCCTGGCATTACACTTTCCCCGGCTGTGAAAATGGGGTACTTTAGCCAAAATTTAAATATATTAGATGTGGAAAAATCTATTATTGAGAATGTCCAGTCTTCTTCTAAACAGAATGAAACACTTATTCGGACGGTTCTTGCGAGAATGCATTTCTTCAGAGATGATGTATATAAGCCAGTAGAGGTTTTGAGCGGCGGTGAGCGGGTAAAAGTTGCGCTGGCAAAACTATTTTTAAGTGATATCAATACGTTAATTTTAGATGAACCGACGAATTTTCTTGATACGGAATCTGTTGAAGCATTAGAGTCTCTTCTAAAAGAGTATGAAGGAAGCGTGATCTTCGTCTCCCACGATCGCCGATTCATTGAAAATATCGCTACACGAATTTTGGCAATACGTAATCAAAAGATTGCACTTTTTGAAGGAACCTATCAGCAATATAAACATGCTCAACTGCAAAAAACTCGAGACACTGCAAAAGAAAAACGTCTCTTACTCGAAACAAAAATATCAGAAGTACTAAGTCGCTTAAGTATCGAACCATCTAAAGAATTAGAAATGGAATTTCAAAAACTTTTACGAGAAAAAAGGGAATTGGACAAGTTTGAATAATTGCGAAGAATTCTTTTTTGAACCAAAGGTAATTTCGATGTATAGCTTTTATTTAAAGAGCAATACCAATATCGTCTTGGACAGTTGAGCAAAAAATACAGAAAAGATTTTACAGGAAGTGATGAAACTGCTTGGATCACGATCATTTAAAGCTTATAAAATGATCACGTGTATGTGTTAAGCACAAAATGCTGTCACAAACTTCAGGTATTATTGTTTTCTAAAGGGATCAGATGGTGGAGAATCAGGGAGATTAATGGACAGCTTCTTCAAGAAAATGTTGTATAAAAGCGGAATAATTGCTAGTTTTCTTTGACTTTTTCAGATAAGATCTCTATAATAATCGGTGTACTGAAAATTTAAAGGAGGATTATTAAAAAGTGTATTCTGTCAGATTGCGTTTCCCAGCTTTGAACTAAGTAATTAAATACGTTCAAAGGCTCTGCTTGTGAATGCAGAGTAATGGGAGCAGTCTGTCCTTTTTTAATAATCTTCATTTCATATAGAAAATATGTAATATGAAGACAGACGGGTCTCGTCTGTCTTTTTTATATATGTATAATTATCCTTCTTTTATTTAGCAAAAGGAAGGTTTATCCCGCTTTAACGGGCAATAAGTCCCCGCTTCAAGACTAAAGCTGAAATAATAAGTCTAAGTGGGGAATAACTGCCCGTAAAAGCCCGATTGGTTTAGCTAACCATCAGTGGGGATGAAGGCCGATTAAAAACGCAGCGTCATCATTTCTTCATCGGCACTAGCACATGTCGCCCACTGATGGAAGTTTCACTTTATTTGGTGACGGCTTCAAATAGCCCCGTAATTTAAATAAGGATGGGTCTTCTTCCCTTTACTCTGAATCACAGGCAGATCGCCTGTGTTTTTTATTTGGAAAGGGAGAGATCACATGACCAAAAAAATCAAAAGTGCAGAACTTGTTAGTGAATTTGTAGCGGCATTCAGATGTCCACTCTGTAAAAGTTCGATGAGGGTTGTTGATTTGAAAAGCCTAATATGCTCTAAAAATCATACTTTTGATTTCACTAAACAAGGATATGTAAACTTGATGACTCGTTCCTCTACTAGTCATTACAAGAAGGAATTGTTTGAAGCAAGACGCAAAATCATTATGGAAAGCGACTTATACACATTCGTGCATGAAGCGATTGCAACGTCGATAAAGGAGTATATGGACGTTTCTTTTAAACCTTTAATGGTTGCAGATGTAGGGTGCGGAGAGGGCTCCCATTTACAAAGGATTTTGGACGAATGTAAGGTTTCGGCAATGACTGGGGTTGGTCTTGATATTTCAAAGGAAGGCATTGCCATGGCTGCGAAGAGATACGAAAACCAAATTTGGATGGTAGGCGACTTGGCAACATCACCGCTTGCGGATCAATCGTTTCATGTAATTCTAAATATCTTATCTCCTGCCAATTACAAAGAATTCAAGAGGATATTAGTCGAAGATGGACTTGTCATTAAAGTTATTCCTCGTCCTCATTATTTGAAAGAGCTGAGAGATGAACTATTTGATCATAACGAAAAAAAGTTCTATAAAAATGATCAAACAGTGTCGCTTTTCAAAAAACATCTCCATCTACTGGATGTGCAGCATTTATGTTACACAAAGAACCTTAATAAAGCTGATCTTAAACACTTGGTGCAAATGACCCCGCTAGCATGGTCTGCGGATAAAGGGCGTATTGATGCGTTTATAAATCGGGATTCGGCTGAGATCATGGTGGATTTGGAAATTTTAGTAGGCGTAAAGAAAACATTTGCAACAAGAATGGGGGCTGCGAATCATGGAAAAAGTATTGATTGAGTTAAATAATATTGAAGTTTCATTTTCCGGCCAACTTGTATTAAATATTCCTCGACTGGCCGTACACCAATTTGATCGTATCGGGATTGTCGGAAAAAACGGGGCCGGAAAGAGTACGTTGTTGAAGCTTTTGGCAGGCCAAATTACGCCTGATAAAGGTCAAGTACATCGCTTTGCCGATTTTGCTTATTTTGATCAGCTGTCAAGACCGATTAAACGTGAAATCGATTATAAATTGCTAGGAAGGTTGTCAATCCCGCAAACAGAAGTGAAAAATTTAAGCGGCGGAGAACAAACTCGTTTGAAATTAGCGGAAATTTTCTCCACCTATCATGAAGGTTTATTAATAGACGAGCCGACAACACACTTAGATGAGGACGGTGTGCAGTTTTTCATTGATGAGCTAAGTTATTACTATGGCGCGCTTGTTCTTGTAAGCCATGATCGACATGTGCTGGATGAACTCGTTACAAAAATTTGGGAGGTAGAAGACGGGCGTGTAACGGAATATACGGGGAATTATTCAGACTACGCAGAACAAAAAAAGCTCGCTCGGAATAGACAGCTTAAAGAGTACGAAAAATACGTGAAAGAAAAAACGCGTCTTTTAAAAGCAGCTGAGGAGAAAATGAAAAAGGCTGAAAAAATTACTCAGCCAAATAAACGTATGTCAAAAAAGGAAACAAAAGCAAAGGCAAATAAAATGTTTATGACGAAATCAAAGGATACAAGCCAAAAGGCGATTCAACGTGCAGCAAAAGCGATTGAGCAGCGTGCGGAGCAACTCGAAGCAGTAGAGGCGCCAAAAAAGGAACAAACCCTTTATTTTCCTCAGTCAGCTGCTCTCAAGCTGCACAATAAGTTTCCCATTATGGCGGATCGATTGACGCTTAAGGCAGGAAATAAAATTCTGCTTAAAGAAGCCAGTTTCCAATTCCCATTAGGGAGCACGATCGCTATCACAGGAAAAAATGGTTCAGGGAAAACAACACTCCTTCGTCATATCATCCAGCAAGGGGAAGGAATTATTCTTTCTCCGAAAGCTGTCATCGGATCATATAAACAAATGGGCTATCAATTTGAAAAGAACGAAACAGTAGTTTCATTTATGAAAGAACGAAGCGACTATCATGAAAGTAAGATTCGTGCAGTTCTGCACGCAATGAATTTTACAGGAAATGATTTAGAAAAGAACGTCCGAAATTTAAGCGGTGGCGAAGCTATCCGTCTAGTTTTGTGTCAACTATTTTTAGGAAGATACAATATACTGATTTTAGATGAACCGACCAATTTTTTGGATGTTTTTTTATTGAAGCGTTAGAGCGTTTTTTAAAAGGATATGAAGGAACTGTTATCCTCGTATCGCATGATCGCATGTTTATTGATCGTGTCGCAGATCATATATATGTCATGGAAAACCAACAATTGAAGCTAAGAAACTGAAGCAGGGAAGACGTTCCTGCTTCTTTTTTTATAAGAATCCTTTTTAGGCGGGTGACTTTTTAATAAGAAATTGTATAGTGTGAACGCTTATTTTTTAAAAATAGAACTATGTGCTAAATGAACATTGAAACAAAATAATGAAAATAATTAAACAAGAAGGTAAAGGAAAAATGGAAGTTTAAGGAGAAGAAAAAGGATTAAAAACAGAGAATTCTTTAAAGGGCATCAAACAGAAGCATTCACTCTAGAGCAAACAATCAAAATAAATTTGCTATTTACTTATTGTTAAAGTTTTTAATAAAAATGTTATGTTAACTGTATGGTGAGTCGGGATACAACCAAAGATTCCAGCCCTTTGTTTCTTTGTGATACAGTTAGAAAAAGAGGATGGGTGATTGGGAATCATTCATTTTTCCATTGGTCATGTTTGCTTTTCTTATTGCTTTTACACGTGCAGTGTTCTTTGTAGTCAAATCATTAGTCATGAGCAAAAGTTCAGCACAAATTGATAAGAAGCTGGATAGAATCATTGAACTGTTAGAGAAACAAAGCAAAGGATAACCTATTCTTTTAGACGGTTTAAGGAGGCCGTTTTACAACATAGAATTAGACAAAAACTAACCTAAAAACATTGTGTCTGAGGGGGAACGATTGCCTTCAGGGAGATTTCAAGAAGTACCTACTTATCCAACTGCACTCAAATGTATTCCGATCCTGCGGCACGAACATTGTATCTGTACCAATGGATGAAGATGGAATGAGAATTTATGAAACATGTAAACTTAGATTAATACATACTATTCCGGAATTTTTTTTAAGTCAGGAAAGAAGAAAACAACTATTAACTCTTGTGCGAAGATATCAAACTATTGTTTTATAAGAGAGAAAAACAAACAAATCAAAGCAATATCTATGTCTTCTTGATCAGTTCCTTATCTACAGCATTCATCTGGCAGCCCGATGTATCATGGCTAGATATCGATGATTGGATTTTAAAAAATCCTAAACGGTACTGCACAAGCAAACTAAGGAGTTCAGTAAACGCTTTCGAATAAAAAATTCTTCTGTACAAAAAAGAAAATACCCACAAAATTTTGACTCAATCTTATTAAACGAGGATTGACATTTGGGGCATTTATTACGTATTTTATAAATAACAGCTATAAAATATTCAACTTTTCTGAAAATTGTGTTAATATAAGTTGATGAAGGAGATTTCCTATGGCAAATAAAACTTTAAAAGAAAGAATTATCGATACGGCTCTGCATCTTTTTGAACAATACGGCTATCATGGGGTTACTGTCGATCGGATTGTCACAGAAATCAACGCATCAAAAGGCGGCTTTTATCATAATTTTAAATCAAAAGATGAACTTCTTTATCACATTCACGATGTGTTTATCACCTATGTGCTCAACAAGGCACAGGCGGCCTATGAAAACTACAAAACCCCTACAGAGCGTTTATGTGCTATTATCCAATCATTTGTGAAAGTATTTCATTTATATAAGCCGCATATAACGGTGTTTTATCAAGAAAGCAATTATTTAAAGCCGGAGTATGCACAAAAAATTAATGAAAAGCGTGATGAGTTTAAGCAGGTGATTTTTCGGGTCATTCGCGAAGGAATTGACGCAGGCGAGTTTCGCCCAGAGCTTTCAGTGGAAATTACAGGCATGACGATTATTGGCATGGTGAACTGGACGTATAAATGGTATAAGCCGGAAGGACCGATGACAATCGAGCAAATTGCCGACTATTTTATTGATTTTATTCTGCATTCTGTCCTTACAGAAAAGGCTAAGCAAAAGGCGGAAAATATCATTTATTTCATCAAAAGCAAGCAGACTTCGCTTCAATCATTTTAAAATTTAAAAAATGATTTTTGGTTAACGTAAATTTTTCGTAAAAAACCGACTAGTCGGTTTTAGAATAATATGTTAGAAATGGGGGAGAGAGCATGAATTTTGAACTTACAAAAGAGCAACAGATGATTAAAGAAATGGTAAGGGAGTTTGCTGAGAAGGAAATTGCACCAAACGCAGCGAAATGGGATGAAGAAGCCTATTTTTCCATCGAAATATTCAAAAAGATGGGAGAGCTAGGGCTATTGGGAATCCCGTTCCCAGAAGAATATGGCGGAGCTGGTGGCGATACGATTTCATATGCTGTTGCTGTAGAGGAAATTGGCCGCGCCTGTGGCGGAACAGGTCTTAGCTATGCTGCTGCTGTCTCATTAGGTGCAAGCCCTATTTACTATTTTGGTACAGAAGAGCAAAAGCAAAAGTGGCTTGTTCCGATGGCCAAAGGAGAGGCGTTGGGAGCGTTTGGGTTAACTGAACCGAATGCCGGTTCAGATGCTGGCGGAACCCGAACGAGAGCGGTGCTTGACGGAGATGAATATGTGATTAATGGAGAAAAATGCTGGATTACGAATGCAGGGCATGCAAGACAAGTGATTGTCACCGCAGTGACCGGAAAGGATGACAAGGATAAAAACATCATCTCTGCTTTCATTGTTCCAACAAACGCTCCGGGATTTACGATTCAATGCAATTACGACAAAATGGGTGTCCGTGCCTCGAATACGTGCGA
Source organism: Aeribacillus sp. FSL K6-2833 (assembly GCF_037965815.1). Taxonomy (GTDB): domain Bacteria; phylum Bacillota; class Bacilli; order Bacillales; family Aeribacillaceae; genus Aeribacillus; species Aeribacillus composti. The sequence continues at coordinate 1,978,864 of NZ_CP150189.1, read as the reverse complement.
GCTTGTGCTTGAAAATGTACGCGTGCCGAAAGAGAACATATTAGGGGATCCGGCAAAGGGATTTAAGCAATTTTTATATACTCTAGATGGCGGTCGCATTTCGATTGCTGCTCTTGCCGTTGGCATCGCTCAAGCCGCGTTTGAGAAAGCGCTTCAATATGCGAAGGAACGGAAACAATTTGGTCAATCCATTTCTAAATTCCAAGCGATTCAATTTAAGCTTGCCGATATGGCGATGGAAATCGAATTAGCCCGCAGCATGGTGTATAAAGCGGCCTGGCTAAAGGATCAAGGGAAACCGTTTACAAAAGAAGCCTCTTTCGCTAAACTGTTCGCTTCTGAAGCTGGCTTCCGCATATGTAATCAGGCAATTCAAATTCATGGAGGATACGGGTATATGAAAGAATATGGGATCGAGCGCCATTTGCGCGATATTAAGCTCATGGAAATTGGTGAAGGCACATCAGAAATTCAGCGGATCGTTATTGCCCGTCAGCTTGGATGTTAAAGGACAGAAAAATGGAGAGGATGAAAATTTATTTAAACAAAGGAGGCGCATGTTATGACGGAGATGTTAGAGGTTACGGTTGGCAAACTATTAGAAGAAAAAGCGAATGCTTATCCAGAGCATGAGGCTGTTGTGTATGCAGATCGCGGACTTAGAATGACATACAGGCAGTTTGATGAATATTGTCGTCTTGTTGCTCGAAGCTTAATGAAACTGGGCATTCAGTCAGGAGAGCATATTGCAATTTGGGCAACCAACACTCCTGAATGGCTGGCATGCCAGTTTGCTACAGGTAAAATGGGGGCTGTACTTGTGACGGTCAACACGAACTACCGTACAGCTGAATTAGAATACTTATTGAAGCAATCAGATTCCACGACCCTTCTTTTAATCGAACAATATCGCGATACCTCTTACATTGACACGATCTATGAGATTGCCCCGGAGCTGTACGAATGTCAGCCAGGACAGCTGAAGGCGAAGCGTCTTCCACGTCTAAAAAATGTCATCGTTCTTGGTGATAAGCGTTACCCTGGCACATATACATGGAATGATCTTTTGGCGATGGCTCAAGATACCGCTGAAGATGAACTCGATCAACGAATGAACTCCCTTGACCCGCATGATGTCATCAACATGCAATACACTTCAGGAACGACAGGATTTCCAAAAGGAGTTATGCTCAGCCACTACAACATTATCAACAACGCCTACAATATTGCTCAATGCATGAAACTCACGAAAGATGATCGATTATGTATTCCTGTGCCATTTTTTCACTGCTTTGGCTGCGTGCTTGGCGTCTTAGCATGCGTCTCTGTCGGCGCTACGATCGTACCAATACAAGAATTCAATGCTACCCAAGTGCTTCAAACGGTTCAAGACGAAAAATGCACCGCTTTACATGGTGTGCCGACCATGTTTATTGCTGAGTTGAACGATCCTGATTTCGAAAAATACGATCTGTCTTCATTGCGGACAGGAATTATGGCGGGATCAAATTGTCCAATTGAAGTAATGAAGTCGGTCATCGAAAAAATGGGAGCCAAAGAAATTACGATTGCTTATGGACAAACTGAATCTTCGCCTGTCATTACTCAGACGAGAACGGATGATCCTATTCATTTGCGCGTCGAGACAGTCGGGCGTGCTCTTCCAAACGTTGAAGTCAAAATAGTTGAACCAGGCACAAACAAGGAAGTACCGTGCGGTGTGCAAGGAGAGCTATGTACGCGAGGGTATCATGTCATGAAAGGATATTATAACAATCCGGAAGCGACGAAAGAAGCGATTGATGAGGAAGGATGGCTCCGTACAGGCGACTTAGCAATAATGGATGAAAATGGATATTACCGCATTACTGGAAGACTAAAGGATATGATCATCCGCGGCGGAGAAAACATTTATCCACGGGAAATTGAAGAATTTTTATATCAGCATCCGAAAATTCAAGATGTTCAAGTGGTCGGTGTACCTGATGAAAAATACGGAGAAGAAGTAATGGCGTGGATTATTTTAAAACCAGGGCAAACTGCGACGGCTGAAGAAGTTCAAGAATTTTGCCGCGGAAAAATATCGCGTCATAAAATCCCCCGTTATATTGAATTTACCGATTCGTATCCGATGACAGCATCCGGAAAAATTCAAAAATTTAAATTGCGCGAGCAGGCTAAACAAATTCTTAGTACAAAGACAACACATGAATAGGAGGAGTTGCATGTTTAAAAAAGTGTTAGTGGCCAATCGGGGAGAAATTGCAGCTCGAGTCATTCGAACGTGCCGGCGGTTAGGAATTCAGACAGTAGCCATATATTCAGAAGCAGATGCTGATTCGCTCCATGTAAAATGGGCAAACGAAGCTTATTTAATTGGAAAGCCGCATGTCAGTGAAAGTTATTTGAATATTGACAAAATCATTGACGTTGCAAAAGCGACGAAAGCGGAAGCGATTCATCCAGGATATGGTCTCTTGTCGGAAAACCCGACATTTGCGCACCGTTGTGAAGAGGAAGGAATTGTATTTATCGGACCGAATGCTGATGTTATTGCGAAAATGGGAAGTAAGATTGAGTCGCGGAAAACAATGTCAGAAGCAGGCGTGCCGATCGTCCCCGGCATCTCCTTTCCGCTTCAAAATGTCGAGGAAGCAGCAAGCACAGCAGCGACGATCGGTTATCCTATTATGTTAAAGGCGTCTTGCGGCGGTGGCGGTATCGGAATGCAAATCGTCCATAATGAAGAGGAATTGCACAAAGTGTTTGAAGGCAACCAAAAGCGGGCGACTTCCTTCTTCGGCGATGGGGCGATGTATTTGGAAAAGTATATTCAGAATCCGCGCCATATTGAAGTTCAGCTTCTTGCTGACCACTACGGGAATTATGTGTATTTATGGGAACGTGAATGTTCGATTCAGCGGCGTCACCAAAAGGTGATTGAAGAAGCTCCTTCTCTGTATTTAGATGAGCAAACAAGAAAAAGAATGGGGGAGACAGCCATTCAAGCTGCCCAATATATCGGTTATACAAATGCAGGAACGATTGAATTTCTTGTTGATGAACAGAAAAACTTCTACTTTCTTGAAATGAATACGCGTCTTCAGGTAGAGCATCCAGTAACTGAGGAGATCACCGGTCTGGATCTTGTCGAAGAGCAGCTGCGCATCGCTGCTGGGGAAAAGCTCGGCTATAGCCAAGATCACGTCCAGCGTCAAGGGCATGCCATCGAGGTGCGGATTTACGCAGAGGATCCAAAAACATTTTTTCCATCCCCCGGAACCATTACTGCGCTTCAATTACCGGAGGGAGAGCGTATTCGCAATGAAACAGCTGTTCAAAGCGGAATGGTCGTAACGCCGTTTTATGATCCAATGATTGCTAAATTAATTGTAAAAGGCGAAAACCGAAAGGAAGCGATTAATCGCATGCTGCAAGCGCTTGGCAGCTATCAAATTGAAGGAATTAAAACAAACATTCCAATGCTAAAAGAAGTGTTGGCACACCCAGAATTTCAAGCGGGACATACAACAACCGATTTTGTAAATCGGCATTTAAGCAGCGTTTCTATCAAAAAATAAGATGTTGATCAAGTCTTCCACTTTTCTTGATTAGAGAGTGGAAGACCTTCAATCTGCAAGTTCAGGAAATGGAGGAGTAAAAAGATGAATCAGATTGTTGCAATAATGGCAGGGAATGTATGGAAAATTGTTGTTTCTGTCGGAGAAAACATTGAGAAAGGGCAAGATGTCGTGATTTTAGAATCAATGAAAATGGAAATTCCTATTGCTGCAGAAGCAAGCGGAATCGTTAAAGAAATTCATGTGAGGGAAGGCGATTTTGTCAATGAAGGCGATATTTTGCTTGAATTTGAATAAGAGGTGAGGCGCGTGGGCAACTGGCCTAAACACGTTACGATTAAAGAGGTAGGGCCTCGTGATGGGCTGCAAAATGAAAAGACAGCCATTGCGACTGAAGATAAAATTGCTTGGATCAATCAGCTTTCCAAAACAGGGTTGACGTACATTGAAATAACATCATTTGTTCATCCAAAATGGATTCCGCAGCTAGCCGATGCGCTAGATGTTGCAGCAGGAATTGAACGAGCTCCTGGTGTTACTTATGCAGCGCTTGTTCCGAATCAAAAAGGGCTTGAAAATGCTTTGACGACTCAAGTTGATGAAATCTCTGTATTTATGTCTGCAAGCGAGACGCATAATCAAAAAAATATTAATAAATCAATCTCAGATACCTATCCTGTCTTAACAGCTGTTGTTCAGGAGGCAAAGCGTGCTAAGAAAACTGTTCGCGGCTATCTTTCAACGGTTTTCGGTTGCCCTTATGAGGGGGAAGTTTCCATTGAGCAGGTAGCTGCTATATCAGAGCGGTTGTTTGAAATGGGAGTGGATGAGCTTTCTTTAGGTGATACGATCGGTGTTGCTACCCCTCGCCAAGTGGAAGCTGTGCTCAACTCGCTTCTAAAGAGATTCCCGAAAGAAAAGCTATCCATGCATTTTCACGATACAAGGGGAACAGCCTTAGCCAATGTGCTGCTTTCATTAGAAATGGGGATTACGACTTTTGACAGCTCGCTTGGTGGACTGGGCGGCTGTCCGTATGCACCGGGAGCTTCCGGAAACGTAGCGACTGATGATTTATTATATATGCTTCATGGCATGGATATTGCTACAGGCATTGATGCTGGGCGGTTAACGGAGGCAGCGCTATTTATTCAAAATAAAATCGGTCGAGCGCTCAATAGCCATTATTTGCAAACCGTTGATCCTTGTTTGTCCTAATAAAGTCCTGCGGTAATATGTCAAGGTGAAAAATCATAGAAATTGGAAATTCCCTTGTCCGATGATCCGAAAAAAGGCAATACTGAAGAAACCCAGTATTGGTACATGTAATAAACTGGGTCTAAAGGTTGATATTGGTATACCAGATCGATCCTCTTATCGATCTTCCCCCTTTCTTGGCGTGTAGATTTGACCGTTGCGTAGCAGCGCATCGATCACACGCACGAGTTTTCTAGCGGTGAGGACGAGGGCTCGTTTATGTTGGTGTTTGGGCACTTCCTCATACTTCTTCCGGTAGTACGCACGAAACGTCGCATCATGCCGTTGCACCGAGTTGGCAGCCTCCACTAGGTAGTAACGGAGATAGCGATTGCCGGAACGAATGAGGGAGGTGTCCTCGGCTTGAAAACGGCCCGATTGGTGCTTGGACCATGTCAAGCCGGCATATTTTGCCAAGGCGGCCTGGTTGTGAAACCGCTCGATTTGCCCGATTTCGGCCAGGATGCCTGCGGTATAAACCGGTCCGATGCCTGGGATGGTTTGCAGTGTGTTCGGAATGCCTTCAAGATGGCGGGTAATGGCTTTATCGAGCTCTTTGAGCTGCGATTGCAGGCTGCGGATTGATTGAATCGACAGCCCTAACAGCAAGTCGATGGAATCCTCGACACACTTGGACAACCGATACGACGAACGGGCCGCCTTTTGAATCGACTTGGCGATGCATTCCGGATCGGCAAAGCGATTGCGCCCTTTTTGGCGCAGGAAGTCGGCCAACTGCTTGACATCCATTTGGCAGATGTCATCGAGGCTCCACGACTCAAGCAGCAGTTCGAGAATGGCATGTCCGAAGATCGAACTGTCCACCTCTTGGGTAAAGGAACTGCATTTGTAAAACAAGTGCTGGAGAAAATACTGTTTCTCACGGGTTAACTGGTGGACGAGATGATATCGCATGCGTGTCAGTCGCTGAAGCGCGAGAAACTGCTCCTTGAGGACAGCCGTCATCTTCAGACGGCCGAAGCGAAGCCGATCCGCAATGATCCAAGCATCGATGTCATCCGTTTTCTCCAAGTCGACATAGGCTTCTTTAAACTTGCGAATGAGCTTTGGATTGATCGTAAACACCTTGACGTTCCAAGCCTGCAAGGCCTCCTGCTGGTGGAAAAACATAGCTGGATGCCAACTGTAGACCGAGGTGGCTTCCATCCCGATCAGAATTTCGGTTGGCTTTCGCTTGTTAGCCCACAGGAGGATTTGATCCCGAAGGAAGGTGGCGCCCAGAAGATGATTATCCACTTTGAAGCGTGCGCACGTATTTCCTTCATGATCCATAATGCAGGTGGCTAAGTCGCGTGAGCTCACGTCGATCCCGACGTAGAGTTTCATGAGATCACCTCCTATTGTTGTAGGATCGAGGGGTAGGACTCTTCGGGATGCCCCCGGATCGCGCCTGTTGACCAGTCACCCTCGCATATGAGAACTCACGTTGGACCATGGGCTGCCCTGGAAGCTGCTCCTTCCAGCATGGGGAAAACCAACGGGAACAGCCTGCGGGTTAGACGTCCAAACAGGGGCCGAGGAGACAGACTTTACAAGTAGTCAAAGCTACAGGAGTGAGAAGAGTATCCCCGATGATCCTAAGACCATTATCCAGGAACATTGCGAAAAGTCCAACCCCGGTACGCTCAACCCTTTGTGGGAGGGGCGCGCCCCTCCCACAAAGGCAACCACCCAAGATATGCGATTGTCAAGGAGCGTATCGGACTGGAAATTCGATAAAAAAACTTTCTGAAACTTAGTATACGAGGAGAGTGATTAAATGGAATCTTCTATTCTCTATGAGGCGGCGAATGGAGTGGCAGTGCTGACTTTGCATCGCCCGCAAGCAGTCAACGCTTTGTCTACAGCGCTGTTAATGGAGCTGAAGCAAAAGCTTGGGCAATTAAGGTTTGATCGCTCGATCCGTTGTGTGATCGTAACAGGAAGTGGAAAAAAAGCATTTTGTGCTGGTGCTGACTTAAAAGAACGTGCCAGTATGACTGAAACAGAAGTGAGAAAAACCGTTGCGCTGATTCGAGAGACGATCAATGAATTTGAACAGCTTCCAGCACCAACTATTTGCGCGATTAATGGCGTTGCATTTGGCGGAGGCCTCGAATTGGCGTTAGCTTGCGATATCCGTATTGCCTCTGATCATGCTCAGCTTGGATTAACCGAAACGGCGCTTGGGATTATTCCAGGTGCTGGCGGAACTCAGCGTCTCCCGCGTTTAATCGGAAAAGGCAAAGCAAAGGAGCTCATTTTTACGGCTAAACGGCTAACGGCAGCGGAAGCAGCCAGCATCGGAATAGTAGAATATGTTGTGCCGTATGAGCAGTTAATGGAAAAGGCCAACGAACTTGCCGGACAAATAATTCAAAATGCGCCGATTGCTGTTGCCCAAGCTAAAATAGCCATTAATCGAGGTCTGGAAGTCGATTTATATACAGGTTTGAAGCTGGAGCAGATGGCTTATGAGATGACAATTCCAACGAAGGATCGTTTAGAAGGGCTGCAAGCCTTTAAAGAAAAGCGGAAGCCTGTTTATAAAGGAGAGTAAAGGAGGAAGTGCAAGTGATCAACGAGCAAGCAAAAACATTGACCGAGAAATTGGCGGAACAAGTCGAAAAAATTGAACAAGGCGGCGCATTAAAGTACCATCAAAAAAATGCGGAGAAAGGCAAGCTATTCGTACGAGATCGTCTAAAGCTGTTATTTGATGAGGGAATGCAATTTGAGGATGCTTTATTTGCCAATTGTCTTGCTGACGGTCTGCCAGCTGATGGCGTGGTAACAGGGATCGGAAAAATCAACGGGCAAACCGTATGTGTAATGGCCAATGATTCAACGGTAAAGGCGGGATCGTGGGGATCACGGACCGTAGAAAAAATCATTCGTATCCAAGAAACCGCAGAAAAGCTTCGGTGCCCGATGCTTTATTTAGTAGACTCGGCTGGAGCGCGGATTACGGATCAAGTCGAAATGTTTCCTGGTCGCCGCGGGGCAGGGCGCATTTTTTACAATCAAGTAAAGCTTTCTGGAAAAGTGCCGCAAATATGCTTATTATTTGGACCATCGGCGGCCGGCGGTGCTTATATTCCAGCTTTTTGCGATATCGTCATTATGGTCGAAGGAAACGCTTCGATGTATTTAGGATCGCCGCGAATGGCGGAGATGGTGATTGGCGAAAAAGTGACGCTTGAAGAGATGGGTGGAGCGCGAATGCATTGCAGTGTCTCTGGATGTGGAGATGTACTTGTGAAAACAGAAGAAGAAGCCATTCAGTTTGCCCGCAAGTACTTATCTTATTTTCCAGCCAATTTCGCTGAAAAACCGCCAATTGTCGAAGCAAAGCCAGCGAAGAGCTTTGAAAAAACGATTGAGGACATTTTACCCCTGAATCAAAATGCGCCGTTTAATATGTATGACTTGATCGAGCGTTTTATTGATGAAGGCTCTTTTTGCGAAATCAAAAAGCTGTTTGCACCTGAATTGATTACAGGACTTGCTCGCTTGAATGGACAGCCAATCGGTATACTCGCTAACCAGCCGCGCATCAAAGGCGGTGTTCTATTCCATGATTCGGCTGATAAAGCAGCCAAATTTATTACTTTATGTGATGCCTTCCATATTCCGCTTTTATTTTTAGCCGATATTCCAGGATTTATGATCGGCACAAAAGTGGAAAGGGCAGGAATTATCCGCCATGGAGCGAAAATGATTTCAGCGATGTCAGAAGCAACGGTTCCGAAAATTTCTATTATCGTGCGAAAAGCGTATGGGGCAGGTCTTTATGCGATGGCTGGCCCGGCCTTTGAACCGGATTGCTGCTTAGCGTTTCCTAATGCGCAAATTGCCGTGATGGGACCAGAAGCAGCGGTTAATGCAGTCTATGCCAATAAAATTGCTGAGCTTCCTAAAGAAGAACAGGCAGCCTTTATTGAACAAAAACGGGAGGAGTATCGCCGCGATATTGATATTTATCGTTTAGCCTCAGAGATGGTGATAGATGGAATTATCGCTCCAAACCAGCTTCGCGAAGAATTGATTCGTCGCTTTGATGCCTATATGTCGAAATATATCGTCTTTTCGGAAAGAAAGCATGGAGTATATCCGGTGTAATAAAAAAGGTTCTTTGTCAAATATTGGGGTTCAGGCTGCCGCGCTTCGCTTGGTGGCCTTTTCTTCTGGAAAGGGGGTACCTCCCTTTCTAAAAGAAAAGGTAGTGCTAGCCTATATGTCCCTCAATTCTTTTAAACTTGTGGAATAATAGTATTTTTGAACGAAAACGGGTAAAATTCTTATATCCATAGGCATTTCGCTTTCATACCTCCGTTAAATTGTTGATCACTTGCTTTGTCTTGTCGCATTTGATGAGGGAAGATACGCCTACTTCCGCACGGACAACCATGTCACAGGCATGTTGTGATTTTTGATACAATCCAGCTTTCAAGCATGTAAACAGCTTGAGATCCGTTGCTTCTCAAAGAGGCCGTAACCGGTCCGCGCTGCTGAATTTAGAAAGCGAACTAACGCGAGTGACGATATCCAATGGGTCGAGGGCGCTGCAGAATAATTTTTCCCCTGTGCCAAGCTCTCAACCTGAAAGCCAGTCTTTTCCGGAAACGGTTGAGCTTAATTCTAATGCACCATAAGCTCAACCCAATGCCATCCCTGTCGGCGGACAAATGAATGAGACGAGAGCTGTAATTTGTCCCCAGAATTCTTTGTTCAACTGTCCGTCATTGATCTTTTTGCATTAAAAATTAATAGATTTTATCAAAAAGCATCATAAGGAGAAATTTCACAAATTTTCACAAGCAAGTATTATGCCGTTTCAAGCGAGAGACGTATCCAGTAAAAAAAATAGAACTATGTGCTAAATGAACAATAAAACAAGATAAAGAAAGAAATTATACAAGAAGGTAAAATGCAAAATTAAAGGGCAGAAAGGATTAAAAAACGGAAAATCATTTGAGGACTTCGAACAAATGGAAAGAAAAAGATACTCTTCATCTCCGAATATACATACTTGGAAGGAGAGGGCTAGAACAAATAATCAACAATACATTAACTTATTTTTAAAGTTTTAAATAAAAATGTTATGTTAACTTATAAGAAGAAGTGAATACAACTAAAGCCACTACCTCTTATTTCTCAACAATTAGAAAAAGAGGGGGGATGATAAGATGGATTGAGAATCATTCATTTTTCAATTTGTCAAGTTTGCTTTTCTTATTGCTTTTGCACGTGCAGGGTTTTTTACAGTCAAACCATCTCAGTACTTTAGGGAATTAAGAGCTTGGGATTATTTCTATGGATTTTACTTTGGCGGCAGAAAAACGTAAGCATGAAATAAGGAAAGGGGACATAACTGAAAATAGATTGGTAATTTTTCCGAAAAATTTGAACTATATTTTTCAGCTGGTGATTATTGTAGTGGGAATTATATGAACTATTTTTTCAGTGTGAATGATGTACCCAATGTGAATATGAGGCAGTTTATTTAGCTAACCTGGAAAAAGCAACTGATTAGGCTATTACTCTCTGTTAAACGTATCCATTTTCTTGTCATAACACCACTAGTTACATACTATTTTTATATCTGCTTACTTTAACCAGGGGAAGACTAATCTTTCAGTCTTTTTATAAATCTTCCCCTTAAAATTTCATTTAAAAAATCCATCTTAAATAAACTGACAGATATCATTCCCACTAAAACAACTCCTAGTAGACTTCTAAATAATAGAGCAACTAAAAAAGTGGGTATAATAGCCAATAATTCAAACTTATTTGCCATCGGAGAAAGTTGACCATCATCAAATAAAAGGCTCTGTGTCAATAACGCCGCCATAACAGTAACGGGGACAAAACTAAGCCAACTTAAAAACCACTCAGGAAGTTTGATTCTGCTTAAGAATAACGAAGGCACTATTCTTGGGATTAATGTAACAATACCTGTTCCAAGTATGATTAAAAAAATCTCCTACCTTATTTCCATTTGTTCATCACCATCCCAACGGTTGATCCTATAATAGTCGCAATCATGACTCCCCACATCCCTAGTATTAAAAAATTAACAACAAGTAAACAAACAACTGTAAACATTGCTATGCCTATTTCTAATAGCCTCTCATCTTTACCAATAATTTGAAATACTAATCATCCAGCAAACATAGCTGGTAACGCAAAGTCCATTCCGATAGACTCCGTATTAGTTACCCATCCTCCCATGATGGCTCACAAAATATTTGCTATAAGCCAATTGATATAAGCTGTTATATTTAACCCTAGTAGCCAAGAAAAACTAGCTTCTTTTTTGTTTGCAAGATAATTAGAAGCTACTCCAAAAGTTTCGTCTGTTATTTGACAACCTATTAAAAAATTTTTCCACAGGATCATACGCCTACAATAAGGGGCTAGAGAGACACTAAATAAAAGATGCCGAAGATTAACTAAAAAAATTGCAAAAATAATAGATGGAACAGTACTGCCATCTGTAATCATCCCCGCTGTAACAAATTGTCCAGAACCTGCATAAAGAAAGAGAGACAATAAAGCGATTTCCAACACACTAAGACCTGCCGCTTTTTCTACAACTTTCAGCAGCAAAGCCAATACTTAAATAACCAAATATGGTAGGTAAACAGGCCTTTACTCCTTCAATAAAATTATCACGATATTTTGTTTTATCTCTTACATTTAAAATAGTTTCTGGCACGAATCATTCCCTCCCTGGTTCATAATAAACTAAACTTATACTAAACGAATTATATGTATAGCAGTCAATATGACTATATAACACTATATCCGTAATCAAATTAACGATATGAATTCAAATTGAAAATCCACATAGGCTAGAAGTTTAATGGCCAAAACGGTTTTCATTTGCAGGGAAATCAATTTGTATTTATATACGAGTAGAGGAAATTTGTGAAGATTAAATTGAATCAAAATGCCAGTATCCCAAAGGTTCAACAAATTTTATTTGGTCTGTTTTTTTATCTGAGGGGGAACGATTGCCTTCAGGGAAATTTCAAGAGGTACCTATTTATCCAACTGCACTCAAATGTATTCCGATCCTGCGGTGCGAACATTGTATCTGTACCAATGGATGAAGATGGAATGAGAATTTATGAAACATGCAAACTTAGATTAATACATACTATTCCGGAATTTTTTTAAGTCAGGAAAGAAGAAAACAACTATTAACTCTTGTACAAGAATATCAATTATTGTTTTAGAGGACGACCCAAGGAGTGAAATATATTTTGATAAACAAACTTTCCTATTCAATAAAAGTTTAATTTCCTTTGTCTGAAAGAAACAACCCTGTCGGTTGGCTCAACGAAAAAGTTGGCAAGTTTTTTTAAAAAATTTTTGGGAATGCCAAACGATGCTTTAGTTATATATCTTTGATAATTAACTAAACAGAAATTGACTAAAGGAAATTCCTTTGCAATGGAAAATTTCTGACTTAATATTAATGTTTTTACGACTTATTCTAATAAATGAGAGGGGATCATCGAGATGAAAACGCTAACAGAAAGGGAAAGGTCCATACTTTTTCTTTTAAGGAGGGGGAAGACATATCAAACAGGAAAAAGTATTGCGATTTTAATGGGGGTATCCCCAAGGACTATAAGAAATGATGTAAAAGCATTAAATCGAGTATTGAGAAATTACGGGGCAGAGATTGTTTCAAAAAGAGGCATGGGATATAAATTAGAAATTCGTAATAATACTAAATTCTCAGAAATAGACAACCACGTTATTGATAACAATCATTGCTTTACATTCCCAGCGGAAAAATCAGAGCTCTTACTATTAATAATAAAAAAAATATTAATTAATATGCTTGTTAACAAAAAATTGTATCTACAAGAATTAGCGGATGAATTGTTTATTAGTTTAACTACTTTAAAAAATAATTTACCTGCAGTAAATAATGAATTAAAAAAATTTGATTTAAAGGTTAAAATTGACCGTTTTAATGGAATTAGGATCGAAGGAGATGAGGACAAATTTAGATATTGTGTGTCTGAGTATATTTTTAGAGGAGACAATTATGCATCACACCAATTATTCTCAATTGATGAAATGATGCAAATTAAAGATATAATAACAAAAATTTTATTAAATCACAATTTTATTTTAACTGATATGGCCATAAACAATTTGATTATTCACATCCAAATAAGTATACAAAGATCTTTAGCTAACATGCATCTTTCTTATAGCAACCAAGCCAAAAAGGAATTAAGAAATACCCCTGAGTTTACGATTGCTGCTGAAATCATAAATGAAATAAAAAATAGATTGGGAAAAAATATCGATTCGGAAATCTACTATTTGACTCAGCATCTAGTAAGCAGTGGAAAACTGATTTATCATCAGATGAATTCCTTTGAATTAAATAAAATCCATAACATTATCATGAAAGTCATGGAACAAATAAAAATAGAAACCTCAATTGATTTTACAAAAGATTTAGAATTAAGGAATCATCTGACCGTCCACCTTAGTGCAGCTCTAAATAGACTAAAATACAAAATGAATATTCGAAATGATCTTTTAAATCAAATTAAATATAACTACCCGTTAGCATTTGAAATTGCAGTTATTGCGAGTAAAAAAATAAAAGAAATAACAAATTTTTCGATAAATGAAGATGAAATCGGCTATATTGCTATTCATTTTGGAGCGGCTTTAGAAAGGAAAGGAATTAATGAAAAAAATAATATTAAAAAAATACTCATTGTTTGTGGATCAGGTCTGGCTACTGCCTCTTTACTCCGAGAGAAGCTAAAGGGATTTTTCGGAAATCAAATTAATATTATAGAAACTACCAGCCTTTTAAAACTTAATGTGGAAATGATTAATCAAGCGGATTTGATTCTAACTACTGTTCCGATTAACAATTTAAAATCAAAGAAAATCATGCTAATCAATCCTATTTTAAATCATAAAGATTTGGTTGAAATTAAAAATATTTTAAATGGTGACAAATTGAATATTCATTTTGATTTGAAAAAAATATTTATCAAAGAACTATTTATTAAAGGTGTGGAATTCAAAACCAAATATGAAGTACTTGATTATATTACTAATTTAATGGAAAAGCATGGATATATTGATTATCAAACAAAGCAATCAATATTTGAAAGAGAAAAAATGGCTTCAACCGAATTAGGTGATTTAGTAGCAATACCACATGCCCTAGAAAATAACATGAACAAAGTAGCAATTGCGGTATGTATTTTAAAGTCTTCAATAATATGGGATAAGGAAAAAGTACAGGTTGTTTTCGTTTTAAGTATCCCTAAAAACCAAGCTGAAAGTTATGAGTATGTTTTTCGTTTACTTTATAAATTTTTAATTGACGAGTTTGGCGCAAGTAAACTAATTTATGAATTTACTTATGAGGATATGATTCACAACCTAGAAAATATGAGTAGTAGATAAGGGTGGCAATAACTATGGATGAAATAGAATTTAACGATGACAATGTGGAAATTCATGTAGAAGCTTCCAATTGGGAAGATGCTATTAGAAAAAGCATCTTTTTATTAGAAAAAAATGGTCATGTAAATAAAAACTATGTTGAGTCAGTTATTCAAAATATAAAGGAATATGGACCGTATATCGTCATATATCCGGGATTAGCCATTCCACATACAAGACCTGAAAATGGAGCGATTAAAATTGGATATAGTCTTATTACCTTAAAAAATCCTGTGTATTTTCCCAATAGTAATACTCCAGTAAATGTTTTGATCAGTTTTTCAGCGACAGATAGCGATACACACCTAGAATTAATAAAAATGATAGTGAATATTGTAAATTCTGATTTAATAGATGAAATCTCCAAAGTTTGTTCAATTGATGAATTAAATCAACTTCTGAGTAAAAATGTTAAATAAAACAGCGAGGGAGAAGGAAGATGACAAAAGTAGCCATAATTACTAGCGGGGGAGACGGATCAGGTGTTAATGCTGCTATTGAAATGATAGCAAAAGATAAAAAAATAGAACTTTACGGATTCCATGAGGGGTTTGACGGAATATTAAAAAATCAGCCAATTCCTTTAACATTGGAAAATTGTCAAAATTATTCACTCGATGGAAAACAGATTATAAGGACTTCAAGAAGCAAATTACCGTATGAAAAGGAAGGAAGGAAAAAAATACATGAACAATTAAAATCATTTGGTTTTGATTATTTACTAATTTTTGGCGGGAACGGTTCGCAAAAAGCGGCAAAATTAATGAATTCGGAAGGAACAAAAACCATTTTTATCCCCATGACGGTAGATAATGATGTTGATGGCAGTGAATATTCGATCGGATTTGACACTGCTTTAAATAGGATTATAGGAACTATACATGACTTGCATGATACTGCACACAATATGCCTGGCAGAATTTTTATGGTGGAAGTATTAGGAGGAAAATGCGGAAATTTAGCTTTGGCTAGTGCAATTGCAGGTGGCTGTGATTTGGCAATAATCCCCGAATTCCCTACAGATAAAAATAAAGCAGTAGATATTATTGTAGAAAAACTGAAAGAAAAAAAATCTATCATAATTGTATGTTCTGAGTCTGCATATGATGGCAGACTATATAAAAGTGGGGATCAAGGAGTTTCTTTTGAAATTTCAGAATACATTGAAAAACACTTGAATATTAGAGTTAGAAAAACAATCATGGGATTTTTTATTAGAGCAGGTAATACATCTTTTAGAGATGCCATGATAGCTGTACAGATGGGTGCATTGGCTAGAGAGTGCATTAATAAAGGGATTTCTGGAAAAATGGTTGGCGTTAAAAATGGCACGGTTCAATTAATAGACTTTAATGATGTTCATTCAACAAATCAAAAACTTGATCCGCAATTAGTAAATATAGCAATAAAAAATAAT
Source organism: Aeribacillus sp. FSL K6-2833 (assembly GCF_037965815.1). Lineage (GTDB taxonomy): Bacteria > Bacillota > Bacilli > Bacillales > Aeribacillaceae > Aeribacillus > Aeribacillus composti. The sequence continues at coordinate 1,963,105 of NZ_CP150189.1, read as the reverse complement.
ATGTTAATAAAACATTAAAAATAGAAAGGGGGTGAAATAAATGTTGAAAATTTTAGTTGTATGTGGAGCTGGTCTAGGTAGCAGCTTTGCTTGCCAAATGAGTGTTGAGTCAGTGTTAAAAGATCTTAATGTTAAAGCATCATTAGATCATTCGGATCTTTCATCAGCAGCTGGGTATGGAGCTGATATTATCATTGCAGGCAAAAATTTTGAGCCACAGTTTAAGAGATACAACATTAATTCCAGCTTTATCTTTTTAAATAAACTAGTAGACAAAAATGAAATTAGAGAAAAATTAGTGCCGATTTTGCAGGAAAAGGGAGAATTATAAACTAAAAAATGAGGATTGTGTAAACACAATACCTCATCAAACTAAAAGAATTTATGAAACATATATTAGGAATTCTCCAATAGAAGCTATAGGAGGAAATGAAAATGTCTGTTATTAACTTTTTTATCGAAAATATATTAACTCAGGCAGCTGTGACAATTGGCTTGATTGCTCTAATTGGATTACTTCTGCAAAAAAAATCTTTTAGTGAAATTACTTCTGGTACGTTTAAAACGATGTTGGGATTTTTGGTGCTTTCAGCAGGTTCTGGAATAATTGTATCATCTTTAACCTATTTTGGACAAATTTTTTCAAAAGCATTTGGACTGCAAGGTATCGTCCCGTCGATAGAAGCTATAAACGGGCAAGCTATGAATGATTTAAACCTTGGGAGTGAAATAGCTCTTACATTTTTGTTTATATTCATTTTTAATATACTCATTGCTAGATTTACTAGATGGAAATATATCTTCCTAACTGGTCAAGCAATATTATGGATGGCTACAATGACCACAGTATTTGGAGTAAATGCTGGATTGAAAGGGTTTCCTCTTATTTTAATAGGTGGATTAGTCGGTGGTATTTTTGCTGTTGCTATGCCTGCCATTGCTCAGCCAATTGTGAGGAAAATAACTGGTTCCGATGATATTGCCCTTGGTCACTTTTGTACAATTGGCTATATTTTTACTGCAGGAGTTTCAAAGCTCGTTGGCGACAAAAGTAAATCTACAGAGGATTTTAAATTTCCAAAAGGGTTAGAATTTTTATCAGATAGTTATGTTGGTGTAGGATTAGTCATGATTCCGCTTTATATCATAACTGCAGCGTTTGCAGGAGAAGAATTCGCATCTCAATTTTCGGATAATTTAAATTATTTAGTATTTGCGTTTATTCAAGGCTTCCAATTCGTTGTTGGTGTATACGTCCTTTTATCAGGAGTGCGATTGTTATTAGCAGAAATTGTTCCGGCATTTAGAGGTATTGCTCTTAAAATAGTTCCAGATTCTAAACCTGCATTAGATTGCCCTGTATTATTTCCATATGCTCCAAATGCTGTGACATTAGGATTTATCGGTACAACAATTGGTTCAGTTATTGCAATGTTTGCACTACCATTATGTGGATTGCCAATGATTTTACCAGGGATGCTTACAAACTTTTTTGCCGGTGGATCAGCAGGAGTATTTGCAAATGCAGTAGGCGGAAGAAGGGGGGCTATTATATCCACTATAGCCCATGGAATTTTTATTACATTACTTCCCGCTTTACTTGTTCCCATTTTAAATTCTATAGGATTCGTAAATACAACTGCCACTGATGTCGATACTGTGATGGCTGCACTCCTTTACCATTGGATATTTAATCCAATACTTCAATTATTCTGATTCTGTCGAGGTGAACAGCAGTGGTATTTTTTAAAAAAAGAAAAAAGGAAAAAAAGATTACGAACGAGCTTCCAAAAGCACCAAATAAAGAGGATTTAATGATTGAGATTGAAAAAGCAGAAAAATTATTAGAAAACGCTAATGAAAATAACAAAATAGAGATTTTAAACCAATTAGGGAAGCTATATTTTGAAGCAGGGGAAATCGATCAAGCTATAAATTACTATGAATTAAGTATTTCTGAGAATAAAACTATAGGGCAAGCGAATAATGAATTATTAAAACTATATAACATAAAGAGAAAAGAAGCAATTGATCAAAAAAGAGATTCAGATGTTCAATTATATTTAAAAAAAATAGATGAATTGCTCAAATTATCCAAAGATATTATTAGAGGAAAGGCATAAGGTGATATAAAAATGAAAAATTTAGTATCGTTGTTTGAAATGACTAATAACAAAGGGGCAATTGGTGCTTTTAATGTGCATTGTATAGAGATGTTACCGTCCATGATGGAAGCAGCAAACGAGTTAAACATTCCTATTATTATTCAAACATCGTTAGGCACTGCAGAGTATGTTGGCTTCGACTTGATGGTATCTATTATTAAAACGCTTTCTGAAAGATACAATATTGATGTTTGTCTTCATTTAGATCATTGCCAAGATATTCATGCAATTCAAAAGGCAATCGATAGCGGATATACTTCTGTTATGTATGACGGTTCTAGCTTGCCTCTTAATGAAAATATTGAAAATACTAAAAAAGTTGTGGAATATGCCCATAAACGGAATGTATCTGTTGAAGGAGAAGTAGGAACGATAGGCGGAACTGAAGATGGATTAGTTGTCGATGAAAAAGATGTAATGTATACAAATCCTGAGGATGCATATATGTTTGTTAAGGAGACAAATGTTGATGCCCTTGCCGTTGCAATAGGGACAACACATGGATTATATAAATCGAAAGCAAAAATCAATTTTGATTTATTGAAAGAAATTTCTTCCAACATAGGCCATGTGGGTTTAGTTCTACATGGAGGAACAGGAGTATCTGATGAAGATATAAAAAGATGTGTTTCTGAAGGAGTGAAAAAAGTTAATATTGGATCTGAACTAAATAAAGCTTATATAGAGGAAATAAATAAGACCTTCCCTAAAGCAGCTGATCGCCCTTTAACATCATTAAGAAAACTTTTTATACCAGCCAATCAGAGAATCAAAGAAATTGTAAAACAAAAATTAATCTTGCTTCAGAAATAAAAAAATGCATATGATACATTATCACAATACGAATCTATCAGAGAGAAAAACAAACCAATCCTTCGCTGCTTATTTAGCGGCAAGGATTTTTTTTTGTGAAAAGAGGGAGGATGAAATGTTGTTTCTATTTGTACAAAAAAGTTAATTCAAATAACTATTGTAGATTTTCAAAACTTAGAACTATGTGCTAAATGAACAATATAAAAATAAATTTAATTTACTGTTTTTAAGGAAGCAAACACAAAGTCTGAAAAAGGGGAATGCTATAAACCCCCTTTTTCCTCATAATTTTGTATAACTGATGTTCAGCTTAAAGAGTAAGTCTGTCAATTAACTCTGAATAAGATTCACATTCATTTCACTGTCACAAATTTTTCCTTCGTGTAAATATAAAATTCGATTCCCCAATTTTTTTGCTTCCTCAAGATGATGGGTGACTAATATAATGGGAATGCGCCAAAGCTTATGGATACGTAATAGCTCTTCATGACCTTTTACACGTGTTTGATTATCTAATGCAGAAAAAGGTTCATCTAAAAGCAAGGCAGCCGGCTCGGTTGCAATGGCTCGTGCAATGGCGACCCGTTGTTTTTCGCCGCCTGAAATTTCAGACGGGTATTTATCTCTAAGGTGTTCAATTCGCAGCTCTTTCATTAAATTTTTGACAAAGCTTTCATTTTGCATGCCATAAGCAATGTTTTTCCAAACAGTCATATGGGGAAAAAGCGCATAATCTTGAAATACATAGCCGATGTTTCTTTTTTGAATAGGAACAAATACTTTCTTATTTTCAAATAAAATGGTGTCGTTTAATCGGATGATGCCAGCAGCAGGTTTGCTTATCCCAGCAATACAATTTAAGATAGTCGTTTTTCCGGAGCCGGAGGGGCCAAAAAGGACAACAATCTCATTAGCCACTGAAAATTTTACATCTAATTCAAAATGGGATAGTCTTTTTTGGATTTCAACGATAAGCATAAGAAAAAACTCCTTTAAGTAAGCGACAATTTGAACTTACTATTTTTGTACATGTCTCATCATATTCCGTTTGCTCCACCAATTTAGCCATAAAATAGCGCTAAAGCCGAGGGCAACGATAATGATCACCCAAAATTTTGCTGCTTCCAAATTACCTGACTCCACCGCAAAATAAATAGCTAAAGGAATGGTGTCGGTGACATTCGGAATATAGCCGGCGAGCATGAGAGTGGCACCAAATTCTCCTAACGCTCGTGCAAAGGATAAAACTAAGCCAGCTAACAGTCCTGGCCATGCCAGTGGAAAAGATATCGTCCAAAACACTCTCCATTTCGATGCCCCCATTGTATATGCAGCATTTTCAATATTTGGGTCATACTGCCGAAACGCTGCAGATGCACTTTGATACATTAAAGGAAAAGACACGACGACTGCTGCGATCACAACAGCATACCAAGTGAAAACAATTTGGAAATCAAACCAATCGAGCAGTAGTCGACCAATAAATCCGTTTTTACCAAATATATATAATAAACCAAAGCCTACAACTGTAGGCGGAAGCACGAGTGGCAGCAAAATAATCGCTTCTATAATACTTTTCCCTCGAAAGGAGTTACGACTAATCAATCGTGCCAACACAACCCCAGTAACAAATACGATAAACGTGGCGATTGTTGCCGTTTTTAAAGAGAGTATAAGCGGCGAGTAATTCATACTTGTCGTTCACCTTTTCATAAAGTTTCATCATTTTTCGTTATAAATGGTTATAATTATTTTGAACTTTGGAGTAAAGGAAATGGTAAAACAAGAAGTTGAGTCATTTCCATTGAAAAAGAGCGAAACAAAACATGATATAATCAAGATTAGATATAAACTACATAGCCATCTTCTTGTTAAGAAAATAATTAATTTTATTTATATTTAAATATAAATCATTGATACTGAAGTTATCAATACATTATATCAAATTACATTTAATTACTTATAACGAATTTTTTATGAAGGAGTAAGTAGGTATGGAAAAAAATCTTTCTTATACAACCGAGGAAGTGGCAAACATATTAAAGGTTTCAAAATTAACCGTATATGATTTAGTGAAAAAAGGGTTATTACCTGCTTATCGTGTCGGACGACAAATGCGAATTGATCCTTCCGATCTAGAAGAGTATATAAAAAAGTCAAAAGAAGAACTACAGCCAAGCTCCGTACAGTCATCAAAAAAAGAAACATCGATTGAAACTCAAGGGTATTTGCAACCTAGACAATTAATTATAAGCGGCCAGGATATGAGCTTAGATATTTTGGCGAACTACTTAGAAAAATCCTCGAAAAGGTTTCGGCCACTTCGTTCTTATGTTGGAAGCTTAGAAAGCCTAATTTCAATGTATCAAGGATATTCAGACATTGTCAGTACACACTTAATCGAAGGAATTTCAGGTGAATATAATGTTCCGTATATCAATAAGATACTAGTGAATTTTCAGTATATCGTGATTCATTTACTAACAAGGAAGGCAGGCTTTTACGTCAAAAAGGGAAACCCGTTGAATATTAAGCATTGGGAAGATTTAAGAAGAAAAAATATAAAAATTGTGAACCGGGAAAAAGGTGCGGGTGCTCGTGTTTTACTAGATGAATGTTTGAGAAAGTATCGCATACCTGTTTCTGAAATTAACGGCTATGACAATGAGGTAACCAATCACGTAAGTGTCGCAAGTGCTGTCGCTAAAGGGGATGCAGATGTCGGGGTAGGAATTGAAAGAGGGGCTAACCTAGTTAAAGATGTCGATTTCATTCCGTTAGTTAATGAAAAGTACGATTTGGTTATTTTAAAGAACGATGAGAATAGAGAGTTAATTAGTCAAGTCCTGCAAATTTTAAGATCGGTTCACTTTCAAAACGATTTAAAAGCACTAGGAGGCTATGATTTGTCACAAACCGGACAAGTCGTTTATGAAAGCTGAAATGGATCCAGCTAAAAGCCAGGGGTTTCTCTTAAAAACCCCTGGCTTTGTTTTATCACTTTTTGGCACTGGAATATCTGGTTTTCTTGATTCGTGAGCACTGGAAATGAAAAACCAAAAAGAGAAACATAAGTATATCTTTTTCTATTATATTTATTTATAATTAAATATAATTAATTATAAATAAAAGAAAATAGGATGTTGTAAAGATGAACATTCATTTTAAAGCGATAGGAAAAATTCTAACCCCTTTTAACACCTTGGAAGGAATGCCGATTCAATCGGCAGCGGCGAAAAATGTAGAAGGAACAATAGAGCTTAACCCATTGTATGTAGAAGGAATGAAAGATCTGGACGACTTTTCACATCTTATTCTTATTTATTATTTTCATAAGGTTCATGAATATTCATTGCAGGTAGTTCCTTTCTTAGATGATCAACCCCATGGTATTTTTGCAACAAGATTCCCGAAAAGACCGAACCCAATCGGCTTTTCAGTCGTTCGATTGAAAAGTATTGAGGGGAACCATATCCATGTCCTAGATGTCGATGTATTGAACGAAACACCTCTACTCGATATAAAGCCTTACGTTCCGATGTTTGATGCAATAGAAACATCTAAGATTGGATGGTTTGAAAAAAGAATCGAAAACGTAGATAAAGTAGATAAAGTAAAAGCTGATAAAAGCATTTATTGAAAAGGCGGTATTGGCAAGGCCGATTAAAAAGCACCTTATGGTTTTTTTTCATTGCACTGAACAAAATGTGTTTTTTCTATCCATGAACGGAGACACTTTACTATTCTATATAATTATATTTTATATAAATTAATTATATACTATACAAAATAGTTATAAGAAATTATAATAAGTTTTATATTAGATTAAAAATAGAAGGGGGAGAGAAAGCATGAAGCATTCTATTCGCATGATCATGATCATGTTTTTGTGTGCTTCAATCTTTTTTATTTTTGGTTGTACAAACGAGGGAGAAAAACAGGAATCAAAGAAGACAGAGGATAAACAGACAGTACAATTAACCATCTCAGCAGCCGCAAGCTTACAAGATGCCTTAACGGAAATTCAGAAAAAGTATGAAAAAGAACATGAAAATATAAAAATTACATTTAACTTTGGAAGTTCTGGTGCATTGCAACAGCAAATCGAACAAGGAGCGCCGGTAGACCTATTTTTCTCGGCTGCTGAAAATAAGTTTCGTCCACTCGTAGACAAAGGATTGATTAACAAAGAAGAGAGTAAAAACTTGTTAGGAAATGAAATCGTTTTAATAGTTCCGAAAGATAAAGCAGACACAGTAAAAGGATTTCAGTCTTTGGCAGACAGCGGTATTAAGCAATTTGCATTAGGAAATCCTGAAACTACTCCAGCAGGTCAATACGGGCAGCAAACTCTGACCAAGCTAAATCTTTGGCCAAAAGTAAAAGAGAAAGTCGTATACACAAAGGATGTGCGCCAAGTATTATCATATGTAGAAGCAAATACAGTGGACGCAGGAATTGTATTCAAAACTGATGCCCAAATATCTGATAAGGTAAAAATTGTCGACATTGCAGACGCAAATATGCATGATCCTATTATTTATCCAGTTGGCATCATTAAGGACACAAAGCATAAAAAAGAGGCTCACGATTTCTATCAGTACCTACAGACAGAAGATTCGTTTCAAATTTTTGAAAAATTCGGATTTAAGATTTTGAAATAAGCGGGCTTCATTACTGTTCGATCAACTTAAATTATAAGACTTGCCTTGAGGACAAGTCTTTTTTATTTTGTTCTTGACCTTAAAGTTACTTTAAGGTGTAACTTTGATTATAAAGGACGTGATTGAGATGAGTTCAAACGATACAAACTTTTTCCAAAAGGACCGGTATTTTAAAAAGTGCTTTAAGATATTATGAGTCAGAGAATTTACTGCATCCAATAAGAAGCGAAAATGGTTACCGTCTTTATTCGGAAGAACAGATAGCAACCGTAAAATTGATTTCAAGTTTACGTTTAGCCGATGTACCAATAAAAAAACAGTAGAAGAATGTAACCATAAAAATGTTAATAATCAGTAAACAATGTCTTTTAATCAAGGGAATTTCTACCAAATTTGTGTGGGAGGCGATAGATATAATGAATACAAGGAAGCGAAGTACGACAATTATCATGGATAACGATAGCGCACCTCTCGCGATGTTGACAAGAATGTTTTTTGGACCTATTATTGCGATCATATTCGCAGTATTAATTTACCAAATACGTGGTATATAAACCTACTTCATTTTGAAGAAAGGTGAGATCGATGAAAAAGTTACCAATAGTCCATAACTTAAGAGGAGCAATTAATGAGGTGATTAAAAATAACAAAGAAGAAGAGATATCCACCTAACAGATTCATTAAAGCTGTGAATGTAAAAGATGAAGAACTGTTGCGTGTGTGTTCTAAAATGGTTACCAGTCCTGATTCATTAAGTGCTTTTTATGATGCAATTAGTAAACATCCTAATTTGATTACAATAGAAGATTTTATTGTTGTTTATGGTGAAAAATGGGGATTTAGTTCAGAAATCATTGAAGAATGCAAAAGAAGGGTTCAATTATTTGATGAGATCGCTAGAAAGAAGAGATTTGGTGTATATGCTTAATGATATTAAACCTAATTATTAACCTTTATTTTTTAGGAAAAAGGGAATGACAATAATTAACAGAATTGCTTGTTTCGCTTCTTTTGGCGTACGGGATCGATTCGGGATAGTCTTGATTAAGCTATGAAACTACTCCATTCAAGGTATTACCTCTTGTCTTTACGAGTTTTGTGATTACAACTTTATGGGCTTTTAAAGGATTCCAATTCGATTTGTCTTATGAATGAATGGTCATACTTTTATTGTCTTCTTCAACGCACCTGTTAGTTGAAGTACAATTGATGCTCGATTTTGCCGCTCAACACGGCATTGCCCCTAAAATTGAGGTGATCGGTGCTGACCAAGTAGACGAAGCGTATGAGCGCGTCCTCCGCAGTGATGTACGTTATCGATTCGTTATTGACATGTCTACCTTATAATTATGTAAAACTTTGAAATACCGACTTGGATGTATCACGAAAATAGTTGGTCCTAATGAATGGTGAGAGGAGGCTGGACTCAAAAAGTCGCTTTACGACCTTTTGGGGCAGCCTCATTAACTCTCGACTTATTCTGTTTCCCTTGAGAAACTAGAAAATGACCATATGAATACGCAGTTTAATCCCCCGTTGAGCAAGGAGTCATGCGTTGGCCCTTTGGTCATATTCCTCCCTCAGGCGCTTGATATCTTCTTTAGGTGGAAAACCGAACATGCGGGAATATTCACGGCTGAATTGCGATGGACTTTCATAGCCGACTCGGAATGCGACATCAGCGGCATCTGTTGACTCGGTTAATAGCAGGCGTCGCGCTTCCTGCAGCCTTAGTTGTTTTTGGAACTGAATCGGGCTCATAGCCGTTACCTCTTTAAAGTGCCGATGAAGTGAAGAAACACTCATATTTGCGATTTCCGCAAGCTCCTCAACTTTAAAAGACTGATTATAGTGATTTTTGATATATTCGATCACGTCTCTGATTCGATAGGTATAGCTCCCTTCTATGGCCATTTGTTTCAGTATTCCCCCATGTTGTCCTTGCAGAACCCTATAGAGTATTTCCTTCGTGTAAATAGGAGCAAGCACAGGGATATCTTTCGGGTTGTCTAGCAAACAAACCAGTCTGATTACCGCATCCAACATACATAACTCCATAGGGCTGACAAACATAGCTCGCTTCGTATTTTCTTTCAGGCCAACTTGAATTTCAGAATCACTTAAAAGCTCTAAAATTTGACCCGGTCTAAATTCAAGTTTTAAAGCCAAATACGGAACATCGTAAGTGGCTTTCGTGATTTGGGCGATAACGGGCAAGTCAACGGATGCAACAAGGTAATCGGCGGGACCGTACGTAAAGTGCTCCTGTGCCAGCCATACCTGCTTCTCACCTTGAACGACAATGCATAAGGAAGGATTATGAACACCGTGATTTGGTCCTGTAACAGTAGAATGACGAGAGAAAAATAAAGACGGAATAACGGTCGTGTGAATACCGTCTTGGCCTGTGTGACGTTCAATCAGCTTGGCGAGCTCATCTTGCTGTTTATAAATTTGTTCAGACATAAAATCCTCCTTGCTTCTTTATTCTTGCTAGTTCCATTTTAATGCATATTCGTCTGTTGCGTAAGTGGCTGTGAGAGGATTAGGCAATCATTTGAGACGATCATGATACCGTTCGTTTTTTCATTTGTTGCATAATAAACATGCGTAAGGTTTTTCACTCTTTTATGATCGCTAAAAAATTTCAAAGTGAAAGGAGGGGATCGGATACTATGAATAACGCTTGGAAGATTTACATGTTGACCCTGATCAGCTTCTTTGTGGGCACTTCACAGTTCGGGATCGTAGGTATGCTAGATAAAATCGCTGCTTCCGTCGGCGTAGCGGTAGCGACAGCGGGACAGCTTATTACCGTATTTGCGCTCGGGAACGCGATCGGCACGCCCATTGTCATGGTGGCGATGGCCAAGATGAATCAGCGCAGTCAATTGTTGCTGGCTCTTTCTATTATTTTACTGGGCATCGTTTTGACACTCCTTCTCCCGGGGTTCGGCTTTCTGATGGCTTCCCGTGTTGTACTAGGGATCGGAACGGGCGTCTTTGTCGTTACCGCCTATGCCGTTGCCGCGAAGTTGGCTCCTCCCGGACGTCAGGGCGGAGCGATGTCTAATGTCGCAATGGGCTTCGGCTCCTCTCTCGTATTCGGTGTCCCTATTGGGCGCGTTCTCGCAGAGACATATGATTGGAAGACGATCTTCTGGGTTATCGGCATCTTCAGTCTGCTGGCCATCTTCGCCGTCGCAAGGACGATTCCAGACATGGAAGGTGAAACGTCCGTCCCTCTGGGTAAGCCACTTGCTTTTGTGAAGAATCCGCGGATCGCGGCTGCTCTTGGAGTCACGTTCTTTGTGTTTATTGGTTTTTCGATTGTCGATACGTATATCACCTCCTATTTAGCTACCGTCATGCCAGAGATGAAACGGAAAATCAGTGTCATTCTCTTTGCTATGGGGATCGCGAGCGTGATCGGTTCGAGATTTGGCGGCTTCTTAGCGGATCGGATCGGCACCTTCCGCACTCTTATCATATCCATGGTCGTTCAAGCTTTTGCTTTGGTGTTACTGTCAGTTGGCTCCGGATGGACTATCGTCGCCATCCTGTTGCTCATGATTTGGGAACTCGCTTGTTGGACGTTCGGGCCGACCCAAAACTTTAACCTGATCTCGCTTGCGCCGGAAGCCTCTGGGATCGTGCTCAGTCTGAACAGTTCCTTTGTACAGCTCGGGTTTGCCACAGGTGCTGGCATCGGGGGGATCACCGTAGGAGGCTTGTCAATCATGGCGATTACTTGGATCAGTGCCGTCTCCGTCGCGATCGCTGCCATCATTGCAGTCGTTTCCTTCGGTCGTGCTTGGTCATTCTCAACTGTCCAACAATGAACACAATAGATGATGTAAAAAAGACAGAACCATCCAATCTTCGTATACCATATTTCTGCTTTAATAAAGGAATATTGATTTATAAAAACAGGAGGAGATTTTACGTGGAAAAGGTCATTTTGAACAACGGAGTTGAGATGCCAATTCTTGGTTTCGGTGTCTATCAGATCGATCCAAACGAATGTGAACAATGCGTGTATGACGCCCTTATGACGGGTTATCGTTTGATTGATACCGCTGCCGCTTATCAAAATGAGGAAGCGGTTGGTCGAGCCATTAAACGGAGTGGAATCCCAAGAGAAGACATATTTGTGACCACAAAGCTATGGATTCAAGATGTCGGCTACGAGAGCACAAAAAAAGCATTTGCAAGGTCATTGGAAAGATTGCAACTTGATTATTTGGATTTGTATTTGATTCATCAGCCTTTTGGCGATGTTTATGGCTCCTGGCGTGCGATGGAGGAATTGTACCGTGAGGGGAAAATTAGGGCCATTGGAGTGAGCAACTTCCAGATGGATCGTCTGATCGACTTGATCATCCATCATGAAGTCACTCCTGCCGTCAATCAAATTGAAACGCATCCTTTCTGCCAACAGGTCGAGAGTGCCCAATTTATGAAAGAGCACAATGTACAGATCGAGTCTTGGGCGCCTTTTGCCGAAGGGAGAAATAACATTTTCCAAAATGAAGTTTTAGTATCCATCGCTGAGAAGCATCGTAAATCCGTTGCTCAAGTCATTTTGCGTTGGTTGACACAAAGAGGAATTGTGGCCATTCCAAAGTCTGTTCATAAAGAACGGATCATTGAAAACTTTCATATCTTTGACTTTGAATTAAGTCAAGAGGATATGGAGAGCATTGCAGCGTTAGATACGAAAAAAAGCTTGTTCTTTTCCCATAACGATCCTGAAATCGTGAAATGGCTTTGTAACCGTAAACTTGATATTTAGTGCTTTTATACCACACAACAAACTGAAATGCGGAGAAGGGGGGATGCTGACTTGGCTTGTCCTTTTATCCAATTCTTGAAATGGAGTTTTAAATTTGAATAATGTTTTGCACTTAATGGATTTCTAAACAAACCTGATGTTCAGTTGACGCTTTATCGGCTATCATCCCCAGAAGTTCGTTGAAGCTTGGGCGTAAACAAACTTGGATGTGAATAAGTTTACAATAAGGCACGCTAAACTATTGTGTACTTTCATGGATACACTAAAATTTATGATCAATTATCGGCCATTTGTTCACTAATGGACAAACCGTATTCACCTAACCATTGCGGGCACCATGAGGTTGTTTATAATGATGTATATTAATTTATTGATGATGTTTATTATGTATAGGAAGTTGGATACGGGAAAGTCACTCATTTCTCATTCAATATGTGTTAGAAAGGATCGTGTTGTTATGTCTAATATTCAAGATAAAGTGGTCATTATAACGGGTGCTTCTAGCGGGATTGGAGAAGCGACTGCAAAGGAACTCGCTTCGAGAGGTGCGAAATTAGTGCTTGCAGCTCGCCGTGAGGACCGATTGAAGAAACTACAAGAAGAAATCAAAAACAGTGGGGGGCAAGCTATTTATAAAGTGACCGATGTCACTTCGTATGAACAAATGGAAGAACTGGCTGCGTATGCTCTAAAAGAGTTTGGAAAAATTGATGTGTTAATAAACAATGCCGGAATCATGCCACATTCGTTCCTTTATAAGAAAAAAGTGGATGATTGGAATCGGATGATTGACGTCAACATCAAAGGCGTACTGTATGGCATTGCGGCTGTCCTTCCTTCTATGAGAGAAAGAAAAGAAGGGCACATTATTAATGTTTCTTCAGTCGCTGGACACGTTGTCGGGGCTGGAAGTACTGTCTATGCCGCAACGAAGTTTGCTGTGCGCGCAATTTCTGAAGGTCTACGTAAAGAAGAGCTCGGCAACAACATACGTTCAACGATCATTTCGCCGGGGGCGGTTGCTACGGAATTAATAAATTCAGTCACAGATCCGGACCTAAAACCTAGCATTGATGAAATTTATAAAGGTGCGATCTATGCCGACAGTATTGCTCGTGCCATTGCCTTTGCAATTGAACAACCATCTGACGTCGCGATTAACGAGATGATCATTCGTCCTACGCGTCAAGAGCGGTAAATTGGATGTCAACAGATGTCAACAAAGGAAGATAAATAATGCAAAAACGTAAATTAGGAAGTCGGCCTTGCTCGTTCGTTAGCAAGAGCATGGAGAAAAAGTTATCCACGAACATCAGGTACAATTCGGCTCACGGAGCGGATGACGGGAACGGCAGGTTCGTCTTCACGTTCGAAGCCATCGGAACCCGATGGGAGATCGAGACCCGCGAGCCGTTAGACTTTCAGTTGAAGCAGCGCATTCTCGAACGAATCGAACAATTCGACGCCACGTACTCGCGGTTCCGTCAGGACTCCCTCGTTTCCCGAGTTGCTGCCGCCTCTAACGGTGGCCGCTTCGTCTTCCCGGACGACTCGGTCGCTCTTTTCGATCTCTATGATCGGCTACACATCGCTACCGCACGTGCCGTAGACCCGCTCGTTGGCCGTGACCTCGAACTTCTCGGCTACGACCGAACGTATTCGCTCACGTCCGCGTCGGAGTTTGTCCGAGCCGAGGCACACGCTCGGGAGAGAGTGACCTGGTCGAAGGATATTCTCCGGGACGGCACGTTAATTGTGACACGGCGCCCGCTTGTGATCGATGTCGGAGCGGCGGGGAAGGGGTATCTCGTGGACATCGTCTCCGAGATCCTCCGCGAGGGCGGATTCACCGAGTTCGTTGTCGACGGCAGCGGCGACCTCCGCCATTCGGGGGATTCCGTCCTTCGGGTCGGGCTTGAGCACCCGTTCGACCCCAGTCTGGTGGTAGGCGCAGCTAACCTGAAAAACCGGGCCTTGTGCGCATCTGCGGTCAACAGACGCGCCTGGGGTGACGGGCTGCACCACGTACTTGATGCCCGAACGGGCATCCCTGTACGCGATGTGGTCGCGACGTGGGTTGTCGCCGACGAGACCGCGACCGCCGATGGACTGGCGACGGCACTCTTTTTCACAAGCGGGCATCATCTAGCGAAGTTCTTCCGGTTCTCGTACGTGCGGATGTTTGCCGACGGCCGTGCCGAAATCTCGCAGAGCTTCGACGGCGAGCTTTTCACGTAAGTGATCAACTCGCAAGGAAAGGAGAGGATAAGAGTATGATTCCCTTGAGCAAGAGTTTTATCGTCACGGTGGCAGCAGTCTCCGTATCCACGGTCATGACTTCATCCGGGACGACGGATATGGCTGCCGAGCGCCCGACGATCACCTTGAATGGCAGCGTCAACTGTTCAAGATCGGCAACAAGTAAAGACTGCACCTACGAAGACGGCGAATATACGGCGACCGGCCAATACGGGAGCCTGCCCTCATCCATCACCGTGACTGTAACTTTGGTCGACGACGTCATCACCGCCGTCAAAGTGACCCCTCATGCGACGAACCCGACCTCCCTCGACCTGCAGCGCCGCTTCGCCGACGCGGTCCCGGCGGTCGTCGTCGGGAAGCGCATCGACGAGGTGAAGGTGGACCGTCTCGCAGGATCCAGCGGCACCCCCGACGGATTCAATGATGCGATCCGAAAGATTAAGGAGCAGGCTTTACTTTGTAACCAATCATCGCCCAAATAAGGGCAGTAGAAAGGAGAACAACCATGCAAAAACGTTTATTAGGGAAAAGTGGTCTGGAAGTGTCGGCGATCGGGCTTGGTTGCATGGGAATGAGTTATGGTTATGGTCCGGCATCAGACAAGAAAGAGATGATTTCGCTGATCCATGCGGCGATTGACCGGGGTGTTACTTTTTTCGACACTGCTGAAGTTTATGGTCCATATGTGAATGAGGAGTTGGTAGGTGAAGCGCTTGCCCCATTCAAGGGGAAGGTGGTCATCGCCACAAAATTTGGTATTAAAATGATCAATGGCAAACAGGTGCTTGACAGCAAGCCGGAGACCATTAGGCAATCCGTCGAAGGCTCGCTCAAACGCCTAAAAGTTGAAGCTATTGATCTGTACTATCAGCATCGTGTTGACCCAAATGTACCGATTGAGGAAGTAGCCGGAGTAGTGCAAGACCTAATCAAAGAAGGTAAGGTTAAGCATTGGGGACTTTCTGAAGCAGGGGTGCACACGATTCGCCGTGCACACGCGGTTCAGCCGCTCACTGCAGTTCAGAGTGAATACTCAATGATGTGGCGAAGCCCTGAAGAAGAACTGCTCCCTACGCTCGAGGAACTCGGAATCGGTTTCGTTCCGTTCAGCCCGCTGGGTAAGGGCTTCCTTACTGGAAAAATTGATAAGAATACAACATTCGTTAGCTCCGACTTCCGCAGTATTGTTCCTCGCTTCAAATCGGAGAATCTCGAAGTAAATCAGGTTTTGGTCGAACTAATCAAGAAGGTTGCTCTAGAGAAAAACGCAACACCGGCTCAAATCGCACTCGCATGGTTGCTTGCCCAGAAGCCATGGATTGTTCCGATTCCCGGCACGCGCAAATTGGAGCGGCTGGATGAAAATCTTGGCGCATTGGACGTTGTGCTGACTCCCGAGGAGCTAAGTGATTTGAACGACGCGCTCTCGAAGATCGAGATTGCGGGAGATCGCTATCCGGCAGGTTCAGAATACGCAAATCGAACGGGCAAATAACTGATCGTTCTCCACGAGGGGATAGAATTATGAAAAGTGCAAGGTAAATCACGAAAATCGTGAAAAAACTTGCACTTTTCATTTAAAGTAAGGCGAGCATCATTGTATCAAAAAAACCAAAGCCGGCTTATTTAATGTAAAAGACAAGCCTGATTGGCTTGCCTATTAAGAAATTTTTACTATTACTTGTGATACGGTTCACCTTAATTAATCTTAAACTGTTCAACAAATTCAATCCCTTCCCATTAGTGAAGTGACAAAAAATATCATCAAACTATAATTTTACTGAACCGTAAACTCCGACTCTTCACCTCTATATTTTTGAACTAATGTCCCAGCATCACGATCTCTCCCAAAGACGTTTTGTCACCATCCGCTCCCACCACTTCCACGGCAATATATTTTTCAAGACAATTCCTAATTTCACGCCTTTGCCAACCGGATACCGCAATTTCGGATAAGGAGACTTTGCCACGTGTACAATCTGTTGGATCACTTCATACGGAGAGGGTGCCGTGTCAGCAACATGGTTGACATATTTCAAAATTTTCTCCATCTCTTTAACATAAGGAGAATCCGGATTGACCGATACCGCATCCAGCCCTTTTGACCAGATTTCCGTTTTATAGGATCCCGGTTCAATTAAAACGACATGAACACCGTACGGCAGCATCTCTAAACGCAAAGACTCGCTGAATCCTTCCACCGCAAACTTTGATGCCACGTAAGGTCCCATAGAAGGGAATCCGATTCGTCCGCTGATACTGCTTATATTCACAACCTTGCCGCTTCTGCGTGCCCTCATCGACGGCAAAACAGCTTTTGTTACTGCCACCAAACCGAAAAAATTCGTTTCAAATTGCCGACGCCATTCTTCAACAGCAAGCTCCTCCGTAAATCCTCCCGCTGCATACCCCGCGTTGTTTACCAACAGATCAATTTGGCCGTATTCTTCAATCACATTCTGAATCACAGTTTCCGCTGCGGAAAAATCGTTTACATCTAGTTGGATAATCTCAATCCGGTCTGTGACACCTGCTTCTTTGGCCGCCGCTTTCAATCGTCCTCTCTTATCCAAATCTCTCATTGAAGCCAGCACGCGGTAGCCTTCGCCGGCAAGTGCTACACTTGTCAGCAATCCAAAGCCGCTTGAAGCCCCTGTAACAAACGCAACAGGTTGTTTCTTTAAAGTTTGATTCACAAGATTCCCTCCAGCTATTCATATTCTAACACTGCCTTTTTGCTAAATATATGTAGAGTATCATCACTGCTTTCGTCCGCAAATTCCTTCAAAAATCTGCTCCACCTATATGTTTTGACAATTCCTGTCTCTTCTTAATAAACACTTTTTATTGGAATTGTATCATGGAAAAAAGTGCATAAAATAAATTTTACTATATTTTTAGACTGAGCATTATTTAATTAGAAGAAGTTAAACGCAAATTAACACCAAATTTTTAAAGTAGAAAATTAAGGTATTATTAGTCATATTTTATCAGCTAAAGGTTGGGGTATATTACGAAGGAAAGGTTAAAAAGATATTAGTGAAAACAATTATAAATATAATATATTGAAAAACACTTAAAAATCGCCAAGTATAATAATTACCGGCGATTTTTAACTTCTATCATAGCTCATATGAATAAGTCGCTTTGCCTTTTCAAAATCTTCATCATTATAAATACTGACTTCTAAATCCCCTGTTCCGATATGACCGATATTTCGAACATCACGGCTAAATCCTGGCTCGAGTTCAATTTCATCTGGATTCACTTTTAAAAATAAGACGATTTTTTCTGTCTGAGGATGCACTTCTAAGCAGACAAAATTTTTAATGCGCTTAAAGGCTATGTAGTATTTTAATACAGCCATTTGTACATCATCGCCTAGTGCCATAATATATGCTTTTATTGCTTCAAACCGGTCTTTTAATTCTGTACTGGATTGTTCCAGATATTCGGAGACTGTCTTATATCCGGGCTTCGATGAGTTAATATGGTTTTCAACTTCCAGTAATGGTTGTGCAGTTGTTGCATTTACTAAATCGAGCAAAAGAAATCCATCTTTATAAAACTTATACTGGTACAACTCAATGTTCCGATTTATTTGTTGAACAGCATGTTCGTCATATTTTGTGAATCCACCCGCAATACATAATAAGCGCGGATTCGTCCAATCAATTGCGTCAGCCAAGTCATTACCGTATTTGCGCATTACCATAAGAGTGAATTCTGCTTTATGATCCAACAGCCAGTCCAGATAATATAATCCTTGGTTAATGACATTTTCATTGACAGCTCGTTTATATTCGATAATAACTGGAGAGTTATTTTCATCAATACCTAATGTATCGATTCTGCCGCCATGTGTCTTACCAGTAGAATATTCTGATGCTAAAAACCGAACACCTAAAAATGTTTCAAGATTACGCTCAATAAGGGTTTGCAGCGATTTTTCAATTGTCAGAGATGTGCCTTCCAATTCACTTACATGTTCTCCATTTATACGAAATAATTTAATATCACCCATGGAACTACTCCTTTTTTTATTGTGAATCTAAAACTACGATTACAATAAATGAATAATGATAGTATACAATAAGCGTTGATATTTAGCGGACTAAATAATTTTTTCGCTTGTAAATGAGACATATTAGTCAATCTATGTAAAGAATACGGAAGAACGTAACAAAAGACCCCAATTCAATTTTAATAATGTTCCACTCGTTCGGAAATATGTTTGCAAAATTATTTTGGCTCTTGGAAATACTAGAGAAACCAATCAATACATTCATTACAAAGACTGCTTGATTATTAACTACATGAAATGTTTATTACCCTTTGCAAGAAAGGAAATCATGTTGCAAACGATACAGATGATGAAACAACCGGAGAAGCAAAAGTGGTATTGTTAATTACTTTTCTCTCAAGCGCCCAGTTTACGAACTATATGATAACTTAAATTTTAAGTCAATCGAATATCTAGACATGTCGAGCATGAGGAATTTCAAAGAGACATCAAGAAAAGATAAAACAGTTTGAAGCGCATTTGAAAAAGCTTTGTGAAACTATATTATGTGAGGGGGATAATCGAGAAAGAAAAAATAAAAATCAAACTTGACACATATGTTTAATTTATTTAATATATTTACTAAAGATTTTTCGGAATATATAAATAGTTTCCTTTATTTCAAAAATAAACATGCCGACTGGATTACTAGAGGCTCTCAATTCAATGGAAATATTCATTTGAGTTGAGAGCCTCTTTTCGTTTTTCCGATGCTTGGTGCTCTAGACATGATCTATGGAGCATATACTGTTTGATTCGCAAATTAAATTACATATTTAAAATAAATCGTTCCGACCACAAAATGAGTTTGAC
This sequence comes from Aeribacillus sp. FSL K6-2833, assembly GCF_037965815.1. Lineage (GTDB taxonomy): Bacteria > Bacillota > Bacilli > Bacillales > Aeribacillaceae > Aeribacillus > Aeribacillus composti. Next base: position 1,943,530 of record NZ_CP150189.1, on the reverse strand, counting down.
TATATTGGGGGCTTAATCCCAATGGGAAATCAAGTGAAGATGCGAGGATTTTTGCCTTTAATTTATGGAAAAACTGAAATTTCTTGTTACAGTTCGGCCGGGGCTTGATCTTCTACCATAGCTGCAAGAATGGTAGTGACGATTGACCGTTTCGCAACAGCAGATGGTTGAATAGGACGAGAGCCCGCAGCTTAGCGGGGATGGTTTATTTCTTGATCAAAACGCACGATTTAAGCTAACGGATGATTTTTCAATAATGTTATCGAAATATTTTGCCTGATCATAAAGTTCACCAGTGTGTTGAAGAAGAAGTCGTCCAATTAATGGCTGTCCTAACTCTTTAGCCAACGCTTATTTCGGTGGATCAGGTATGGCTGCTATAAATGTAGCATCTGAACATGAATATTTACTTAACGTAGGGAAAGCCGCCTTGATTGCAGCTAAAAGCAAAAGCTGTCTGAAAAAATGAGATTTACAATTCGATGTACCCATTATCTTAGAGAGCAAAGCAACTGAATGGTATGGAGACAGTTGAGTTAATTCGGCATGTTGAGGAAAAAAACATCACAAATTTTTTTCGCATGGATTCATAAGGAGAGTTGTATGAGCGAACTCCATAAAAAAGAGAGCAAAACAGCCTTACTTATGGGCGGGTAGGTCTTGAACGAGGAGGTGCTGAAAAATTCCGGATAATAATATCAAAATCTTTTTTCTTTTCAAAATAGTACAGAAATTATTTTAATACAATATTCACGCTTTACCGAATAAAGAACTTCCTTGTTATCGGTACAGGTGGTCATGGCAATAAAAATTTTGGCCAGAACGCAATATGATTGGAATGAATTGTAGGGAGGAAACCGCTCATGAAAAAGAAGAAAATGCATTTGCTTCAATATATGATGCCGCCTGTAACTCATCACAGCAGCGCGACATGGAAGCATCCGTGGAATATGACGATGACGAATGCTTTTCAATGGAATCGTCCGGAGATTTGGCAAGAGGTTGCCCAAATCGCCGAAAGAGGCAAACTTGATGCAGTATTTTTTGCCGATACGGAAGGCATAACAGCTACAAAAGTGCCGTTCGCTATGCCTCGCAAGTGCCTTGTTATGAACCGTCAGTTTTAATGGCATTTATGGGTGCGGTAACAAAGCATATTGGCCTGACCATGACGTTTTCGGTGGCAGGTTATCCACCATACATTTTAGCACGCAAACTGGCCACCTTGGATCACCTGTCACGTGGACGTGTCGGCTGGAATGTTGTCACTGCTTTTCATAAGAATGCATCTGAAAACCTTGGGTTGAGTGTTGAACAGTATCATTTATCCCACGATCAGCGCTATGATCGGCTAGAAGAGTATATGGAGGTTTGCTACAAATTATGGGACAGCTGGGAGCCGGATGCAATCGTTATGGATGCAGAAAATAACATATTTGCCGATCCGGAAAAAGTGCATCCGATCAATCACGAAGGAAAATGGTTCAAGTGCAAAGGCCCATTGAATATCGATCGTTCCCCGCAAGGGCGCCCGGTTATCCTTCAGGCTGGACAATCATCACGCGGAATCCAATTTGCCGCTAAACATGCCGAACTTATTTTTACTCTTCAGCCTGATCGCGAAGCAATGAAGGTTTATTACAATCGTTTGAAAGAAGGAGCAGTGAAAGCTGGGCGCGATCCGGATGATGTCAGAGTCTGTTTTGGATTGCAAGTATTTGTTGGAGAAACAGAGGAAATTGCCCGTGCGAAAGCTGCACTCCACAATTCTCTCGTTCCTGCTGAAGCAGGGGTAACGATCTTGTCCGGTCACTTGGGCTACGATTTATCCAAACACGGACTGGACGAATTAATTGCTGATTTAAAAGTGCCTGGTATTCAAGGAATGATTGACGCTTATAAACATAGTAGCTCTAAAAATATAACCATTCGTGAGGCTGGGATGTTACATGGTCGCGGCGTCATGACTCCACAGTTAGTTGGTTCGCCAGAGCAAGTAGCCAATTGGATGGAAGAGACAATGAAGGAAGTAGGAGGAGACGGCTTTCTGTTAAGTCCAGCTTACTTGCCCGGCTCACTGGAAGAGTTTGTTGAGTTGGTGGTGCCAATTTTACAAAAACGCGGTTTGGCAAGGACAGAATATGTTGAAAACGGAACATTAAGGGATAATCTGAAGGCCCTGAACGCCTAAAAACTTGAGCAAATGCTGTAGTTTTCACCTTTCCTCGAGAAAAAGTGAGGATGGGCTGGAAAAACCATCATTTATATAGGGAGGATGAAAGCTTATGTCAAGAATTATTTCTGAAAATGAAAATCCTATCACGTTAACACTCGGTCAAGTACGTGAAAAAATTCGTGAAATTGTGGATAAAGTTATCCGTCCCAATGCAGATCGTATTGATAGAAGCAAAGAATTTCCAAGTGAAAATATCGCCGTTCTTGCAAAAGAGGGGTTTAACAGTATTTTACTTCCAGAAAAATTAGAGGGATTGGGATTGAACTATTCTGCCTTTGCAATTGTTGTTCAGGAAATAGCGAAGGCATGTCCCTCCACTGCACTTATTTACACTATGCATGTAGAGGCAGCCCGCACGATATACTCTCATGGAAATGAAGATCAATGGGAACGGTGGTTGAAACCGATTCGCAGTGGAAAGTTTGGTACAACTTCAACCAGCGAAGGAGCAACAGGAGGACATTACTGGTACAACATAAGTGAAGCTGTAAGAACGGATGACGGGTACATTATTAATGCTCAAAAATCTTTCACCACGAGCAGTGGATTTGCGGATTTTTATGTATTCCAAACAAAAACACCAAATGCTAAATCACCAGATGACATTACTTATTTTATTGTGGACGGTCATCAAGAAGGGATAGAAGCTGGAGAATGGGCAGCGCTGGGAGTGCGTGGAAATCACAGCTCTTCGCTTACCCTTCGTAATGTTTTTGTAGATAAAAAGGATCGTTTAGGTGAAGAAGGTGAGGGAAAAGAAATTGTTCAAAACGGTATCGCTTACCTGATTGGTCTAGGGGCAACATGGACAGGAACCGCTATCGGGATTTTGGATGAAACACTTGCATATGCTAAGCGGAAAGTTCATCAGGATGTCAATAAGGCATTAAGCGATTATCAAGTTATTCGCAGCCAGCTAGCAAAAGCGAAAATTTTAAAGGACAGCCTGCAAGCCTGGCAGAAGGATTTAGCTTCTCAATTGGATGAATGGTTAGAAAGTGGAGAAAAATACGCTCCAGAAGAGCTGAAAAATTCTTTACTTGAATTCAAAGTCCTAGCTTCCGATGCAGCCAATGAGATTGCACAAATAGGACTTGATATCAGCGGCGGATTCGGTTACCGTGAAGGAACTTTGGAAAGATTATATCGAGATGCCCGAGCAGGCATCGCCATGGGACCATCAATCATATCGCGCGAGAAATGATCGGGAAAAATTTGTTGGATTAGGGATAAACTAAAAAGATGCATCATCCAGAAAAAATAAAAGAAATAACAATAATAAATGATTTTGGGGGAGAAGACAAAATGAAAAGACTTTCTTATTTGTTTTACATAATTTGCTTAATGGTACTAATAAGCGGTTGTGGAAAAGCTACTAATGCCAGTGAAGATAAAGATACATTAGTAATAGCAACGAATCCTTCGTTTAATGGTTTTCCAGAAATACTTGAATTTATAAAACCTAAGTTGAAAGAGGAAGGTATAGATTTAAAAATTGAATATGTAAATGACATTATTCAGCCTAATGAGCTCGTTCATGACAAAAGTGTTGATGCGAACGCTTTTCAACATATTCCTTATATGGAAGCTTACAACAAGCAGCATGGAACTAATTTAGTTGCAGCGATTAAAGTACTTGCTTGGCCTTCCGGACTTTATTCAAAGCGTTATAAAGACATAAAAGACGTTCCTGACGGGGCAACCATCAGTATACCGCAGGATCCTTCCAATAACGGAAGAGCGCTTGATTTCTTAGCAAAACATGGATTCATTAAATTGAAAGAAGGGGTAGGATTACAAGCAACTAAAAAAGATATCATTGAAAACAAAAGAAATTTCAAAATTATCGAATTAGATCAAGGAATGTCAGCAAAATCTCTTGATGATGTAGATTTAGCTTTTATTTTAGGAGGATATCAAACAGCAGTTGGTCTTCACTTAAAAGATGCGCTGCTTGCGGAAGACTCTAGCTCTGAATTTATAGGCGTTATCACGACTAGACCAGACAACCAAAATGACGAAAAAATCCAAAAATTAAAAAAGGTTTTGCATACACCGGAGGTTAAAAAATTCATTGAGGAAACATTCCATGGGGACATAATCCCAGTATTTGAATAATGGGGGCTGTCACAAATGATACATTTAAAAAATATAAAGAAAACTTATCAAATTAAAAAAGATGAGAAATTGGAAGCAATTAAATCCGTATCATTAAAAGTGGAAAAAGGGGATATCTATGGGATTATCGGATTTAGCGGAGCAGGAAAGTCAACTCTGCTTCGTACAATCAATCTCCTTGAAAAGCCTGATGAAGGGGAGGTTCTTATTGAAGGAAGAAATATAATGGCTTTAAAGAAGAAAGAGCTGCGGCATATGAGACAATCGATTTCCATGATATTTCAACATTTTAACTTGATTCATAATAAAACGGTTTATGACAATGTATCTTTTCCATTAGAAATTGCCGGAATACCATCCGTTAAACGTAAAAGTATAATAGAAGAATGTCTTTCCATAGTTCAATTAGAAGATAAAGCAAATCAATACCCCTCTAATTTAAGCGGGGGACAAAAACAAAGAGTTGCCATCGCAAGAGCTTTGGCAACGAACCCGAAAATTTTGTTATGTGATGAGCCTACATCAGCTTTAGATCCACAAACAACGGATAATATTCTATCCTTTTTAAAGAAAATTAATCAAGAGCTAAATATAACGATGGTTATTGTTACACATGAAATGGATGTAGTGAGAAAAATTTGCAATAAAGTAGCCGTAATGGAAAAAGGAAGTATTTTAGAGGAATTTTCGTTATCAGACAATCAATATAATCCTAAGTCTGATATTGCTAAATTAATATTTAATAAGGACAAAAGGATGATCCTAAATGTTTGAAAACATCATTCAACAAATTCCTGATATAATAGAAGCCACTAAGCAAACAGCCATTATGGTAGGTATTTCAGTAACAGCTGGCATACTATTTGGAATTCCTTTAGGAACGATTCTGTTTTTAACAAGAAAAGGGCAATTATTAGAACAGCCGCATATTTTCAATATTTTAAATTCATTAGTGAATTTAATTAACGCATTTCCATTATTAATTTTAATCGTAGCTGTCATTCCGTTTACTCGGCTGTTGGTAGGAACATCCGTTGGAACGGTTCCTGCCTCTGTACCGCTTTCGATCGCTATTATTCCTTATTTCGCCAGACTAATAGAACAATCTTTAGTGGAAGTAAATAAAGGGGTCATCGAAGCAGCTATTTCAATGGGAGCTAATATATTTCAAATTATATGGAAAGTAATGTTTGTTGAAGCGAGAGCAGGAATGGTAGTCAGCTTATCTAATATTATTATTCTTTTAATATCTTATTCTACCATAGCGGGTGTTGTTGGCGCAGGCGGTCTCGGAGATTTTGCCGTTCGAAATGGCTATTATCGTTATCAACCGGATATTATGCTTGCTACAGTTGTTATCATGATCATTTTAGTTTCCATTATTCAAATTAGCGGCAGCCGTTTAGCCAGTTTTTTGGATAAACGATAAGCTAAACGGAGGCATTTATTGCGGGATTTTTGAACATAGTGTCTTAACAAAATGATGATTCGTTTCAAAGCATTGCTTGAATCGAGATCTTCTATAAAGTTTTAGTAAAATCCAGTCTCGCATAAGAAAATGCGATTAACAATTGTTCCCCCTCTTTTAATTTTATATAGATGAAGGAAGCTGTTGACATGGGTTATTGTTCAACAGCTTCTTGTTTTAAACATAGTATTGGCTTCTTAAAAAAGTAGGGAATTTTAACGTTTTATTTTTTCCTCATAATTAATTGTATTTTAACCCATCACCGGTATAATGTATAAAAATGTAGTCAAGAGGTGATATCAGTAAATCAAATCATCAAAATAGTTCTGCTAGATCGAAAGCATGTTGAAGCGTATGTACGTGCGGGAACAAAAGATGATCGAGAACAATCGATATGAAAAGTGCAAATTTTTGCAATTCAAGCCGTGTAAACTAAGTTGTCAGGGAGGACCATTATTTGCAATCAGGTCATGTTTCAAAAATCAAAAGCTGCCTTAAATAGGTTTCAAATTTTCACAAGTCTGGCGGCATGGTTGCATCGGTATGTTCAGGTGCACTATTGTTGGCAGAAGCAGGTCTATTATCCGGCAAAAGGCAACTACACATTCATTTGCGATTGAATACATGAAATCTAATTATAAGGACATTGAAGTAGTTCAAAATGTCCGATTTGTGGATGAAGGCAAAATTCTAACTTCTGCTGGAGTGTCAGCTGGAATCGATATGTCTTTATACATCGTAGCAAAATTACTGGGAGAAACAGTAGCACGTACAACAGCAGCTACAGAAGAATATCCATAATGATTTGAAAATATTGGGGGAGCTGGTCGGAAGGTTCAGTAAAGTTGAGCATCACTTGACTGTAACTTGATTTTCATACAGGCGAAACAGCGAAAATTTCTGTTTCGCCTGAAGTTATTTGCACTGACTTTAAAAATTTCTTTCATACTTTCGGGTCAATTATAAAGATTATGTTAAAAATCGTATTTTCCGTTGATTTATATAAGTATATTGTTATATGTTTATTGAAGATAAGGAAATGATAATACTAAACAGTATTCATGTCGTGGGTATGAAAAGACATTTTTTAGTGTGCGATGAACCATAAAGTATCGTCTTTTTTTGATTGATATATAAGCAAATATTTATATAACCTGTATAGGGGTGTTCCAAATGCAAAAAGCGGTGGTGGAAATAGAAAAAGCAGCACACGTTTTAAAGCTACTCGGTGATAAAACACGTTTAACGATTATGGCCATTTTAAAGAAACGCGAGTGTTGCGTCTGTGAGCTTCTAGAAGTATTTGATATGAGTCAGCCTGCTATTAGTCAGCATTTACGCAAGTTAAAAGATGCAGGATTAGTAAAAGAAGATAGAAGGGGGCAATGGATTTATTATTCTTTCAATCTAGAAAATGAGTTATATGATTTCATTCAAGAAATTCTGCAACACATTCCAGATCAAACAGAGAATATTCGTAAGATTGAGGAAACCAACCCTACACTCCGTTGTGGTTGTTAACCTATTAATTTTAATTTAATTGGGAGGGAAAATGAAAAATACGGGGAAAAAACGTCTATCTATACTTATCGCTTTGGATTTTCCTTGCTATGGCAGCAAAAATTGGCTTTGGATTTGTCTTTCTGGGCTTTGTAGACGCAATAAACAGTTTACAGGCAGGAACCACTTCGATTCCAATTGCCATTGGTTTAATTTTCATGATGTATCCTCCGTTGGCAAAAGTTCGCTATGAGGAGATGGGACGCGTCTTTAAAGACATAAAAGTATTGGTTTTGTCTCTTGGACAAAATTGATGTTTGTATTGGCGATCATATTCTTGCCAGATAAACCGGAATACATGGTCGGACTCATTCTAATCGGTCTGGCACGTTGTATTGTGATGGTGATCGTCTGGAATGATTTAGCGAAAGGAGATACAGAGTACGCAGCTGGGCTTGTAGCGTTTAACTCTGTATTCCAAGTGCTATTTTACTCTGTTTATGCGTATGTGTTTGTAACAATCATTCCAGAATTGCTTGGACTAGAAGGTGCTGTCGTTCATATTACAATGATGGAAGTCGCCAAGTCGGTGTTCATTTACTTAGGCATTCCGTTTCTTGGCGGGATGGTGACGCGCTTTCTGCTGGTAAAAGCAAAGGGCAGACAATGGTATGAAAAAGTATTCATTCCAAAAATCAGCCCGATTACATTGATTTCTTTATTGTTTACGATTATCATTATTTCTCTTTAAAAGGAGACGCTATCGTAAGTTTGCCGTTGGATGTAGTGAGAGTCGCCATTCCATTGTTCATATACTTTGTATTGATGTTTTTCGTTTCCTTCTTCTTAGTGAAGAAAATTGGATCGAGCTACCCTGTCACCACCACACTTGCCTTTACAGCCGGCAGCAATAACTTTGAGTTAGCGATTGCTCTAGCTGTTGGCGTGTTTGGGATCCATTCTGGTGCAGCATTTACAGCTGTCATTGGACCACTTGTGGAAGTGCCTGTCATGATTGCATTGGTCAACGTAGCATTATGGTTTAAACGAAAATACTTTAAAACCGAATCAGTATCATACTAACAACAAAGGTGGAATGAACATGAAAGACAAAAAGACGATTTACTTCTTATGCACTGGCAACTCTTGCCGCAGCCAAATGGCTGAAGGATGGGCAAAAAAATATCTTGGCGACGAGTGGGAAGTATACAGCGCCGGTATCGAAGCTCACGTATTAAATCCAAACGCGGTAAAAGTCATGAAAGAAGCAGGAATTGACATTTCTAATCAAACATCCGATGTGATTGATCTGGAAATTTTAAATAATGCTGATTTGGTCGTAACATTATGCGGTCATGCCGCAGACCATTGCCCGGTAACCCCGCCAAATGTGAAACGCGTACATTGGGGATTCGATGATCCGGCAAAGGCAGAGGGGACAGAAGAAGAAAAATGGGCTGTGTTCATGCGTGTTCGCGATGCGATTGGTGAAAGAATTAAACGTTTTGCTGAGACTGGTGAATAATTTCCTTCAGTCCCTCTATATCAATAACAAAAAGAGCCTGGAGAACTTTCTTGGGCTCTTCGTGTTTTTTGGAGAAGAATTAATTAATTAACGAAAAAGTCATATAGCATTGGCTGTTGCAAGACAATATCAACATTAAGATTAATAGATTTGCTGCAATGGGGCAGATTTTAGGGAGAAAAATAGATATTTAATTTAGGTAAAAGTTTTAAGGGATTTATAGTACGATTTGAGGATTCAATTATTACATTTTTGAAACACCGCCCGATTTCTAACATTATTTTATTTTGGTTATGTGTAGTTTAAGTGGGGCTTGAAAGAATAAAATCGAGAAAGCTTCCGATGCAAGCGTCGATTCACAATCGCCTGAATGTGGGACCTATTCAAGTTTCGATATTGGCTGTTTTATACGAGATGTTGATGTATGCGATGGATTCAACTACCGCTATGGAACGCACGTTAAAGAGTTAGGTGATTAGTTGTCGGATGACTTTCGAAAGACGGAACATTCCTTTCTCCAGGTCAGCTAAAGAAGCGTAGGAATAAGAAAGGCGAAGGTACTGGGCTGCATGCTTATCATAGACATTTCCTGGATTTAATAGAATTCCATGCTCTAATGATTTATCAAAAAGTTCCCGTATGGAGATTGAAGGCAATATGCGCAGCCATATATAAAAACCGCCTCTAGGAACAGTCCAGGTCGCAATATCGGAAAAATACCTCTGTAATAAATCAATCATGATCTCTCTTCGAACCTTCAATTCTTTTCTGACCTCTTCCAAATGTTGATGATAGAGCCCGCTTGCTAGCCATTCCGCAACTGCCCATTGAGACAAGGAACTGGATCCGTAATCGGTTTGCATTTTAATATCCGCCAATCGCTCAATAACAGGCTTCGGTCCGACTATCCAGCCGATTCTCAGACCGGGACTCAATGTTTTCGACATGCTCCCAAGATATAAAACAAGCCCATTTTTATCGATGGCTTTCAATGGTGGGGGAGGCGGTGAATCGAGCCAGAGTTCTCGGTATACGTCATCCTCAATAATCGGCAGCCGCTCCTTTTCGCATACATCGATCAGTTTTCTCCGTCTTTCTTCGGACATCAAAATTCCTGTTGGATTATGAAAGGACGGAATTGTATAAAGCAATGAAGCATTTTGCCGCTTTTTTTGTTCCGAAATCTTATTTGCTTGAATTCCATGCTCATCTAAAGGAAGTCCAAATAATCGCATTTCGGCAGATTGAAATACATGCAGGGAATACAGGTACGATGGTTTTTCCAGAAAGATCGTAGCACCTCGCCGCAATAGACCTATTGATATCAATTGCAATGCCTGCAGAGCTCCTGACACAATCAAAATGGAAGAAGGGGAAGCTTCAATCCCGATGGTTTTCAAATATCTACTGAGCTGTTCCCTGAGAAAAAGCAGCCCTTTCGGTTCCTCGTAGCCAAGTGAATCAATGTGCCCCGTCAGCTTTTCAAATACTTGTTTCATCATCTCACGTGGAAATAAATCTGGAGAAAGCTCTCCTGTTCCTAAACGGATGATATTTGAATCAAACTCTGCTTTATTGATTTCCTGTATCGTAGGCAAATTAGGATAATAACTCCCCGCTTGCACATAGGAATTCCAGTCTGGGAGAGGAGTAGAGGTCATCAAAGACCACGAATTGTTAATAATCTTGGTACCGCCTCCTCTTTTTCCTTCCAGCAATCCATCAGCAATCAATTCTTCCATAGCCGCCACGATCGTACTGCGGTTCACTCCGAATGCTTTGGCCAATGTGCGTTGAGGAGGGATTTTTGTCCCTAAAGTCCATTCTCCTGTTTCAATCTTTTCTTTAATATATTCTTTGATCTGGATATAAAGGGGAACTGGAGTCGATTTGTCTGGCTTCCAATCTAATTCATTCATGAAAAAATACTCTCCCTTTACAATCATATGAGTCGATTATACAACTTGGTTGGTATTGAATCCATCCAATTGGTTGGAGACAATAATCGATTTCCGGGTAAAATTGTATTCATATGCTATACAATAGGAGGGATTGGATTGGCGGAAGCCTTTATTCACGGACTTATTCTTGCATTTGGACTTATTCTTCCTCTTGGCGTCCAAAACGTTTTTATTTTTCATCAAGGAGCTCTTCAGAAACACTTCATTCATGCGCTCCCAGCCGTTTTAACTGCATCACTATGTGATACACTTTTAATCATCCTTGCTGTTTTCGGAGTATCTATTATGGTCTTGGGTTCTTTTTTGATCAAAACGATTATGCTGTGCTTAGGGATTTTATTTTTGTTATACATGGGGTGGAGCACTTGGAAAAGTACCCCTTCTGCTGTTAAAGAGAATAACGGAAAAACAGCCAAGGAAACTTTTACACCATTCAAACAAGTTGTGTTTTCAGCATCGGTCTCGCTGCTCAATCCACATGCGATCATGGATACGATTGGAGTGATCGGAACGAGTTCACTTCAATACAATGAAGGGGAAAAAGCAGCTTTTGCACTTGCCTGTATTCTAGTTTCCTGGATCTGGTTTGCGGGGCTGGCTTTGGCAGGACGGAGAATAGGGGATCTAGATCAATCTGGACGTTTGATGAATGCTTTTAACAAAATTTCCGCGCTCGTCATGTGGGGAGCAGCGATTTATGTTGGATTCACACTGGCAAAATAAAAACAGGAGTTTACAGTAGAGGTTTCATTACTCCAAATAGTAAACTCTTGTAAGTCTATGAAACAGGATAATAAACTAAAAGAAAAAATCCAGTTGCTGATTACTATAATAATCGGGAGACCAAAACCAGGAGAAAATTTTTTTGCGGAGTTGAAAGGAGGAGATAGGATTGAAACACCCGTATGCTCATTATCGTCCTTTATTTCCTGTTTTAGCATCGAAAATCCATCTGGCGAGCTGTTCGCAAGGAGCCATTTCAAAAACTGTTTCCGAATCGATTGAAGCGTATATGAATAGTTTGCTAACGGCGGGGGGTAATTGGAATCAAGCAAAAAAAGTAGTTGAACAGGCAAAATACAGTTTTGCAAAATTAATCGGTGCTGAACCTAATGAAATTGCTGTATTATGCTCGGTCTCTGACATTTTTTCTGCTATCGCCTCTTCACTTTCTTTTGAAAAAGGGAAAAATATCATTGTGACGACAGATATGGACTTTCCAACCGCCGGTCATGTATGGCTCGCTCAGGAGAAATTTGGAGCAAAGGTCAGATTTATTCCTTCTCAACAAGGAGTCATTCCTTTAGAATATTATGAACGTTATGTAACGTCTGACACACTTGTCACATCCATTTCCCATGTCTGTTATTACAACGGTTTTAAACAAGATCTCAAAGCGATTGCAGACATTGTTCATCGTAAAGGTTCACTTCTTTTTGTTGATGCATATCAATCTGCTGGACAGGTGCCTATTGATGTAAAGAAAATGGATATCGACATATTGGCAGCAGGAACAAGGAAATACTTGTTAGGTATTCCGGGAATATCCTTCCTATACATAAAAGCTGAATTGGCAGAGAAATGGAAGCCGCGTGTCACAGGATGGTTTGGTCAGGAGGATCATTCGAAATTCAATGTTCATCAAATTATACCAGCAGCTGGAACACGTCGTTTTGAGACTGGAACGCCTTCTTTTATAAGCGCTTATGCCGCAGCTGCCGCTATTCGTTTACTTCTTGAAATAGGAGTGGAGAATATATCTTCTTATTTAAACCTATTAGCTCAATTCGCATTAGATTATGGACAAGAAAAAGGATTACACACTGTTACTCCTTTATCGGCTCACAAAAGAGGCGGCATAACTGCTTTTTATGTAAAAAATGCTGGGCAAATAGAATCGATCTTGAAAGAGAGAAATATCATTGTTTCTGCTAGAAACGACGTCATCCGAATCGCTCCTCATTTTTACAATACGCAGGATGATATTCGGCAAGCAATTGACGAGCTAACAACTGTTTTAACAGCGAATAAATAAGCAGCACAGGTCTAGGTACTGAAAGACTCGAAACTTTTGCATGGTTCCAATAACAATATATGAGTGGTTTAAAGCGGACAAAAGATTTGTGTGAATAGTCTATTTTTAACTTTATAGTGCAAAATTCAGCTAGTTTCATAACTAATGTCTTAACAGTTTTTTTCGGCTCCATTCAACGATCTGATGGAGCTTCAGTTTATTATTAAAAATGATTATTTGCAAATCGCAAATAATATAGTATAAATAAATATAGAGGTGAAAAAATGGAAAACGTTAGAGAGCTTTTTCAAGTGATGACACGTCGTTTTGGATTGCTGAATAAAAATTGCTGTTCTATTGATGGTGTTGATATTTCTCTCGTTCAAAGCCATATTCTATATGAAATTGATAAAAGAGAATACCCTTCTATGCAACAAGTGGCCGAAGTATTGGGAATGGATATTACGACATTCAGCAGACAGATTCAAAATTTGGTCAAAAAGGGTTTAGTAAAAAAAACGCCGCTCCCTGAAGATCGAAGAGTATACACGTTATCTCTAACCAACGAGGGAAAATTTATAGCAACAACTATCGATCGAGAAATCAGACAATATTTAGAAGAGGTATTTTCACACATGACGGAATTTGAGAAAGAAACAGTAATTCGTTCGATTAAATTGTTGAATGAGTGCATGGGAAAATCGAGCGTATGTTGCAAACCATTATTTTAAGGCAAGCTATCTTGGCTTGCCAATTCGTTAAACTTATATTTGCATTTTTCAAATAAAATAAAAGAGATAAGATTATTCGAAAATTTCTTTCTGTTTCGTTGGAATGAACTCTTTTATTTTTAGTATTTTGATTGTTATTCACTTTTTAGATAGATATATTCAGGCTTGAAAAATACGGATTGAAAGTCAAGCTATGCAAAGTAATGGCGAAAGGAGAGATAAAGATTAAAAAGGAAACATGAGAGAAGATTTACAGGACACCTTTTACTATTTGCTTTTGGGTTCAGGCGTTGGAGCCGTTATTCATGGCGCTGTACCGACAGAATGAATTTCAATCTAAATGGGGGTGTATTGCTGCAATCATCGAAAATCCTTGGAATGTCCGTCTTTTCGTGATTCCTATCTCGCCAATGTTGATTACAATGAGCATGACATTGCATTGATGATTAACTGAGAAGCTGCAAGCTTACCGGGATATCAATATTGCACAGTATCTTTAAAAAAAAACTAGTCTTTGCGTTTGTAGGCTCTGTCATGACGATGGCAGGGTTATTAGGATTTTTATTCTATCTTATTTAAGGAGTGATCACTTATGAATCACATGAATAACGATCAAATCCGGCAAAATGTCCGAAACCGCTATAAGAAAATTGCGATGCAGGAAGTGAATTCTGGGGGGTGTTGTTCAGTCAGTTCCGGAGGTTGTGGTACACCTAAGGAGGTATCGGCAAAACTAGGTTATTCGGATGAGGAATTATCTGCCGTACCAGAAGGAGCCAATCTTGGACTTGGCTGCGGCAACCCGCTGGCAATTACGGAATTGAAACCTGGAGAAGTAGCGTTGGATCTTGGTAGCGGTGCTGGATTTGATTGCTTTCTGGCGGCACAACAGGTTGGAGAAACCGGCCGCATCATTGGTGTAGATATGACGCCAGAAATGATCAGCAAAGCTCGGAATAATGCTGCCAAGAATGGTTATACCAACACCGAATTTCGATTAGGAGAGATTGAACATTTACCGGTTGCAGATGGTACGGTTGATGTTATTATTTCCAATTGTGTCATTAATCTTTCTCCAGATAAGCCCCAAGTGTTCAAGGAAGCCTATCGTGTGCTGAAACCAGGTGGTCGCCTCGTCATTTCCGACGTTGTAGCGACAGCAGAGCTTCCATCGGAAATCAAAAACAATATGGATGTCTTGTATTCGAGCTGCGTATCAGGAGCAGCATCAATTAGAGAACTGGAATCATTGTTGCAACAGAGTGGATTCACACATATCACCATTGAACCGAAAGATGAATCGAAGGAGTTTATCAAAGACTGGGTGCCTGGAGCGAACTTCGAAGATTACATAGTTTCTGCGGTCATAAAAGCAATGAAACCTTAAAAAACGCGGTGTAACAGATCAGAAACCGTACCGTTATGGATGTTGCCCTTCTACATTTAATCGTAAGTGTTGTTTTTGTGACATAGAAAAGGCAGTAGGGCGATTCCTAGTGCCTTTTCTATATAAAAAATAAGGAGAGATTAAATATGAACATTCGCAGCTTTTACAAAGAGGATTGGCTGCAAGTGAAGGAAATTTACGAGCAAGGAATTGCGACAGGACAAGCAACGTTTGAAACGACAGTGCCATCATTCGAAAAATGGGAGTCGACAATTGCGGAAAACTTGTGTCTGGTTGCTGAAGATGAAAAAGGTATTCAAGGCTGGTGTAAGATCAGTAAAGTATCAGATCGCTGCGTATATGCAGGAGTAGGAGAGGTGAGTGTGTATGTTCGAGATGTGAGCCGAGGAAATGGTGTTGGAAAACAACTTCTACAAGCCATGATCAAAGAATCGGAAGCAAAAGGATTTTGGACATTAAATGCAGGGATTTTCCCTGAAAACATACCAAGCTTACGTTTACATCAAAGTGTTGGATTTCGTGAAGTTGGTATACGACAACGTTTAGGAAAGTTAAATGGCGTATGGCGTGATGTTGTATTCCTTGAACGCCGCAGCAAAATTGTGGGTATAGATTAATCGTTGCTTTAAAAAAATGATAAACATTTCATAGTTTTCTAAAACACTTTCAAGAGTTTCTAAATGCTCCTTCTCTTTTTCTTTAGCAACGGAATAAAATATTCTTTCAACAGTTGTATAAGGTATTTTTTCCTTTCGACTCACTTCTTGGATAGTAGAGCCAATGCACATTTCGTACAGATATTCTCTGTACCGATTGGTCTGATGCTTATTAGGACTGATAGATTCAAATGTTTGTGAAAATACCTCATTACAGTTGTGACAACGGTATCTATACACTCTGACAAATAAGAAAAGGGGCTTACCTAATACGGACAAGTCACGAACCTTTCTTGTCCGCCAGTCATGGACATGACTAGAAAAAAAACCGCAGTAAGAACAGCGTTCTTCTGTAGTATTTTTCTCAACATGTAACAAATTGCAATCTTCAAGAAACACTTGTTTAACAACTTCAAATTCTGGCAAATCTAGTGATACGGAAAACACTTTAGAACCTCCTGTTATGTTAAGTCACGCTAACATTATTGCCAGGAATTCGTGAGTGTTTTCCTTATTTTTTGGGTTAAATCACAAAATGTGGTGATGAATCAACATAATATATGTAGTGAAATGAACGTTTATTCCTATAGTTTATTGATTTTATATAAATTTATATAAATCTAGTAGTACCAAACTAAATAGTATCTTATTGGAAATATTTTGGGTAAAAAGTTTTAGTCATAATAACATTAACCATCGACTTATTAAGCATAGTTATGAGAAAGTAATTTCCATGTGTCATTAGGAAATTGGTATTTTAAGTGTCCGATATGTAATGCATAAAACAAAAATAAACATATCGATTTAAATTTACTTTATTGACTGAACGGGGAATGATCCTGAAATTGTGAAATGGCTCTGTAACCGTAAATTTGATATTTAGTGTTCTTATCCAACATAACGAAATGAAATACGGAGAACCGTGTCATAAGTGATGGCAAACTTCAGTTAGTTGAAAAAGGATTTGATTTTAATTTGTAGAAATTATCGGTGTGGAAAATAGTTCTTTTTAGAAAGGAAGACGCTTAAAAAAGTTCTTGGAGCCTGAAATTTGGAATGACTTTGAGAAGACATATACAGATGCTAATTATGATAATATCTGGAATTCATTATTCTTACCTGAATCCGTGATGAATTGAAATCGACTTTGATTTTGTTGTAATTTTGATGGATTGATAATCCATAAAACCCTTTTTATGCTTATGACCTATGTCATCTCTATTTCCGAAAATGGAACAAATCTCTTTTTTAGGTATACGAACCAAAAAAATAGACAAAAAAGCACAGGGAGTGACGTTGGACATCAGTGCCCGAACATTCGTTCGTTATCTTGCCTCTCTCCATTTCTGATAGACGTTCAGTAGGGGCTCGCTATAGCCACTCCTTCGCGTCAGTTTCATCCAGATCTGTCGTGATCGACGGACGAGTCGCCCTGCCATCGTGATCACCGTCTGAATAATCGTCTTGATGCGGCGGCGTTTCACTTTGTGGTGCAACGGATGTCTCGGATCGCTTAATAGATCTTGTCCAATCAGACGAAGAAGATTGTAAACGAAGGCTCCCATGACCAACACGAGCGCATTCGTTTTCATCTTCCCAGATGGAAGCCGCTCTAAATCTAAGTCGCTCTTCAGTTCGCTATGAAACTGTTCGCATGTCGCATGGTCATGATACAACGCGAGCACATCGCTCATTCGAACATGCTCGTATCCTTTGAGCCGCACCCAATAGCTTTCCACTTCATAATCAGGAACGAGCATCAGCTGTCCATTGCGTTCCATCGTCCGTTCCGTCACTTGGGTGACTTGAACGTACGTATACGTGTTTCCATCGATCGCTGCCTTCTGTGGAAGGCATAGCTCATAGGTTTGTACTCCTTCGCTTTGTCCATCATCGACACGTTTGCCCTTTTGCGAAGCGATCTGGAACCAAAGCGCTGTCGATTCTCGGCGTAAGTTTCGCTTGATGACAAAGTCCACGTCTTCCTTTAGGCATACGTGCCCATTCGCTTCTGCATCGTTTCCTGCATCCATGCGAACAAGCAGACGAGATGAAGTCAGTTGACGAGCTCGACGGATAGCGGTGACTAAAAACGAGGGCATGTTGTTTTGCACATGTTGTTTCCCTGGACGCAACTCGGCATGAACGAGATACCCTTCCTTCCCTGCATACGCAAACAACGGTGTAAAACCGTCAAATCCTTTATACGTTCGACTGACTCCTTCTTTTTTCGTATCGGAGTTGTCAAATGGGGAACCATCTATATCAAGGGGAAGCCATGTCGTCTTTCCTTTGGTCCAACAAGGGGACAAAGTGGCATGTCGTTGAATCAACAGACGTATGGACTCCTCCCAAAGAATCGTTTCGGTCATCGGAAGACAAGCGAGCTGATCGAGTCGTTGTCGCAAGGTTGGAGAGGAAGGCACGTGCTGAATCCCCATCGATGCCGAAAAGATATCGTCCTGACGATACGCTTCGATATGATCGAAATCCGTTTTTCCTGTGGCAAGCAAGCCAATCATCGAGCGAATGACATCGCTATGGGAAATGTGCACTTCTCGACGAACCGTTGGAAGCCGAAGTGCGTTTACCCGTTTATCCAGTTTCGTTCGATGGAGTAAGTAGCCAACGAGAGCAAGCCCAGCACTTGGGGTAATCGCTTCATCTGTCAATACAAACCGAATCGGGAAATCTTTCATCACATCACCTACTTGATGAAGAATCGTCAACGTCGTTTTCCCTTATCGTATCAACGGTTTGCGACCATTGTAAAGATGTTTTGTCACGGATTCAGGAGTAAAAAAAGATTCCCTGTTTTGATTGTCAAATTATTGAGAGATTCTCTAATCGACAAAGAACAAGCAGGAGTATATCCCGCGCGGCCGTTTTTTGACTCCCAGCGAACCGCATATACAATCTGTTCGTCCTCGAAAAAGCCGCTTGAACAAGCGTATTTTTTCTTCAGGGGACGATTGGTTAGTAACTATCGAGCTAGTCGAAGTGACAGACTGATTATTTTCTTTCTTTTGCATCATAGCTGAGAGAACTTGTTTTAAGTATTCATAAAGCCTACAAAAAGCTATCCTAAAGAAATAGCAAAAAAGTAGCAGTTAACAATTTGATGAAGAATAATTAAAATGAGGGATGCTATAATGAGGATATAGAGTATTAAGAAAACGGTGGTGATAAATTTGTTATCACAGCAAGAAATACTTAACGAAATGTCCAGAAACTTAGATATATGGAAGGAAAAATATGGTGTAAAACGGATAGGTTTGTTTGGTTCGTATAGCCGGGGAGAACAAAAGGAGTCCAGTGACATTGATGTGTTAGTAGAATTTATGGATCATGCCATGACATTCGATAATTATATGGAGTTAAAATTCAATCTGGAAGATCATTTTCAAAAGCCGGTAGATTTAGTCATTTTAGATGATATCAAGCCATCATTAAAGTCGAGTATTTTAAGGAGTGCTAAGTATGCGGAGAGAGCCTAAAGTCTTTTTACAAGATATTCTTGCGGCTGCAGAAAAAGTTGAAAAATACACCAAGGGCTTATCTTATGATGATTTTCTAAACAATGACTTAGTGTCGGACGCGGTAATTAAAAATATATTAGTGATTGGTGAAGCAACGAAAAACATTCCAGACGAAATCCGACAAGCACACCCGCATATCGAATGGAGAAAGATGGCTGGCATGAGAGATATGATGATTCACGGCTATTTCTCCATTAATTATCGAATTGTCTGGGATGTTGTTCAGAATAAGATTCCTAAGTTAAAACAACATGTTGAACAATTACTAAGTGATTTTTAATAAAGACCAAATTTTTTCAAGTTAACATAGAACGTAGAGGATGATAATCGATAATAATTTACTCTCGTCAAAATCGCCCTTGCTACATTCGTATTTTCAACCGGCGTTGTCGTAAAATCTCTAGTTATTCATCGAATGTAGTTGGGGCTTTAACATTTGGAGTTTCTTCTAATCCCATAAAAAATCCCCATATAGACAAAATATCCCCGCCTTGGTACGAGTTATTAAGAGGCGGGGTTTGTTACTCATGGTATTTAATTTTGTCAAACAGTCGATATGTAAACAAAAACAAAGTGAAACATTATGCCCACTCTCTATATTTGTCCTTGATAATGAATTAAAACAACTTCATCTGTTCCTCATACAAACTGTTTTTTTCATCTAACACATAGCCCATGGCGCGGTATCCCGCCAATCTTTTTTCAAACATCTTTTGCATCATCGGGATGTTTTTATCCACGTAGTCATATACACGTACTTCTTGTTTATTCGCATGAATTCGATGCAAGCGTCCAACATATTGTTGCAGGGTGCCTTTCCATGAAATCGGCATGGCTAAAAATAGAGTATCTAACCTCGCATCGTCAAATCCTTCACCGATATATTTTCCTGTTGCAATCACTAATCTTTCCATGTCATCAGGAATGGAAGAAAGTCGATGCAATTGTTCCATCCGTTCTTTTTTCGTCATATTCCCGGAGAGTACAATAATATTTTTAGCAAATCCTTTAAATAATTGCTTTAAAATTTCAACATGTTCAATTCGTTCTGTTAAGATTAGCGGACAACGGCCTTCTTCAAGCGCAGACAACACATCATCAAATAATTGCTGATTTCGCTGTTCATTGAGTGCTGTTTCTTTATAAAGTTGCTGAATATCGTTGTGTGAGGACGTAAAGTTCGTGTACCTTGGAATTAAACGATGAACAAATGGCCTTACTTTTGCTTGGGTTTTCCCGTCAATTTTATAACGAATAGGACCACATTGCATGTGAATAACAGGGTGTAAACCATCTTTACGAATCGGTGTAGCCGTTAGACCATACACATACTTGGAGCGAACTTGTTTTAACACTTGTTCAAAGCTAAAGGCAGAAATATGATGGCATTCATCGACAATGATTTGGCCATATTGAGTAATAAATGACTTCAACTGACCCTTGTAATTTAAGCTTTGAATGGTTGCTATATCAATTTTTCCTGTTATTTTGTTTTTTCCGCCGACAATTTGTCCGATTTCTTTTGATGAAATATTAAGAAACGTTGATAATTGCTCCAACCACTGTTGCATCAACTGTGTCCGATGAACAATGACTAGCGTATTAACTTTTCGTTCCGCAATAAGAGCGGCCGCTATAACTGTTTTACCAAAACCAGTGGTTGCTGAAAGAACACCTGTATTGTGTTTCAATAATTGCAATATGGCATCGTGTTGCTGAGAAGTTAACTCACCTTGAAATTCCACCTCAATCGTCTGTCCATCGAATTGATCATCAATGATTTCAGTTTGAATGGATAATGACGATAAAAGGTTAATAACCTCCTCCAAACAGCCGCGCGGTAAGACTAAATATCCTTCCTCATCCCAAGAGCAATTAATCACTCGTGGTATTCCGTATGTAGACATGCGATTTTTCTGAGCTTTATAAAATTCAGGATTCGCTAATGTTGCTAGTTTCGTCAACTTAGTTAAAAGAGAAGAGGGGACTCTATCATTTGGAATGTATAGACCATTCTTTAATTCAATAGTAATTTTCTCTGGATAAACTTCGTTTACAGTAATAGATTTATTTTCGTAAAGCTGTACCACATCTTGTACTTCTTTTTTTGTCATCGTTTGAACAGAAGATAGATACAGCCATTGGTCTGGATAAGGAGTAAAGGATTCATCGACAAATACACTATTGCCGTTTATCCTTGGCTTTCGCTGAAGCGGCAATGCGATTAAATTTCCGAATCCGCCTTTTGGAAGCGTATCTTGATTCGGGAATAATCGATCATAGGAGTCTAAACCTATTTCATATCGTTTTTCCATTGTTTTAGTGAGCAATGTCATTCCCATTTTGCGAGCTAATGAAGCAGGAATCGCTTCGGAGAAGAAAATCCATACGTGTGCACCATTCCCAGATCTTGAGCGTTCAATGCTATACGGTACGGAAAACTCTTTACATACACGAACAAACGCCAACACATCCTCTTGCCAATTCTTTTTGTCAAAATCAATCGCCAAAAAGAAACACGTTTCATCTTTTTGCATCGGATAAATTCCAACAGTATGCTTCCCACTTAAATGATCGTAAAGTACTTGATCATTTAGCGGTAGCAATGTTCGATGCGGACACTCACTGCATTTGATCTCCGGTTTTCGACAAAGAGGTGGTTGCCACTCATAGGAACAAGCAGGTGTATATCCCGCACGGCCGTTTTTTGACTCCCAGCGAACCGCATATACATCTGTTCGTCCTCGAAAAAGCCGCTTGAATAATCGTATTTTTTCTTCAGGGGACGATTGGTTGTTGACTATAGAACTAGCCGTAGTTACAGAATTACTTTTTTCTTTCTTTTGCATCATCGTTGAAAGGATGTGTTTTAAATATTCGTTTTCTTTTCTTAAACGTTTGCATTCTGCAAGTGCTTGTTGCAACTGAATCCGGATATCCATGACTTTACCTCTAAAACATTTATTTAACTGTAATGATATTGTAAAGTATTGAGTTAGATGTGTAAATTAAGCAACTCTTCATGCTAGTATTTAATTAAACTACTTAATTCATTTAAACCACTGTAAGGAAGAAAGACTTATCATTGGAAGCGAAGGAATTTAGCAGTTTT
Organism: Aeribacillus sp. FSL K6-2833; assembly: GCF_037965815.1. GTDB lineage: Bacteria > Bacillota > Bacilli > Bacillales > Aeribacillaceae > Aeribacillus > Aeribacillus composti. The sequence continues at coordinate 1,921,262 of NZ_CP150189.1, read as the reverse complement.
TGTCGAATTTAATCTCTAATGAACGTTTTTAAATTAAATTTAAGCTAAATGCAGAAAGGAATCTTTGTTAAGAACATCAACCATCCTGCGAATAAAAGAAAAAAGGTTAAGACAACAATGTTCTATTAATCAAATAGATTCACGGGAGGTTGTTTAAAAAGTAAGGTGGTTTTGTAATATGGATAGAACTACTATTTTTATAAGTTCTGTTGCACAAGATGCTCTTTCCTCTATACGAAACGCTGTATTTGAGGAATTAAAAAATATGGGGCATGAACCTATTCGTTTTGAAGATAGTATGCGATATATTCACCAAGATGCCATCCGAACTTGTTTGGAATACGTATCAAGAAGTGATATCTTTCTACTATTTATCGCGGATAAAGCAGGAACATTCTTAGAGGATGAAGGGAAAACTGTTACTCACCTTGAATTTTTACGTGCATATCACGAAAATAAACGTCTTATCGTGTATGTTCACGATATAGTTCTTGATACCTATTTTCAGACGATCAGACCTCAAATAAAACAATCATTAGTACAGTATTTAAGCGAATACGGTAAAGAACCGGATTCAATGTTGAAATTTATAAGCGAAAACATTAAAGAGCAGCCTCATGTTGCCGAAAATTACGTATGGTACTTTCTTTATGATGCAGAACAAAAAGGCATATATTTCGAAAAATGTTCATTAGGTGTTGAAATTCTTTCAAACATAAAAAGCTATCTTTCAGCTCTTTTCAAAGAAAGCCTTCAATACTTAAATATTCGTTCAGAAATCGAGAAGAGCTTAGAACATGTAGAATTATACGGGGATTTTTATGAACTATCACTTGAATTCATAAGTTTATTGCAGAATGGACAAATTACAAATTGGAGAAGGCTATTGGCACTTTTACGATCTAAGATGGTCGGCTGCAATATTTACTCTACAAATACAAAGTACCAACAAGAAGCTATAGGAGCATTAATGGACTGTAAAGCCGTAACTCTTTACGAAAAAAGAGATAACCAGATGATTTGCAAAGAATTTGATGGATTAACAACTCCTGAGAACTTTTCATTAGATGATACCTCTTCTTATGTTGTGCAAACATATAATGATCATAATCATGATGAAAAGCTATACTATTCACTGGAAAAAAGAATATGTTATTTCTTGTTTAAGGTAAAGACTTACGTATTTTGCTTTCATCTGCCGCTGCTAGGAGAGTGGGATTATTATAAACTGAAGGCTTACCAAGAGAATATATTTAATGCTATACTTGAATCAAAAGGATATTCTTATTGTTACTTTATCAAAATGCTGTTAGGAGGTCTCTCAAATGAACAATTATAAAGAAAATGTAATATTAATCGCCTCCGCACCACATGGATATGGAAAAAAAGTTGTAACGAATCGTCTTAGTCAAATGAAACGTGATCACGCAAACTTACAAAATAAACTTTCCCAAATAAAAAGTTCATTTCGTCATTCAAAATAAACGCTCATGATGTAAAAAATGCTCTACTGATAGAAGGAGTAAAATCCATTTCTTCGAATGTTTCAAGTTTGCACGTTCTACAATTTCAATATTTTCAAGATAGCAGTAGAAGCCCATCTATCACCAAAGTATTCAAGAAGAAGGTCAGCAGAACTTTATGAAAAGAATGCCCAAACGGATATCATAAAAGAGTTGTTTGGAAAAGCAATTGGAGGGGACATGTCTGTATTCGAAAAGTTGGAGAAGTTAGATAAATTATCTAAGCAGATGCAGAAAGGAATTTTCGTTAAGAACCTCAACCATCCTGCGAATAAAAGAAAAAAAGGTTAAGACAACAATATTGCATTAATCAAATAGATTCTAACTTCATAAATTCACGACACAAATGAACCCCCTGAAGAAATTCTCGAATTTGAAGGAGTAACCATTAAGGATACACACCATGAAAGCTTTGCAACAGCAGTAAAAAAGTAAGAATTTTCTTAGCCATGAAAAAGTACGTGGAAGCATTGCGCTTATATGAAGAACTGTATCAAAAAGAACCACGAAATTTAAATTATCGTTATAAATTAGCTGTAAGTACTCCTCATGATTACGATGATTTAGAATAATAATTCATCTAATCGGATTTTCTTACAGGAAAACGCGGTGTTTTAATTTGCGGGTTGAATATTAATGCATGAAATCTAAGAAAATCAAGTCGATCGGTTTGTTAAATTAACTGCTTTTTAACGATGTTCACTTTCTTAACCAGATAATTAAATAAATATTGTGTATACATCAACTTCCTTTGAAATGCTTGTTGCAACTGAATCCGGATATGAATTTTGATTGGTGATAGAGATTTATAGAAAAGTTATTGTAACTGCATTGGAGAATCATTTAAAACCACGTGGATTTGAAGTTAACTAAGTAAAAAAGAAAATCATATTCGTTTATATATGAGCGGTCGTAAAACCATTAAGGAATTTTACGACTGGATTTATCATGACAAAGGATTGTACTTAAAACGCAAATTTGAAGTGTTTCCGGATCAAAATTTGGATACAGAAATATTGCAAAATGCGAAATGAAAAAGAATAAAACAAGCTGTTGCAGAAAGAAAAAAAGCTTTTATCGATGAATATCGAAAAAAAATTATTGCATTCATCGAGCATGTGAAACTGCTTGAATTACATTAGGAACGTATTATACATGGTTGTTAAAACGTGACAAATCATTTAACGAAGAATTTTATAAAATTAACGAAAGGGCAGTTAAGTAGTCAATAGCTGCTTTATATTTTTTAGATTTTAGTTTACATAATATATATTATAGGAAGTTATAAATGGATCTTGTTTCACTAAAGAGATTACTTGTTGTGATGAGACGAAATAAAAAAATGAAACAAATTGTATTTTAATTGCATTTAATGAATTTCTTTTTAAATTGTAAATTTACATTGCAATTTAATTAATTGATCTTTAAAAATTGATCTTTAAAATTCGTTATGATTTGCTGCGTGTTTAAATTAATTCCATGATTAATTTTGGATTATGATTTATTTATTTTTATTAACGCTTCATTTTTGTTTGTTCTATATCCCGAAGTCCGTTCATTCATCTCCTTCTAAGTTTACATAATATATTTATGTTTTAAAAAAACTCCACTCATACCCTCATCCTCATGATTTGAGCGACAAAATCAATGAATTATTGCCGCTCTTTGCCGTTCTTTTACTTCTCTTTTTCATTTTGTGGTATAAATTGGAAGCGATCATTAAAAAATGTTTTGTAGCCGAATTGCAGTGATAAAAAAGATGAAATCCCTACACTTCCGGCAATGCCGATCAAAATCACAATTTGATATTCGATTGCAACTAAAGGGCTTGTACCTGCGAGGATTTGACCTGTCATCATTCCCGGCAAAAACACTATCCCCATACCGACCATGTTATTGATAGTCGGCAAAATAGCTGAATCAAATGCAGAGTTTACGATTGGTTTTGTTGCTGCATCGGGTTTAGCACCTAACATGAGCGCCCCTTCAATCAGATTCTTTTGGGTAGCAAAATTTTCGATCATTTCTTTCATGCCTAGCGTTATACCGATCATTGAATTTCCAATAAACATTCCGGCAATCGGGATAAAGTATTGAGGTTCATACCAAGGCTTAAAATGAATGACGATTAGATTAAAATACAACAGGCTGACGAGAGAGCCGATAACCATTGACAGCACAATGACCAGCTTCAATTTTTTCGATAAAGGCTTATGAAGCTGTTTAAATATATTATAAACGGCAAACGATTCCATGAAACAAAGCACCAATAAGACAATCCAAGGTGAAGGATTTTTAAAAATATACATCAATATGTATCCGACTAGCACAAGTTGAATCGTCATCCTGGCAGTTGAAAGGACAATTAATTTTTCACGTTTAATTTCTCGTTTTTTTACAAGCAATATTAAAATAAGAACAAATAAATATGCTGCCGAGAGCCTCCAAAATTCGATGTTGATAACTTCTTGCTTCATTGATTATCACCTGTTGGTTTATTTTATCGTAATAACTTTATCTGCATATGTTTTTGGTATTGTATCTGAGTGTGTTACCATAATAACCGTTTTTTCTTTTTTCCTAGCATCACGAATGAATGCATCCATGATTTTCTCTTCAGTTCCTTTATCTAGCGCAGAGGTTGGCTCGTCTAATAAAAAAACTTCTGGATCCATTAGAAAAATTCTGGCTAGTGCAAGTCTTTGTTTTTCTCCACCGGACAATTGTTCTACGTCATCCTCTAATTTTTTTTGCAAGCACACAAATTTTAGTGCTTCTTTCAACTTTTCATCGTCAAGAGGCTCTTTTTCAGATAAAATTCTGCCGAAATTCAAATTCTCTCGAATATTTCCTTCAAACATTACTGGCTGCTGTGAAAGCATCACAACTTCCCGTCTTAAAGCGATTGGATTCCATTCAAACAATGACCGGCCTTTATAAACAATTTCTCCTTGATCTGGCGACAGCATGTGATTGAGCATTTTTAAAAGTGTTGTCTTTCCTCCCCCGCTTTGGCCAATGATGCACGTTACTTGTTTTTCTTCAATTTTCAACTCGTCAATGTATAGAATATCTTTGTAACGTAAATTTTTGATGTGAAACATGTAAAACAGCCCTTTCTTCATAAAAAGCGAAATCCCCTGTTTTGATTATGAATAAAGTTGCAAATGATTCAAACCATTATACTTATTAAACACTTCTCTCTTTATAAAAAGCTTGGCACTCTTATTTATTTTATTTCGTGCAGCAAACCACTGAAAATTTTTTATTTCATTTAATGTCGGAACAAAAGAAATGGAAGCTTACAGTTACTCAAAGGAATGGAAAAAAGATAAAAAATTTGAATTTTATACCTCTTGTTTTAAATAAAAAAAGCTTTTTGAATGAAATTTTAACGTATTTGGAGCATTTTGTAAAATTTTTTGCGAAGCGGAAAATCAATGTTATTGAAAGGAAAACGCCTTTTGATCATGAGGGCTTAATGAAGATCGACATTTTGCGTCTTGAAGCAGTTTTCTTCCCTGCTTTGGAGAAATGATCAGAGGAGCTTAAAAAAATTTGTCCTTAACCTTTCGTTTTATCCATCTGCCTCAGCAATCCAACAATTTTGGGGCTCTAGACACTTCATAAGCCCCTGGCCTTTTTTGCAAAACGGGATGCAAAAGCATTCAACTCGATATGATAAAATTTTTTCCTTAAAACAATAGAATAACTTGTGAAATAGAGCTGATTGAATCGTTCAGAAAGAATGACATAAATCAAAACAGACGGCAACGAGGCGGTTATAGGACGGTACGAGAACACCCCGACAAGCTCGTTGTCCACAACGCTTAAGCAGCCCTTCATCGATAATGAAGAAGCTCTTATATGCCGAATGAAAAATATGTACAGGGCTCCTTAGAAATTTTTCCAGTTCCAAGAGCCCGGATTGCGAAACATTTGATATGATCATGCTTTTTTCAAAAGTGTCTCTTTCCTTGTAGTTTTCAGCTTGGCGTCCTTTTATTTAAAGACAGAGTAAGTTGATTGGTTTCATGGTAACTAGTTTCTTTCTGCAGCTAAAAATTCTTTTCTATAATGATCAATTACCTATAAAAGTTATAGTTCACGGCGGAAGTCACCGCTTTTGCCGCCTGTTTTCTCCATTAAATATGTTTGGCCAATGACCATTCCTTTATCGATTGCTTTGCACATATCATACACGGTTAAGGCGCAGACGCTCGCAGCAGTTAATGCTTCCATTTCAACCCCTGTGCTTCCTTTTGTTTTCACAAATGAATGGATCATTAATTCATATTTGTTTTCGTCGCATTTCCATTCAAATTGAATATCCACCGCTTTTAAAGCAATCGGATGGCACATTGGAATGATGTCAGCCGTGCGTTTGGCGGCCAAAATTCCAGCTACTTGCGCTACTGACAGAACATCTCCTTTTTTGACCTGTGAGCTTGTGATTTTTTCATACACTTCTTTTGAAACAAGAATACTTGAGATGGCATGTGCAGTACGGACTGTTTCCTGTTTCTCTGAAATATCTACCATTTTTGCCCTTCCTTGCTCATTTAAGTGAGTCAGCTTCTTCATGTTTTTAACCTCCACTCATCGGCGGAATAAGGGCGACAACATCCCCATCCCGAATGATGTCATCTTCTGCAGCAAATTCTTCATTGATGGCAAAAAGGACGGAGGATAGGGCGGGCAGTGAATATTCTTTTTCCAACCGTTCGCGGAGTTGTTTAACAGTTATTTCTTGATATGGCAATGTCATCTCCTTTTTATTCAGCTGCTCTTTTAGTTGGGCGAAAAATAAAATTCGGATCATGACTTCATCTCCTTTGGAATGCCTTTTTCATAAGAAATCGTTTCTTGCTGATTGCCGATCCACAATGAGCCATCCTCCCAATGCTCTTTCTTCCATATCGGTACCATTTCTTTAATCCGCTCGATTGCATAACGGTTTGCTTCATAAGCATCAGCGCGGTGAGGAGTAGATACGGCGATGACGACCGCGGCATCCGTAATTTCTAATCGTCCGATACGATGGACAATGGCAACCTTAGCATTCGGAAACTGCTGTTTAATTTCAGCTCCGATTTGTTCCAGTTTTTTTTGAGCCATCGATTCATATGCTTCATATTCTAAATACAATGTTTTTTTTCCTTTTGTCAATTCCCTTACAGTTCCGATAAATGTAACGATAGCTCCGGCATTTCGATCCACAACAGCTTCGATGACACGTGAAACATCTATCGGTTCTTTCACAATTTGAAACATAATTATCCCTCCAAATATAATATAAAATGGCATTATTGTCTCATTTCCAACAGCTTCTCCTTTACATAGTTCACGATCCAGCTGATATACAAATCTTCATCTTTAATAAAAAATGAATGTTTTTCTTTCAAAGGGATCGAGCTAATCGATGCGATCACATTTGATAAATCAAGCAGATGAAGATCTTTCTCATCACGGATACAGACAATTTTCGGGTATGGAGCTTTTTTCAATCCTTCGATAATCAATACATCAATTGAAAAATGCCGGTAAAGTTCCATAATGTTCGAAAAATGTTCATTCGCTTTTATTTCAGCTTGCAACAGCAAAGTTTCTTCCCCTAGAACCGCTGAAACAACAGCACCAGCTTCCCAATGCCGATACGTATCTTTTTTTGGAACATCCGGTTTTCCACCATGACCGTGATGTTTAAAAGTACCGACTTTTATCCCATGATTGGTCAGCTCTTTGATGCATTTTTCAATTAGCGTAGTTTTTCCGCTGTTTTGATGCCCTACCACTTGTAAAATCATCATAGCCAACTGGAGGCTCCTTCTTCATCTTCGATTAACAGCACGTTAACTTCACTGCCTGCTTGAAATCCTCTGCTTCCGCCAGGCAAAACAATTAAACTATTAGTATGAATTAAGGATGAAACAATATTTGATTTGTCCCTTCCAATCGGATCAGCTACTAGCTTTCCATCATGATAGGACAGTTTTGCTCTCACAAAGCGCGTGAACGGATTCGGCTTTAAAAAATCTTTCGTTAAAATCGCCCGGGCTCGTTTTAAATAACAATTTTTTTGTCCGAGCATCGCCCTTATATACGGACGGACAAACAGCTCAAAACCGACATAACAAGCGGAAGGGTTGCCTGAGAGGCCGAACAAAATTTTGTTGCCGACAACTGCTGCAGAGGTAACACTCCCTGGACGCATGCCGATTTTATTGAATAAAACTTGGGCTTGAAGATGCTCGTACACCTTTGGGATATAATCAAAATCGCCCACTGACACTCCGCCTGTTGTGATGATAATGTCGGCCATTTGCATTGCTTTTGTAACAGCTTGAAATACATTTTGAAATGTGTCTTTCACAATTCCGTATAAAATCGGTTCACCGTGAGCTCTGAAAATTTGTGCCTGCAGCATATAAGTATTGCTGTTGTGAATTTTTCCTTTTTCCAGCGGTTTATACACTTCAAGCAATTCGCTCCCGGTTGCTATGACGACAACCTTTGGGCTCTTCATAACCGGAACGTAATGATACCCGAACGTTGCCAGAACAGCGGATATTCCCGGAGTGATCACGGTTCCTTTTTCGATAAGCAAACTGCCCTTTTTCATATCTTCTCCGATGCGGGAGATGTTTTCTCCTGCCTCAACTTTTCTTTTTATTTGCACATATGTTTTTCCGTCTTTTCTGAATTCCTGTGTTAATTCCTTCATGATGACGGCATTTGCACCTTCTGGAATGGCAGCGCCAGTCATGATTTTAACGGCTTGAAAAGGTTTTAAAGATTCTTTCCAAACAGAATCTGCTCCTTGAGTCCCGACGACTTCCAAAACTGCTGGATTGGAAGCTGAAGCGGCCTCGGTCGATGCTGCCCAAACAGCATAGCCGTCATAAGGGGATCGATCAAATCCAGGTACATCCGTTGTAGCAGTTATATCTTGACCAAGCACACGATGAAAGCTGTTTTCGATTGATACATACTCTACTTCACCTTCATAGCTTTTTTCCAACACCCGGTCGATTGCTTCCTCTACTTGAATTGGCTTTCGCAACGCTCCCATTCCTTTCCACCCTTCTTGCCCCCACCCGATACTACCAAGGAACATTTATTTTGTTTTGGAAAAGGAGGCTTGAGGAAAAAGGTTATTATGAACAATATACTGGTCATATTCATCCTTTGTATTAATATTGATGAAAGCATCGTCATCATTGATCTCAACATATCTAGTATGAATACTTGGAAGAAAATGCTTCATGCTTAACTTATTTTGTTCAAGGTGCCATCGTATTTTTTCCTTCACTCGATGATGGTACATGGCGATCAATGGCTGAATATTTCCGTGAACACTAGGAACAATCGCTTCACAACCGTCATTTCTGTATAATTGTAATTTTTTCAACAAATGCGCATTGATAAAAGGAGTATCACAAGGTAAAACGATATACCATTCGGATTTGAATTGGGACATAACGGAATAAATGCCGGCAAGAGGTCCTTTTCCTTGATACAATTCGAGATCTTGAATATATGTCAGCTGGTTCCTTTGCAGCCATTTCGTATCTATTTCAGGATGTATGACAACAACCACGTCTTTTGTGATACATTGCAGCGCTTCGATACTATATAAAATAAATTCCTTTCCATTTCTTTTCGCAAATGCTTTCGGTTGCCCAAACCGTTTCGACTGTCCTCCTGCCAGCACAATCCCGATCATCTTGTTCACTGACGATTCATCTCCCAAACAAGATGGCGAAGTTCCGGCAAAATCAGCTTTTCCATGGCAAGACGAACCGCATTTGTCGATCCCGGCATGCAAAAAATGACTTTTTGTCCAATTGAACCGGCAAGCGCTCGACTAAGCATGGATGCGCTTCCAATTTCTTTATAGCTTAAATAACGAAACAATTCCCCAAAACCAACCATTTCTTTGTCAAGCAATTCTTTTACCGCTTCAACCGTCACATCCCGTTTTGTAAAACCAGTCCCGCCGTTCAATAAAAAAACATCAATTTCGTCAGAAGCCTCTTTCACAGCAGATTGAATGGCTTCCCGTTCATCTTTCACAATCTCGTAATCTATTATTTCCATTTGTTCTCTCGTTAATAATTCGATGATTAATGCACCGCTTTTATCCGTATCCTTCGTTCTCGTATCAGAAACGGTGATCACTTTGCAGCGAACAGGGTCATTTGCCTTGCTGCGATGTTCAGATACACTCATCAATCACACCTCACCCGCCAATATAAGACATTTCCACACGTCTGTTTGCAGAAAGAGCATTGATCCTTCCTCTTTCTTCGGAATAACGATCGTCCCGAGCCTGCCAAACACGGGTGATCTCATCCAATATTTCTTCACCGCTTGCTCCCTTTCGCATTTTAACTAATAAATCAACGCCGTTTGAGGCAAATAGCATGTATACTTTTTACCGTCAGCTGATAGGCGCATTCGCGTCAATCATAACAAAAAGCTCCTGATAAGGAAGAAATAAAACCGCCTTCCACATCCGTACCTCGGTATCGATACCTTTTAGGAACCTCGCCAAAAACGTTGACTGAACTGGTTTAAGAGGTATTTCTTGGTGAATCATATCATGAACTTCTTTGCTCGTCAAAACTTCGTCCATTTTCCAACCGTTTAAGGTTTCGACATCCATATATTCGATGAAGCGGATCGTCATTCCTTTTTCTTCAAAAAAACGAGCCATCGGTAAAATTTCGCTCTCATTTATTCCTTTTACAACCATGTTCACCTTTACGGCCAGACCTTGTGCAACCGCTTCTTCAATTCCTCTAACAATTTCCTCAGACTTTGCATTACCTCCGTTCATTTTAGAAAAAATTTCGTTATTTAAAGCATCTAAACTGACATTGATCCGGTTCATGCCCGCTTTTTTAAACGCTTGGCATATGATATTAAAAATATCCGTTAATGGTCAATGAAACGTCTTGAAGATCTTGAATATTTTTTAACATCGATATTAGTACATCAATGTCCTTTCGTCCCTCCGGTCAGACGAATTTTTCGAATGCCTAAACGTAAAGAGGCTGGCCAAACGATATATTTCTTGAAACGTCATTAGTTATTCCCGTTTTATAAAAGAATACTGTCTTCCTTCCATTTCAGCATACAGTATACACAACGAAAATTACATCGGTCTGTCACCGAAATGCGCAAATTCAATAAAGGGCGGTTCATTGATCTCGCAACATCTTCCTCTCCTTATACATTCATTCTTCATATGTTACAGACAAGATAAACAATAGAATGAGATCTCTGTCACATAAATTCGAATGATCATAAAAGGTTAAATTAATTGTAAAAAAAATTTTCTGAAAAAGAAACCTATTTGGAATACATTTTGCCAATTTATCATTTTTTTATGGCTAACATGATGGGGCTCTATATAATGAATTGAGAAAGCAAAATAGATACACAAAAAATATTTTACGATTTCGGCAAACGGAGGCTTTCATAATAGAATCAGCAGTTTTCATTATGGACAATGTACCAATGCTTGGCGACTTGATGGAAAGAATGGTTATTATATTAGAAAACCGTTCATCCATCAACAGGATCTTCTTAGCTTTTTCCATTTAGGGTCACCTGTCGAGAATCCGTCCAGACTCGAAAAAACTCAAAGTTGATTGAAAAAAAGATACTATCGAAAAACAACTGATAGAAAAATCATTAAAGAAAACCGCCGGCAACAAATCCAAAGCTTCCTGAGAATTAGGGATTTCACAAGTTACACTTTACAATAAGATGAAAAAATACCAGCTACCTAAATAGATGAACAACTTCTCAATCGTTTTCGAGAATGGCATTAACTTGGTTTACGCCCCGCTTTTTTCTTCTAGCACACTTTTCAGGCAACCATCTTTTTGATGTCAATGACATACTTTCAATGTTAGAATGATCTTTTTGCAATAGCGCTTTGCGGGTTAGACGTATTTTTCGCACAATGGCCGCTGACCATATTAGCAAAGAAATAAATTTCCCTACATGCCATCAGCTGTTTCCGCTTTAAAAACACACACTCTCCTTTCTATTTCAAGCAAAACAATATCCTTAGCGAAATGGTACCGATCTTTCATTGAAAACTGAAACATTTTCTAATGATGTTGTAACATCTTCCCTTCCCTCAATTGGAAGGATATATGCCAATACGGCATCACGAATCAATTATTCATAAACTTTTCAAAAGTGATGCCGATGAAGTGAAGCAAATCACAAATTGCGGGAATTGTTTTTACTATGATGAACATTGATAAAAAAGATGGAAAGGAGAATATGGATGGGAAAAACTGTTGAATTAGATGTTCGCGAAGATTTAAAGAAGAAATTAGAGCCGTTTCAAAAAATCATGGCGGCCATTCAGCCTCTTGCACAAGGAGATGTATTTATTTTACACGCTCCGTTTAAACCTGTTCCGCTTTTTCCTATTATGAAGAAAAAAGGGTTTTCTTATCAAGCGGAAAAAATAGAGGATAAACATTGGAAAATTACCTTTGTTAAAACGGAGGAATGAAAAAATGATACTGGATAATCGCGGCTTAGAGCCCCCACAACCGATGATGCGGACTTTAACGGCATTAGCAAAATTAAAAAAAGGAGAAGCGTTGAAAATTATTAATGACCGCCGCCCGATGTTTTTATTTGAACAGCTTGACGATCTCGGTTATACCTATCAAACGCAAAAGCGCAGTGATGGAAGCTATGAAATAACGATTGAAAAGAAGGATGACGATGATGACGGCTAATCATACTTATGAAACGAATATTCGAATCCCTTTTTCGTTTATTATTTTTGGCTTGCTGGCGTTTTTCCTTTCTCAAATTCTTTTATTTCTGTCAACTCGTCAGCTTTCAACCGGAGAAATGCGCCTTCCTGTCGTATTGTCAGCTGTCCATTTATTAGTGATTGGCTTTGCTTTAATGACAGCCATGGGGGCCATGTATCAGCTTGTTCCAGTCGTGTTTTTAACCCCGATATGGAATGAATCATTTGCTTTTATCCAAATGGTCGTCACGTCATTAGGAATACTATCTTTTAGCATCAGCCTGGCCTTTAATATTCAAATGGCTATATTTTCAGGCTTGCTTCTTACTTGCGGGATTGTAATGTTTTTATGGCAGATGTTCATGACATTAAAAAAACAGAAGAAAAGAACGGTCATCACTTTATTTGTTGGTACTGCCCTCATTTGTTTGCTCTTAACGATCGGGCTCGGATTGACGCTTGCCTATCATTTTTGGAGCGGCAGACAATTAATCGATCATGATTTGATTTTCAAAGCACATATATTGCTGGGATTTTCCGGCTGGTTTACACTTCTTATCTTCGGATTTTCTTACAAAATGGTTCCGATGTTTTCATTGGCGCATCATTTTTCAATGAACACGGCCCGATATGTCTACATTTTTTATATAAGCGGTCTTGTGTTAACTTTCATCAGTTTTATAACGGCAAATGACCGGTTGTTATCAGCAGGGCTTCAATTGATGGCTGTCGGATATGGGTTGTTTGCATACCATATGTTTGCCATTTTAAAGAAAAGGATGAAGAAAAAGCTGGATAAACCTTTTCTGTTTGCTCTTTTGGCCATTGTTTTTGGAGTCATCCTACATATAGCGGCGGCCGGTTTTTCTTTTGAAAGTGAAATCCATTCCCGCATCTTTTCCATCATCATCTACTGTTATCTGTTCGGCTGGATTGTATTAAGCATCATTGGCTACTTATATAAAATTGTTCCTTTTCTATGGTGGACACACCGGTATAGCAAAAAAATCGGCAAAGAAGCGGTGCCGACTTTGAAACAAATGATAAATGAAAAATGGATTGTGATGGAATGCTGTTTATTTGTTGCGAGTCTTATCGGCATGATCGCTGCTCTTGCCTCTTCAAGTACTGGTCTATTTTATCTTGCCCAAGGAGGAATGGTGCTGTTTTCTGGATTATTTGCCTGTACGATTGGCTCCGTATTGCTGAAATAAAAAATGAGGGAACGATTTACTGAAATATAAAGGGTGATGTTACAATGGAAATAAAAGCAAAGATCTTGGAAAAACTGCAAAACGTTTTAGATCCTGAATTGGGAATTAATGTTGTTGATTTAGGACTGATCTATAAGATTGAAGTAAAAGACGGAACTGCATTCATTTTAATGACATTGACTACACCCGGCTGTCCGTTGCACGACTCAATAGCAGGCGGTGTGAAACGCGCGTTGCGTGATATTGAAGGCATTCAAGACGTAAATGTCCAAATCACTTGGAATCCGCCTTGGTCCCCTGATAGAATGAGCGAAAAAGCATTAAGGCAGCTAGGGTTCCTTTCCTAAACGTTTTTCAAAGACTGTTCCTTTCCTGAAAGGGACAGCTTTTTTTATGAAAGAAGTCCCAATTATTTTGGTGTTTTTGGCTCTTCTTCCAGCTCCCAAACAAACGGCATCACATTTAAAATTTTCGTTTAATCGTTTCCCAGCCAAAAAAATCCCCTTCCAGGAAAATCTTTTTACAAATGCTTTCTTCCTGCAGGGGATAATCGCTGTTCCTTGTTTTTCCGGAGGTGTCAACCAAAAAAATGTAACTGAAATCGCAAATGACGTTTCGTCCATTCCAATGAAAAAGCTCAAAATATTGTCATTCCGTAAGAATTGGCAAAACTGACGCCAACTATGGACAATTAAAAACAATAAAAGCAAAGAATACATTTACCGTCGGCCATACCGGTCAGTAAATTCCGAGTGGAATTCGCATGACAGAACCTTGCAAGACGGGTTGGCAACTTAGATGCTTTTTTATGTTGCTGTCAGGTTATAAATATCTTGGAACGTACTTGCTAACGGAGATAAAATTCGCCATACGGCAAATGCAAATGTCATGGCTAAAGTGGTGACTGGCAGTAATGCTTTTTGTTTCACCAAAATCCCCCTCCTAAACAGATGAATGGTGCCATCATCTGTACCATAAAAATAGGCGGGGAATGTTTGTGAACTTTATCATATAATTATTGATTGCCAAATAATTGTTAAAATTTCACCTCAACAAAAATGTTTTTCTGATTTTTGCCCATTCAATCAAATTGAAAAGCCGCTTGCGTTTCCAACGGTTTAAACTTCCCGTTTTTGGCGAAGCGCTTTAGGAATGTATACACAATAAGGCTCACTTTCCAAATAGTCGCCTGTCACAGCATACGCTCTTGAGCGTGATCCTCCGCAAACAAAACGAAATTCGCAAACACCGCATTTTCCTTTATAAAGATTTGGATTGCGTAATTTTTGAAATTTTGGTGAAGTTCTGTAAATATCGGCCAGTGGTGTTTGTCTCACATTTCCCGCTTTGATCGGAAGCAATCCGCTCGGGTAAACATCGCCAATATGGGAAATAAACACAAAACCGTTGCCATCATTTACTCCCTTCGGAGCACGGCCGAGTCCGTCCACTTCCCCTGTAGCCCCTTTAAACAAAATATCTTCATAATGGATTTCTTTTCCATCTATTTGCTGTTCGCGCATTTTGGCTTGCAAGACGACACGACGGTAATGTTGTCCGGCAGTCGTTTTAATATCAAATGGTACACATTTGCTCTTTTCATATAACCAACGAAAAACTTGTTCATGTTGGGCGGGAGAAATCATATCCGATTGTTTTCCTCTTCCAGTTGGTACGAGGAAAAAAACGCTCCAAAGAACGCAATCAAGTTTTTCAACAAAATCCGCCATTTCTTCAAGAACATGAACATTGTAGCGTGATACAACCGTATTAATTTGAACAGGAATCTTAAATTCATGCAAATATTTGATTCCTTGCATCGTTAAATCGAAGGAACCTTTTGTGCCGCGAAAATGATCATGAATTTCCGCATTCGGGCCGTCCAAACTAAATGCCCAACGGGAAAGCCCGATATCTTTTGCCCTCTGCATCACTTCTTTTGTTACATTTGGAGTTGCACTCGGCGTGATTGAAACACGCAATCCCTTTTCAATAGCATATTCGGCAAGAGCGAATAAATCCGGCCGCATTAATGGATCACCGCCGGTAAATACTAATAGCGGCTGGTTCATTGCAAAAATATCATCAATTAATTTTTTTCCTTCCTGAAAAGTCAACTCATGGGGATCACGATGATATTGCGCCTCGGCTCGGCAATGCAAACAATTTAATTGACATGCTCTCGTCAACTCCCAAATGACAATAAAAGGGTTTTGGTCATAATCCATCATCACATACAAACTCCTTTCTTTAAAATGAAAAATATCTCTGCTTCTTCTCATCATATAAAAAGGTGAAATTTTCGAAGTGAAAGCCATCACACTTTCCGGTAAAAGGGAAGAAATGATTTTTACGAAAAAGTCATTCTTTTGACAAATGTTCAGCTGCTGCGGATCTTCCCCGCGATTGCTTCGGTAATTCGCAAATGGATGAGGTGGTCTGCCCCAAACCTTAAGTATGTTAGACACCTTATTTTTATTAGAAACTATGATTTACATCACACGACTCATTTGTAAAGAAACGCTATAATATGAAACGAAAATCAAAGTTGAAAAAAAGGTGTGATACCATGACAAATAGCTGGGTGTTTGAAAGATTAAGAAGCGTTCCCCTTTTCCGTGAACTGTCTGATGAAGAATTGACTTCCATAGTTGCTATCTCTCAAGTACGTACCTATCAACCAAAATCGTATGTATTCATGCAAGGCGACATGCTGGAAAACGTATATTTCATCCATTCAGGAACGATTAAAATATATAAAACGGACAGAAATGGAAAAGAACAAATCGTTTCCATCTTGCAGAATGGAGAAATGTTTCCACATACCGGATTTTTTTGCAAAGGATCTTACCCTGCTCATGCAGAAGTTATGGAAGAATCTACATTAATTGTCATTCCCATCAAAGATTTTGAGGAAACGCTTATGCTCTTTCCGGTATTGTCCATCAAATTGTTTCGTGTGATGAGTGAAAAAATTATAGATTTGCAAAATCGGTTAGAAGAGCAAATTCTTCATAATACATATGAACAAATCGTATTGTTGCTGTTGCGGCTTACAAAAACGAATGCACTGCCGCAAGGAAAACTTTATCGTTTGACAACCCATTTAACGAATCGGGAATTGGCAAATATGATCGGAACTTCCCGTGAAACCGTTAGCAGAACGCTTAACCAGATGAAGCGGAAGGGTCTTATTCTTGTTGATGACGACGGATATTATTTGGTTGATGCTGAACAATTGGAGAAAGAAATCTTTATGTAGCGGCCGCCAAAAAGAAAACTGTTTTTTGATGAATGTTTGAAACGATTAAGAATCATAATAAAGGAAAACGAATTTTCATGGAGGAAACGAAATGTCCACAAAACGTCAAGACAAGAAAATGAAAAATAACCCAACCTTCGGAGCATATGATGAACCTTTTAAGAGCGGCAGCGAATCCGACCTAAAACAAGGTTTGGCCATAACGCAGGAACAAATAAGAGATACATATACGGAGGGCACAATTGATGGGATGATGGAGGATGTTGACGGCAACAACATCCCGTTGAAGACTGAAAAAGAATAATAATGCCCTTCTTTCCTGATATTAAAAATTTAAGTGAAATGCCTGTACCCCCCGCAATCATCATGATGATTGCGGGGGAATTTCATGGCCAATTTTGTCTTGACAGCGTTTAAAAAAATATATCGGTATTACTTCCCCCAAAAAATCGAATGATCATTGGGCAATCAACCTTCTGCAAAGGGAAAATGTGCTTACGGCAGCATGAACAAATTGATGATCATAAACATTGCAAAACAAAAATATACGGCATTGCCCACTTCAATTAAACCGATTTTTAAAATCGGCATTTTTTTTCCGTAAAAATAAACAGCTCGAATAACACTCGGAATATAAGCTATTATAAAAACGGCATACTCGGTAGCGACCAAGCCGATCATTAAGAAAACATGAAAACCCCATGACAACCATTTATAGTTCGGATTGTTTTTTTCCCGAATCATTGTTTTGACATAAAAAGTGCTGCCCACAAAAAATAAAAAACAAAGCATTATGGTGATGAAGGCTTCTTTTGTTATTTCTCCGCTTACAATAAAAGAACTGGCAAGACCTCCAATGCAAAAAACAGCGATTGCTGCTAGATCATTGAAAAAAGCACGATCTTTTTTCTTTTTCCCATAATAAATATTTATTAAAAAAAACGGTGTCATCGCCATTCCGAAATATATTATTTCCCATCTATACATTAATGGAAAGAGCAGTATAACGGCAGCAGCGGCAAAATAAAGAGCAAACCACTTTATATAAAATGGCTTGTGCTTATTTTTCATAGCCATCAGTAACGGATATGTTGCTAAATATAAACATAACCAGCCGATAAATAATGGAATATGAATCCAAGAGAACCCTCCTATATAAGCCCCTAATAGAAATGGTATAACAAGCATTGCCCAGGCTCCATGCTGTTTTGGAATCACTAATTTCTTGACGGTTGCCATCATGTATCCACCTTTCATCAACAATTTCTTCTAAATTCCATTATAGTGAAAAAAACTAGCTACGTTGTGATTTGTTGCATACCTCTCCGTTTTGTCACAAAATAGCCACAACACTAAACGGGAAAGTGACACCTGTCACTATTGAAAAGAACGAGTTGCGGTATTATCTTTTTAACAATGAAATTGGGAGGGCAAAATAATGAAAACAATATTTACGGAAAATACGACAGTTGGAGAAATTGTCGCAATGCTTCCGAAAGCGAGCGATGTTTTTAAAAAAAATAAAATTGATTTTTGTTGCGGCGGTGATCGCTCTTTAAAAGAAGCAGCCGATAAACGGGGAGTGGCGATTGAGGAATTAATGAGTCAATTGCAGGATCTGTATGCTGCAACTGATGAAAAAACAGAGAAAAATTGGTTGACAGCAACATACTCAGAACTTATTGACCATATCATAAATAAACATCATCGTTATTTGTTGGAAGAACTGCCAAACCTTAGTCCCTATGTGACAAAAGTTATGCGAGTCCACGGCGGAAATCATCCACATCTAATAAAGGTTCATAAATTGTTTAATGAATTAAAAACGGAACTAGAACAACATTTATGGAAAGAAGAGTCTGAAGTATTTCCGCTTATTAGCCAGTTCGAGAAGCAGCCGACAAGCGAAAACGAACAAAAAATGAAAAAAATGATTGCCGATCTTACGAATGAACATGATAAAACAGGGGATATCATAAAAGAAATTAGGCGGATCACAAATGACTATACCCTTCCGAACGGGGCTTGCCGAACATATCAACTCGTTTACAATCGTTTAGAAGCTTTGGAATCAGACTTATTTGAACATATTCATTTGGAAAATAACGTATTATTTCCACGCATTCTTCAATAATTTCGGGTGGAAGAGGCGGCGATCCCCCGCCTCTTTCTTCACCATTTCAACATCACGGAAACGGACTGTTCAGACCTTGATCTAACCATTAAAACTTAAAACGTTTTATCAAGGACGAAGCTTAAGGCTATTGACAAGCAAAGTTACATGGCATGCCGTCGTAATAGAGTTTTTTCAGGGAATAGAAAGCTAAAAACGAAAAGCGCCTCGGTGTGTGCGTCATTTTCGCTGCTGTTGCTGAATAAGCGGCTTTCGATATGGTTTCTTTCTTTTTTGGAAGCGCTCTTTTTCTTGTTTTGAAATTCTGCTTGTTTGGCACAAAAGAAGAATAACTTAAACATCTTTCTTCTGATATAATAAGTATAATAAGTTATATCCAACTTTTTTCACAAAGGAAGTGAAGGGAAATTGGAGGAATTTGTAGGATTCTGTATAAGGTGCAGCAAACCTATTCATTGTCTAAACGGTTTTTTGAATGGGGCTATTGACGAAAAAAATGGGTCGTTGTTTTGTTTTTCATGCTTAGAAGAGAAGGAAAATTCGGATTTTTCCCATCCATCCCATTGAAAGCGCAAATAAATGGCATTTAGATTGCGCCTAGAGTGTACCAACAAGTCTGTTTTCTTTTATTTTCTTCACAAAGCCTTTTTTGACATTGGGGAAATGGCCAAAGCATCTCACTCGCTTTCAAATCATAGTGTGCCAGTTCTCCTTGATCCTCTCTTGAACGATCCGCCATCTAGATTCTGTACAAAGATGTGAGATCTCTGGCAGTCGTTTTTAAAAAACAAAATGATATGCAATTTCAAACAACGTTTAGAAATGTGTCCGAATAATATGTCTGATCGAGACCAAGCGGTTTTCTTTCAGAACTTGCTCCTAAACCGCCAATGAAGCAAAATATCACTGTATTAGAGTGAAAAACCCCTATCCTCACTAAATCCGGATAGGGGTGATCATTTTTTATGCTTCCGTTTCCAGCCAGCTATCAGCGACTTCTCCTGCCTCCTCTTTATCTATGTAAAAGGAACCGTTGCTGTATCGATCAGTCACCTTCACATTGGAAAGAGGCACTATTTCCCTGATGCCTTTCTCCGTTTCCAATACCAAATTCTCATTACCGTTGACGAGTAAGATGGCCGCTGTCCGATGCGGGTTTGTTTTCAGCTCTCTGTACAGCATTGATCCTCTTCTGGCTCGTTGTGTTCGTTCGATTTCCCCGATATTGATCATTTTCACAGCGCCTCTGTGCGTGACAATGGCGAGCTTTTGATCGTTAACATGTTTCTGAGCAAACACAAGTCCAGAAACGACTGCATCTCCTTCCTTTAATTGGATGCCTTTGACTCCTGCGGCACGGGAGCCGACAATATTCACTTCTTCTTCGTGAAATAAAAGACCGTATCCAAAACGGGTGGATAACAAAATCAATCCTGTTCCATCAGTTATATGAACCGCAACCACTTCATCGTCGTTTTTTAAATTGATCGCAACAAGCGGCTTGGAGTATCGCTGAGCTTTATATTGGCGAATTTCCGTTTTCTTCACCATGCCTTTTTTCGTAACAAACAAGAAAAATTTCTCGTCGTCAAAACTTTTTAAAGGAATGCCTTGTACAATCCGTTCATCTTGATCAATCGGAATGGTCCTTGAAATATGCTGTCCAATATCCTTCCAGCGAATATCCGGAAGCTCGTGAACAGGACAATATAAATAATTTCCTTTGTTTGTGAATAAGAGAAGAACATCTGTTGTGTTCATTTCATACTGACATAGCAGTCGATCCGAATCCTTCATGCCGAAATCTTTTCCGTTTGATGCTGTATACGACCGCAAGCTTGTACGTTTCACATAGCCGTCTTTTGTCACAGTAACAATTGTATCCTCGCTTGCGATGAGGGATTCCATATTGATAGTAATGGATTCAATTTCCGCCTCAATCTTCGTCCGCCGCTCATCGGCAAATGTTTTTTTCAATTGTTTTAATTCGGATTGAATGACTTTGGAAAGCTTTTTTTCATTCTCCAAAATGCTTGTTAACCCCTTGATTTTTTTCTCAAGCTCTTCTTCTTCCGCTTTCAACGCTGTAATATCAGTGTTTGTCAGACGGTACAGCTGCAACGAGACAATCGCCTCTGCCTGCGGCTCAGTAAATGCAAATTCACTGATTAAATTATCTTTCGCATCCCGTTTATCTTTTGAAGCACGAATAACAGCGATCACTTCATCCAAGATGGATAGAGCTTTGATTAATCCCTTTACGACATGCTCCCTTTCTTGAGCTTTTTGGAGCTCAAAAGTCGATCGGTTAATCACGACTTCCTTTCGGTGTTCGATGTAAGCATCCAACAATTCAGGCAGGCTTAATAATTTCGGATGCCGACGGTGAATTGCAACCATATTAAAGTTATATGGAACTTGCAAATCTGTGTTTTTATATAAGTAATTTAAAACTCCTTCAGCATCGGCATCTTTTTTCAGTTCGATGACGATGCGAAGACCTGTCCGGTCCGTTTCATCGCGCACCTCGGCGATTCCGTCCACTTTTCTTTCGTACTTAAGGTCATCTATTTTTTTAACTAAATTTGCTTTATTGACCTCATACGGAATTTCTGTAATGACAATTTGCTCTTTTCCGCCTCGGATTTTTTCAATTTCCGCTTTGCCGCGAACAACAATTTTTCCTTTTCCTGTTTTATATGCTTTTTTAATCTCGTCGATTCCTTGAATGATTCCTCCAGTCGGGAAATCAGGGCCTTTTAACACTTCCATTAATTCCTCAACTGTGCAATCCGGATGATTCATTCGCATAATCACAGCATCAATAACTTCGCCGAGATTATGCGGAGGAATATCAGTTGCATAGCCGGCTGAAATCCCTGTTGAACCATTGACAAGCAAGTTTGGGAACATCGCGGGGAGAACGACGGGTTCTTTCGTTGTATCATCAAAATTCGGTACAAACTCGACTGTATTTTTCTCAATATCTTTTAAAAGCTCGGAAGCAAGTTTGGACAGCCGTGCTTCCGTATAACGCATGGCGGCAGGAGGATCGCCGTCAAGGCTTCCGTTGTTTCCGTGCATTTCCACTAAAACATTGCGAACCTTCCACTCCTGGCTCATCCGAACCATCGCTTCATATACAGAAGAATCTCCATGCGGATGGAAGTTCCCGATAACATTCCCGACTGTTTTGGCCGCTTTTCGAAATCCTTTATCATGCGTATTTCCGTCCATCAGCATCGCGTATAAAATTCTCCGCTGCACCGGCTTCAGCCCGTCGCGAACATCCGGAAGCGCGCGGTCTTGAATAATGTATTTGCTGTACCGTCCAAAACGGTCGCCCAGCACATCTTCAAGGGGTAAATCGACATAACGTTGTTGAGCTTCCATGCTGCTCCTCCTCTAGCACATTGTTTTAAATTTCGAACATGTTGTCATTTTCGTCAATACCAAAAGACACATTTTTTTCGATCCATTGTCGACGCGGTTCAACCTTGTCACCCATTAAGGTTGTCACTCTTCTTTCCGCTCTTGCTGCATCATCAATCCGGACGCGGATGAGAGTGCGTGTTTCAGGATTCATCGTCGTCTCCCATAGCTGCGGCGCATTCATTTCTCCAAGCCCTTTGTATCGTTGGATTGTGTAGCCTTTGCCGACCTTCTTAATGGCAGCGGACAGCTCCTTCTCATTCCATGCGTATTCAATGACTTCGGATTTGCCGCTGCCTTTGCTTACTTTATATAAAGGCGGAAGCGCAATATAGACTTTCCCTGCCTGAATGAGCGGCTTCATATATCGATAGAAGAAAGTCAATAAAAGCACTTGGATGTGGGCGCCATCCGTATCAGCATCCGTCATAATGATCACTTTGTCGTAGTTGCAATCTTCAATGTTAAAATCAGCACCGACGCCAGCTCCGATTGCATGAATAATTGTATTGATTTCTTCGTTTTTAAAAATATCCTGCAGCTTCGCCTTCTCCGTATTGATCACTTTTCCGCGCAGAGGCAGAACAGCCTGAAATCTTCTATCCCGACCTTGTTTCGCTGATCCTCCCGCAGAATCCCCCTCCACAAGAAACAATTCATTTTTCTTTGGATTCCGTGATTGAGCAGGCGTAAGCTTTCCGCTTAAAGACATTTCAGATTTTTTTCGTTTTTTTCCTGATCTTGCTTCTTCGCGCGCTTTTCTTGCCGCCTCTCTTGCTTCTTGCGCTTTTATCGCCTTTTTAATCAGGAGGGTGCTGATCTCCGCATTCTCTTCTAAAAAATAAGATAATTTTTCCGAAATGACTGTGTCAACAGCAGATCTCGCCTCTGTTGTACCGAGTTTTCCTTTCGTTTGTCCTTCAAACTGCAAAAGTCCTTCAGGGATTCGGACGGAGATAATTGCCGATAGCCCTTCACGAATATCTGTTCCTTCCAAGTTTTTGTCTTTCTCTTTTAATAAACCGGTCTTTCGTGCGTATTCATTAAACACTCTTGTCATGGCAGTTTTGGCGCCCGCTTCATGTGTGCCGCCGTCTTTTGTTCTCACATGGTTGACAAACGACAAAATGTTTTCGCTGTAGCCGTCATTAAATTGGAAAGAAAATTCGACTTCAATTCCTTGCTGCTCACCTTCGAAAAAGACAACAGGATGAAGAGTTTCTTTTCCTTCATTTAAATATGCGACAAATGATTCGATCCCATTTTCATAACAATAAGATTCTTGAACATTGTTCCGTTCATCAATCAAATCAATTGTTAATCCTTTTAGGAGGAATGCAGACTCCCGCAATCGTTCACTCAATATGTCAAATTGAAAAGTCGTAGTGCTGAAGATGAGAGGATCTGGTTTAAAATGGACTGTCGTACCGGTTTCTTTTGTTTCTCCTATCTTTTCTAATGTCGTAACGGGTTTCCCGCCCTTTTCGAACCTTTGCTTGTAAATAAATCCGTCCCGTTTAATCGTCACTTCAAGCCACTCAGATAAAGCATTGACGACTGAAGCGCCTACTCCGTGCAAGCCGCCGCTTGTTTTGTAACCGCCTTGCCCGAATTTTCCTCCTGCATGAAGCACGGTTAAAATTACTTCCGGAGTCGGCTTACCAAGCTTATGCATGCCAGTCGGCATTCCTCTTCCTTTATCAGCAACAGAAATGCTTTCATCTTTATGTATTTTGACAATGATATGGTCTCCGAAGCCTGCTAATGCTTCATCTACAGAATTGTCAACAATTTCATATACAAGATGATGCAATCCTCTAGCATCCGTGCTGCCGATATACATCCCCGGCCGCTTCCTTACTGCTTCCAATCCTTCCAATACTTGAATCGCATCGTCATTGTATTCCATTATCTTTGCTTTTCCCACAAACAAATAACTCCTTTCAAAAAACAAGAACAGATGTTTGTAAACTGTATTTTACATGGTTTCCCTGCGTTTGGCAATCTTACACGGCAACGTATATTATTGTATTACTCAAATGTCGTATGTTTCAAACCTTTCTTCAAAAAAAGAACCCATCAAGATGATGGGGGAAACATTTGTTATTTTGTTAACGCATGCGCCACTTTTATACACATATCCATGATAACGGGATAACCTTTTTCTTTTAATAATTGATAAGCTTCCTCGTTAACGCAGCCTAATTGAGCCCAAAAAACATCGGCATCAATTTCTAAAAATTCTTTCGCAACATCTAATAAATGCTCGGAACGTCTAAAAACGTTTACAATATCCACATGTCCTTCAATTTCTTTTAAGGATGAGACCGCTTTGACACCCAAGGCTTCATCGATCATCGGATTGACAGGAATAATCTCATACCCCGCATTTTGCATCGCTTGTGAAACTTGGTAAGATTCTCTTTCAGGATTGTTGGACAAGCCGACAACAGCGATTCGTTTGCTTTTTTTTAAAATATCACGGATTTCGTCTAGACTTGGATTTTGCATGAAAATTTGTTCACTCCTTCCAATGTTTCTTTTATTATAACTGTAAAAGCGTCGAACACCAAAGTTTTAAAACGGCTTTTATCAACAAAATATAGTCCTGATCGAATCAATTGTGTACAATAATAATAGAATCATGAATATAAAGGAGTTTCATTATGTCTTTTCTATTAATCTTAGTCCTTATCTTAGCTTATTTAATTGGTTCCATCCCCTTTGGACTTATCGTTGGCAAAATTGGATACGGTATTGATATTCGCGAACATGGAAGCGGAAATTTAGGTGCAACCAACACTTTTCGAGTGCTTGGAAAAAAAGCCGGGCTGTTTGTTACGGTTGCAGACATTTTAAAAGGTACTCTCGCAGCAAGCCTCCCCGTATTGCTTAGTGGTGACCTACACCAAGCATGGACGCTCATTGCAGGAATGGTGGCTGCTGTAGGACATATGTATCCAATTTTCGCAGGCTTTCGGGGCGGAAAAGCCGTGGCGACAAGCGGAGGGGTGCTGCTTTTTTATAGCCCATTACTCTTTTTATCCATGCTTGCTGTATTTTTTCTTGTTTTATATGTATCAAAATATGTTTCTTTATCCTCTATGGTTACAGCACTGTATACGTTAGTTTATACTATTTTTACCGGTGATGCGGCTTTAATGATCATTGTCGCGATCCTCGCAACCTTTGTTTTCTATCGGCACAGAGCCAATATTAAAAGGATCTTAAATAAAACAGAGCCAAAAGTGAAATGGCTGTAAAATAGAAAGGAGCGGGAACTCATCTTCTCGCTCCTTGTTTTAATTGTGATAGTTTGATAAACACATCCATCAACGTTTTATAGCCTGATTCAACAAACATTTTTACATATTCACACCAGATCGCGGCTGTCATTTTTGCATCTTCTAAGGCGTGATGACGCTTTTGGACCGGGATGGAAAAAAACCGGCAGCATTCATCTAAACTTACGGCAATTTGTTCTCGCTGAACGAGCTGGAACAGCATGGCTGTATCCACAATCCGATGTTTAAATGGAATGCGGAAATGCTCCTTATTAGCTTCTGTAAGAAAATTTTTTTCATGATTGGCATGATGGGCGACAAGCGTCCGATTTTCTGCAAATTGATAAAAACGAATCAATACTTCCGATATAGGGGGAGCAGCTCTTACGTCTTCTTCAACAATTCCTGTCAATTTTTTTACATCAACGGGAATTTCCCCTTCATACTGAACAAAAGAGTAAAATGTATGCTTTTCTTCAATCTGCATGCCGTGAACTTTAACTGCTCCAATCGAAAGAATTTGATCCCCTTTTTCCGGAAAAAAACCTGTTGTTTCCAAATCAAGCACAACAACGTCCAGCTCCTTAAGAGGAGTTGACAAGCTTTCCTCCCGCTTTAAGTCTTGTTCCATTTTCCGCAAAAACGCTGCATGCTGAAGATTTGTTTCAAGACCTGTAAATGCTGAAGATTGCATTTTCCCCTGAAATTGCTTCATCAAGTGAAAAAAAGATGGAAGTTTCATGGATTAACGCCCTTTTCAATGATGGATTTCGTTTCATTCATCAATTTTTTTCCGCCTAAAATGATTTTTTTTAGCCTTCCTTTTTCTTCTTTTGATAAATCCTTTAAAGAGAGGTAATGAACTTCATCATATGTGTTCGCTTTTAATGAATTTTTAAAATGAATCGTTACTAATTCTTGAAAATATGTGTGATATGGAGATAATACATGACGAAAATACTCCTGCTTCATCAGAAGCTGAAACCTCGACAGCGTAGACGTATCCAACAATCGTTCTTTGATCGCCAATAAGCGGACAGAATTAATGTAAGGCAATAACCCGGCCTGTTTTAAATCAATAGCGCCTGAATGAGGGCCGTATGTTTCAGGAAGCAGCTGATGAAAAATACCCACCCCTTTTTTGACATGCATTGTGTTGTTTAACAATCGACCGAGAAAATCAGGATTATATTGAATATATTGGAAAATTTGGTTTTTCAGTCGATGAATCGATTCGGATTGTCCGATGATCATACGCGCATCAAAAAAGATTAATAAATAGCGGATAGAATCAAATGTTTCATCCTGCAGCCATTTATTGATCTGATTGCTCCAGCTTTGTTCCGATCGGCACCATAAAGAAGTTGAACACATGACATTTCCTTCGCAGTAAGGATAACCGATGACGTTCAAGCCGAATGAAACTTCTTTTCCAAGCAGCAAAAAGTAGTCGAGAGCTTCTTTCTCATTGGAATGAAAAATGAGTCCGTGGTCTTGATCGCTTATTTTCGCCTGCTCGCCTCTTCCGCCGCTTCCGACTAAAAACCAAGTAAATTCACAAGGCGCAGGGCCGTATTTCTTTTTTACAATCTCGAAAGAAAGATGGAAGGATTGTTTCATAACCTGATCGTGTATACTGTTTAATTCCGTCACTGTTTTCGCTTTTTGCAAATGACTGTTGCGCCATTCCTTCAATTGTTTGTAAGGATTCCCCATGTGTATAAAAATCCCCTTTTTTATAAATAAGCGTACAGATGATACATCATCCATACGCTCTTGCGGTTAGCTTCCAAGCTTTTGTTCATTGGATTCAAATGCTTCCGGATACCCATAAACTCCGTGCTCGCTTAAGTCCAAACCGATCATTTCTTCTTCTTCTGTCACCCGCAAGCCATTGAGCAATTTTTTCATCACAGCTAAGATGACGAATGAAACAACAAAGGCGTATAAACCTGAAGTAAACACTCCCAATGCTTGAATGCCGAGCTGAGTAAGGCCTCCGCCGTAAAACAATCCAGGGTTACCAATAGTTGCTAATTCAGGGGTTGCAAAAAATCCAGTTGATAAAGTGCCCCAAACACCAGCTACTCCGTGAACAGACAAACAATAAATCGGATCATCAATTTTAACTTTATCAAAAAACTTCATACTAAAATATACGAGAATTCCAGCTATTAGCCCGATTACGACAGCAGCCCATGTGTCGACAAATGCACAAGATGCGGTAATGGCGACCAATCCTGCAAGCGCTCCGTTTAACATTGTCGGTATATCAGCTTTTCCGCCAGCGATCCATGAAATGATCAAGGCGCTTACGGCTCCTGCTCCGGCAGCTAAATTCGTGTTCAAAGCAACAAATCCAAAAAATCCATCCTCAACTGTAATCGTGCTTCCTGCATTGAAACCGAACCAACCAACCCATAAAATAAGTACGCCTAGAGCTGTATAAACTTGGTTATGTCCATAAATATTATTAACAGAACCATCTTTGTTATATTTACCGATCCGAGGTTTCAACAAGATCGTTGCAGCCAAAGCTGCCATTGCACCTGTCAAATGAACAACGGTAGAACCTGCAAAATCTTGTTTTCCATGTTCTGACAGCCATCCTCCGCCCCAAATCCAATGAGCAACAACTGGATAAACAAGTGCGGTAAACAATACAGAAAAAATTAAATAAACTGAAAGTTTCGCCCGTTCCGCAAATCCAGCAAAAGCAATGGCTAGAGAAACTCCGGCAAAGGCTAACTGGAATACAAAAAAGACGGATGTTGAAAGAGATAATCCATCTATTTCATATCCTGAATAAAAAAAGTCAGACATTCCTACAAAAAAGTTGCCGTTCTTCCCAAAAATAAATCCATAGCCGACTGCCCAGAAAACAATGGAGGCAATTCCGAATGTAAAAACAGTTTTTCCGGCAATATGTCCGGCATTTTTCATTCGTGTAGAACCCGCTTCGAGCAATATAAATCCTGCTTGCATAAAGATGACCAAAATAGCTCCCAGCATCACCCATAAACTGTTCATTAACGTTAATGAGTCCATAGCACAACCTCCCATGTAATTATTTCTTCTTAATCATGTTATAAAAAATAACATAAGAAGTATATCTCTATTTTTACACCTGTTTTATTTTAATGTCAATTCATTTTCCATAATTTTTCGAAAAAGTATGTTAGAAAATCTAACATAAAAACAAAATTAGACAATAGTTTATTTTTTCCGACAAAACGTTTATGATAATAAAAACAGTATTTAAGGAGGGTTTTATGAGAAAGGTTTTCTTAATATTCGCAATTATTTGTTTGATGCTTTTTTCAGGATGCGACAGCAAAGGTCAGGCAAATGAGCAAAACACGGTCAAAAAAGAAAATGTGGATGATTCGCCACAATCTATACAAGCTGCTCCCAAAAAAGTGGAGCCGACCGAATCGCTCGTCACTGTTTCTGCAATAGGTGATGTTCTCATACATAGCCAGCTTTTTAAAGATGCGAGGACCGGGAGCGAATCATACAATTTTAAGCCAATGTTTGCAACAGTAAAACCTTTGCTCTCGAAAAGCGACTTAGCCATCGCCAACCAAGAATCGATCATTGGGGGAACAGAACTTGGAATCTCCAGTTATCCGTTGTTTAATAGCCCATTCGAAGTGGCAGATGCGCTAAAAGATGCTGGCATTGATATCGTCTCAACGGCAAACAATCATAGTTTAGATAAAGGAGAAAAAGGTATTTTAAATGCGATTCAGCATTATGAACAAATCGGGCTACCGTATGTAGGGAGCTTTAAAAACGAAGCGGACGCCAATACATGGAGAATTCAACAGGTCAACGGGGTGAAAATCGGCTTTCTTTCGTATACATATGGGACAAACGGTATTCCAGTTCCGAAAAATAAACCCTATTTAGTAAACCTTATTGATGAAGAAAAAATGAAAAGGGATTTAGACACACTAAATGGACAAGTTGATGTAACTATTGTTAACATGCACTGGGGAGAAGAATATCAATCCTTTCCAAGCGACGCTCAAAAACAGTGGGCGCAGCTGCTAGTCGATCATGGTGCAGACATTATCATCGGTCACCATCCTCATGTATTGCAGCCGATCGAATGGCTGGAAGGAAAAAATGGAAACAAGAGTATCGTTGTGTATTCGTTAGGCAACTTCTTGTCTGGCCAAAAGGGAGATGGAAAAGACATCGGAGGGATTTTTTCGATTGATGTAATTAAGCGGACTGATGCTAACGGTACGACACTGACTTTGAAAAATCCGCGTTTACTCCCTACCTACGTTACCAAAAATAAAAATCATCATTACTATGTTGAATTGCTGGACCGCATCGACAAAAACGCCTATGAAAAAGTGATGAAGCATATGCATCAATGGTTGGAAACGAAAGAAGTGACGAACTCTATCCAGTAGAGTTTATTCATGGAAAGAAAGCTTTTCATGTAATATAATGTAAACAGGAAGCTGATATTAGGAGTGACAAAAATGAAACTGAATATTACCGATGATGCAGCAAAATGGTACAAGGAAGAATTGGAGTTAAACGAGGGAGATGCAGTCCGCTTCTTTGTCCGATATGGCGGATGCGGTCATGTGCAAAGCGGATTTTCCCTTGGAATTGCAAAAGAAGCACCAAATCAAATCGGAATAAAAGCCGAAAAACTAGGGGTCACATTTTATGTTGAACATGATGATTTATGGTATTTCGACAATCATGACGTGACCATTCAATTGGATGAAAAAATTCATGAACCTGTTGTTCGTCTTATAAATTAGCAAATCGATTGAAAGCATGCTATAGGTCGAAAAACAAGTCTTTGTCAAAGAGCTGTTCTAGTAGCCGAAGCATGCTATAGTCAGTAAAAGAAACCCAACCGCAAATTTAATTTGCCGATTGGGTTTCTTGTTTCATCTCATCATTTTTTACTCAAATCTGACTT
Source organism: Aeribacillus sp. FSL K6-2833 (assembly GCF_037965815.1). GTDB lineage: Bacteria > Bacillota > Bacilli > Bacillales > Aeribacillaceae > Aeribacillus > Aeribacillus composti. The sequence continues at coordinate 1,890,664 of NZ_CP150189.1, read as the reverse complement.
CCACATGATGCCCGTCAAATCTTTTATTTTTTCAGCAATTTAAATCTTCTTAAATGATCGGTTAGCTGATATTTTTGCAGGATTTCTACTTGTTTTTCCCCCAGCAGGTCAAAATGCGGAAAATCTTTATGATGATGAATCCACTCCATTTTCAAACCGTTTTCGTTTCCCCATTCTATTAAATGCTTTATATTGCTGCATCCGACCTTTGTTACAGAATGATAATCCGGAAACCGTTCATCATACCAATAATGCGTTAAAAAGGCGATTTCCCCTTTCCGCACTTTTTTCTTCCACTCAGCAAGCTCCTCTTTCTTGATTCCAAAGGCCAATCTTTATCTCTCCTCTTTCATCGCTTTTACATATGCTTCGTGCCATTCAGGATATAATTTCTTAAATACAACTGGGCGAAACGTTTCTTTTTTTACGCAAACATGGCTGGAAAAACCTTTTGCTGCCAATTCGCCATGAGAATTAAAAATTTCGTATCCATATACTGTTTTAATTCCGTTATATTTCTCAATCCACGTATGTATTATTGCCTTTTCACCGTATGTAATCGGTTTTTTATATTCGATTTGAATATCCACGACAGGGGAAATTATTCCGTCTTTCTCCATCGCTGCATACGAAAAGCCAAGATCTTGGATCAGCTTCGTCCGTCCAACTTCCATCCATATAATATAATTGGCATGGTACACGACACCCATTTGATCGGTTTCCGCATAACGAACTTCTATTTCTTTTGATGAAACAAACATAAGCTTCTCTCCCTTGCAAAAAATGAAATCGATCGAAAAAGCCTGCATCAGCGTCTGTGATACAGGCTTTCTATTTTAGGCCTTTTCAACTTTCTTACTTAAATTTTTTTGCGGAGTCTGTTTTTTATTCAAGCCGGTCCAACAAAGTTTGTCCCATTGTTGGCCGTTCATCAAATGAATTTAGAAGACAAAAATTTTCAATGAACAATTTTATTATAACATTTCCATTTGCAATCGAAAACTAAAATGGAATTATCAACCTAAATTGAAAGCTAGGAGTTTCGTTCACGGGCTTCATCTTTAATTTCTTGTCGCATCGCCTCAATGCTTTCTTCTCTGCGGCGATTTTTTGCCTCAATCTGTTCACGCTCTCTGTCGTTGGCAAACTCTAATGTTTCTTCTGCTCTTTCGATGTTTTCAATCGTATTTTGTACCATTTCCTGCAATTTTTCAACATTGTCGGAACGGTCATCACGATTTGTTCGATTTTGCATCAAATATTCTCCTTTCTGGGAAAAATTGTTTTATCGCCATTTCAAATATAGTTTGTGCATTTGATGTTAAATTATGAAACGAACCTGTTTCCTCAATGAAAAGGAGAAAAATGATGGAACCATAATTATATTATGTAAATTAAAAGGCGGTGGACATATGTCCTACTCGCCTTTTGTCTGAATCACTTGAGGATGCTCATTCGTCTTATTTTGCATTTTTTTCCCTTTGTTTCCACCGAATCCTCTCGGTTTTGTTCCGATATGATTCGGATTAAAATGAGACTGGATATCATTTGAATTTGTCATCAAACAATCGCCTCCTGCTTTTATTGTTTACCAATAAAGCAGAAAACATGCTGTCAAACACGACTGTTTGCTATCAGCTCGATTTTTCCAATTGCCGTTTTTCCAGCCTTTTTTCAAGTCTTTCTTCAATTTCATTCAATGCTTCACGGTCTTTTAGCAAGTTTTGCTTATTTTCCAACACAAGCTGTTTAAACGAAATTTTCGTTTTTTTCATTTTTTATCCCTCACTTCTTTTCTTTGTTACTTTTATTGTACAAAATATTCCGACACTTTCCCGTTGAAAATTTGAATGTTTAATGACAATATAACCAATAATGCAAAATTTCATACGTTTCAAAAAAACTCTTCTTTTGCAAAAAGAAAAAATCGGCAAAGTCAGCCGATTCTTTTTGATTCCCGAAAGGAAATCAGCGTCTTTTTATTTCAGGTTTAGTTTTTCTTTTATCGTTTTTTCATTTAATTCTCCCACTACTTTATCTTGTATGACTCCATTTTCATCAAGAAAAAATGACGTCGGATATGTAAGAATTTTATATCCACTGTTCATTTTATTTTTTGGATCAAGTAATATCGGAAACGTAAATCCAGCCTGTTGAACAAAATTTTCAACATCTTTTGCACTTTTCTCACTGGCAGTAAAGTTAACCGCGACAATCGTTACTTCATCTTGATGCTTTTCATATATTTTTTGCATGATCGGCATTTCTTTTTTACATGGTGGACACCAAGTGGCCCAAAAGTTTAAAAGTACTTTTTTTCCATAAAAATCGGAAAGCGATTTCTTTTCTCCATCCAAAGTCGTCACTTCAAAATTCGGAGCTTTGTTTCCTATTTCTAAACCGACTGTTTCCTTCTGGGAATTGATCCATTGCCATACTGCAATCGCTGCTAATACGATTAATAAAAAAACAGCAAGCTTTTGTTTCATAAACCATAACACCTCTGATTCAATACGATAGCATTTCGAAATGATGCCCAATTTCATCATATATTATTTTTGTGAAAAAAACAGTATTTCATATCAATTGTCTAATTTTAGCCAAAAAATAACGGGAACTATGAACAGTTCCCGCTTTTTTTCAATTATTATCCTTTTAATCTTTCTCTTAATACCATTTGTAAAATTCCGCCATGTCGGTAGTAATCAATTTCAACTTCACTGTCAAAGCGAACTAATACTTCAAACTCTTTTTTGTTTCCGTTCTCATCAGTTGCCGTTACTTTGATGTAATCGCGCGGTTTTACCGATTCATCAATGTGAACATCCAATACTTCTTTACCGGTTAAACCAAGTGTTTCCGCATTTTCGCCTTCTTTAAACTGAAGCGGAAGAACACCCATAAGAACAAGATTAGAACGGTGAATACGTTCGAAGCTTTCAGCGATAACCGTTTTGATTCCCAATAAGTTCGTTCCTTTAGCAGCCCAGTCGCGAGAGCTTCCCATTCCGTAATCTTTTCCTGCCAGTACAACAAGTCCTGTTCCGTCCTGTTTATATTTCATGCAAGCGTCATAAATAGACATTACTTCGCCTGTCGGCCAGTACGTTGTATATCCGCCTTCAGTTCCTGGTGCAATTTGGTTGCGAATGCGGATGTTTGCAAACGTACCTCTCATCATTACTTCGTGGTTTCCGCGTCTTGAACCGTAAGAGTTGAAATCTCTTGGCGATACACCTTTAGACAGCAAGTATTGGCCTGCAGGAGTATCTTTGCCAATCGCACCTGCTGGAGAAATGTGGTCTGTTGTGACAGAATCACCGAATTTTCCAACAACGCGAAGCCCTTTCAACGGTTCTACTTTACCAGGCTCAGGAGACAATCCTTCAAAGAATGGCGGATTTTGGATATAAGTAGACTCTTCGTCCCATTGATATAATGGCTCATCTGTTGTTTCAATGGCATTCCAGCGTTCGTTATCATCAAATACACGTTCATATTCTTTACGGAATAATTCTGGTGTAACAGTTTGTTTCACAACTTCATTAATTTCTTCCATTGAAGGCCAAATATCTTTAAAGTAAACATCGCTTCCGTTTTGATCCTTTCCGATTGGATCATTCAGTAAATCAATGTCAACAGTCCCTGCTAATGCATAAGCAACAACTAGAGGCGGTGAAGCTAAATAGTTACCTTTCACGAGCGGATGAATACGGCCTTCAAAGTTCCGGTTTCCGGAAAGAACAGATGTGACGAGCAAATCATTTTCAGCGATCGCTTTTTCAATTTCATCTGCAAGCGGTCCAGAGTTCCCGATACAAGTTGTACATCCGTAACCGACGAGGTTAAACCCTAATTTTTCAAGATAAGGCATTAAGCCAGAATTTTGAAGATAACCGGTTACAACTTTTGAACCAGGTGCCAATGATGTTTTTACATATTTCGGAACAGTCAATCCTTTTTCAACAGCTTTTTTTGCAACGAGACCAGCGCCTACTAAAACATATGGGTTTGACGTATTCGTACAGCTTGTAATCGCCGCAATAACGACTGCACCCGTTTTCATTGTTGTTTTTTCACCATTCGCAAATTCAACCGTTACTTCCTTATTAAGTTCTTCCGGCTGCAAGCCAAATCCTTGGTTTCCTTGCGGAGCTGTAAGAGCTCTATGAAATTCTTCTTTCATTTTTGAAAGAGGAATTAAATCTTGAGGACGCTTCGGACCGGAAAGATTTGCTTCAATTTGAGAAAGATCGATTTCAACTACATCCGTAAAAATAGGATCCTCTGCTTCAGGCGTGAAGAATAAACCGTTTTCTTTACAATATGTTTCCACTACTTTTACATGCTCTTCATCGCGACCAGTTAAACGCAAATATTCAAGCGATTCATTATCAACAGGGAAAAATCCGCATGTTGCTCCGTATTCAGGCGCCATATTCGCAATAGTAGCACGGTCAGCAAGCGGAAGCTTTGCAACACCAGGGCCGAAAAACTCCACAAATTTTCCTACCACGCCTTTTTGACGCAGTACTTGAGTTACTTTAAGGGCTAAATCTGTTGCTGTTGTTCCGTTAGGCAGCTCGCCAACAAGTCTTACTCCGATGACTTCAGGTACAGGGAAATAGGAAGGCTGTCCAAGCATTCCAGCTTCAGCTTCGATTCCGCCGACACCCCAACCTAAAACACCGAGTCCGTTAATCATGGTTGTATGGGAGTCTGTTCCAACTAACGTATCAGGATATGTTTCGTATTCTCCATTTTCACCTTCAACCGCATGGACAACGCTTGCTAAATATTCCAAGTTTACTTGGTGGACAATACCTGTTGCTGGCGGAACAGCACGGTAGTTGTCAAATGCTTTTTGAGCCCAATTTAAAAATTTATATCTTTCAGCATTTCGTTCGAATTCAAGATTCATGTTATATTGCAGCGCATCATCTGTTCCGGCACGATCCACTTGAACAGAATGGTCGATAACAAGATCAACAGGCTTTTCCGGATTGATTTTTTGTGGATCTCCGCCCATGTCAGCCATCGCTTTTCTTAATGAAGCTAAATCAACGACAGCAGGAACGCCGGTGAAGTCTTGCAAAATGACACGAGATGGTTTAAATGGAACATCCAAATTTTTAATTTCATCTGTTCCCCATTTCGCAAGGTTTTCAACATGTTCTTTTGTAATAACTCGTCCATCCACTTGGCGCAGGACTGATTCCAAAAGAACTTTGATTGAATAAGGCAAACGGGAAACTTGACCAATTCCTGCATCTTCTAGCGCTTTTAATGAATAGTAGTTGTACGTTTTTCCGTTAATTGAAAAGCTTTTTCTTGCACGGAAAACGTCATTTTTCTCTAACTGTTGCTGTGACATGTCATTTTATCCCCCTTTAAACGTAATTTCGACAAAAATGCCGAATATCTCCCCACTTTAAACATCACACATTTAAATCTTAATATACTTTTTATGATAAGTAAATATCAATGATGTTATCAATTATTATAAGAAATGCTTATTTCACTAAAAAATTTAAATATTTTCAGTATAATTTTTCTTGCTAATGAAAACGTTCGTATAAGAGAAAAAATAGTGAAAAACTACGGAAGCTCCGCCGCTTTCAAGTCTCATCCAAATTCACTTCCTGCACAATTCGATCTAAATCGCGCTTGTACTGTTCTAAATGCTTTCTCTGCGTTTCCGATGCAACTTCCAATGCATTTTGAATTTGTTCATACGCCTCATTAATTTCCTGGCGAAGATGCTTTAGCTGATGTCCATAATCAGAACTGTTTTTCGTTAGATTGACATGTACTTTATGAACTTCCACCATTCCTTGTTGCACTGCATCAAATGCTTGTTTTTTATTTTTATGGTACGGCAAATATAGCACTCCTTTCGTTTTTTTATCTTCTATAGTGTTTTTTTCAAGAAATCAATTTATTCTAAAATGAATGAATGATTTCAAAATCATTCAAACTAAACGACGAAAGATAACAATGCTATTCTTTACTATTAAATATTAAGGAGCGATGTATATGGCAAAAGATCAAGTACAAAATGATCAAAAACAAAACGTTCAAAATCGGAAGGGACAGCCAGAGCCGTTATCTGGATCGAAAAAAATAAAAAATCGAAATCATAGCCGCCAAAAACATAACTCGGAGCATGATTTATAAAAAAATGGGGATGTTTAATTGAAATGTCCCCAAGTAGACAGCGGAAATAATAAAAATGCTTTAAGCGGCTTGAGCTCTACATTCTAATGGGCTTAAGCCGTTTAATTTTTTTGATAACGTTCGTTATTATAAAACTGAATATTCCTTAATGGTCTGTTGTAACGCTTCAAACGTTTCATATCCCTCTTTCACATTATAAGGTTCGCCAAAAAGATTCCATTGGGCCGTTATCAATGCAACGTCCAACTCTTGTCATACTATGGCTTTTAAGCATATCATAAGTCTTTCTTCAGCTTATAGACGTCCCCTTTCATCTTATAGAAATGTTGAAATGATGTTTATGTTTTCAATGAGAATTTGACTTTCTGGACAGCCGCAGTTTTGAATTTATACACGTCTTTTCTACATATTATGTCTTGCGGAAATCCTTCGTTTATGGTTTTTCTTTAACGACGAATTTTTAAGTTATATCTATTTTTCATTTAGAACAATGTTTTTGTTAATAATAAAAAGTTGATGACAAATGATTGAAATGAAAGTGGAATCTATCATAAAATATAGTAAGGTGAAAATGGAAGCTTTTTTTCAGCAAATGACAGATATTGATAATATAAAATTTTTAAGTCTGGAGGCTGTCATGAACGGGCGTTTATATGAAATGTTAATTTATCCTTCCAAATCAGGCGATATTAAAATCAGTATTTACCGTGATGCAGTTGAATACCAAGTTTTCGCGGAAATTAATGACTGCTTTTCTGTCGGCCGTCATAAAAAGAAATTAGAAGCTGTGAGACGTGCTGTAAAAGAATTGATAGATGCATATGAGTCGATTAATCCTTAACGGTTTTCATCAACTTCGCCGAAGTGCACGAATTAATGGAAATGTTAAGGCGATGGGGGTGATTTCATGCTTGAAGGCTGGTTTTTATGGTTTATTCTCATATGGGTTGTGTTTCTTATAACTATGTTATCGATTGGCGGCTTCTTCATGTTTCGCAAATTTTTGAAACGGCTGCCGAAAGAAGACGGAAAATCTGAACTTGATTGGGAAGAGTATTATATTCAACAGACTCGGCATTTATGGTCAGAGGAACAAAAGGCGTTGTTAGAAGAATTGGTTGCACCGGTTCCAGAGCTTTTCCGCGATGTTGCCAGACAAAAAATCGCAGCAAAAATCGGTCAACTGGCATTAGAAGAAAAAGCTCCATCTATTACGCAAGATTTAGTCATTCGAGGCTATATTATCGCAACTCCAAAACGGGACCATAAATTTTTAATTAAAAGACTAAAAGAAAAAAATATCGACTATTCCAAATATGAAGCACTCTTTTAAACAAAAACATAAGCCTTTCGGGGATTTGTCCCGAAAGGCTTATTTATATAGAATAAACGGTAACCTGCTTTAAACAGCCGGCAGCTATATGTATTTTTTACGTTCCGTTCAGTTGATTTTTCAGTTTTTTATACGAAATGAACATCGCAATTCTCCAAGGCACAATCATTCCAAAAGCCAGCAGCCAGAACATACCGCTTAATTCGCCAACATCGATAGACGCGCTTAAATAAGATTTTAGCAGAATTCGTACAACTAACAGACCAATCAAAATGTAAACAAAAGCTTTTGACCTTTTTAAATAGATTTCTTCTCCCCGAACTTCAAAAGTAGAGGTTTTTATTAAAAAAATCGAAAAAATCAGCCCGACTGTCAACGCCTCTAAAATTTCCATCGGCGTTATGCGGAATTGCGGAAATAAATACATAAGGGCTCCAGTGCTCATAAAGATCGGAGGCAAAATAATTTTTTTCGCTGTCGCCGGCTTTTTAGCAGCCTTTGTTCTGATCATAATTACGACAATGCCCATTAATACAGCCGTAATAGAAGACCAAATGACCATGCAGAACCATCCTTTTATTTTCAGCTTCTTTCTTTAATAATATTATAGAAAAAAAAGCAAAATGAAAAGGCTAATTCATAACTCTTTTGATGGCTTCCATCACACGATCTTCATCAAAAGGCTTTGTAATAAAATCGAGTGCTCCTGCTTCTATCGCTTCGATAACCATTTTTTGCTGTCCCATTGCCGAACATATAATGATTTTCGCATCAGGAAATTCCTGTTTAATTTTTGTAATAGCCTCAATGCCGTTCATTTTCGGCATTGTGATATCTGTGATTAATACATCTGGTTGTAATTGTTTGTATAATTGTACCGCTTCGATGCCGTTTTCCCCTTCTGCAACAACCTCAATACTATGCTTTTTCAAAATGTCCTTTAATGTTTCCCTTAAAAATTTCGCATCGTCAACGATCAATGCTTTCAAATTAATTCCACCTCAATTATCCTCGCAAACTAAATCCTTTGATATTATACTACTTTCTGTCACAAAAAAGTACCGAGAGGTTTAAAATATTGTCAAAAATCTCGTTTTTCTCTTAAATGACTAAAAATTAAAACCCGGTTGGTAAAAATATAAGAATTTTGTTCATCCAATTAATAATTTTAGTCATCCAATCAAAAAACAGCAGAATTCCCATGAAAATCATGAATATGCCTCCAATTTTCATGATTTTCACATTATGTTTTTTGATCCAATTCATCCGCCCGATGAAGAATGATAAAATAAAGAACGGTACTGCAAAGCCTAGCACATATGCTGTCATATACAGAACTCCAGAACTAGGATTGGTTGCCGCTAAACCGATTACTACCATAAGAATTGGGCCCGTACAGGGAGTCCATCCAGCTGCAAACGCCATACCAATCAGAACAGATCCAAGAAATCCGGCTGGACGATTTTTGAATTCAATCCTTCTTTCCTTCATTAAAACATCAGGTTGAAAAACACCGAGAATAACGAGTCCAAAAAAGATAATGAGGATCGCTCCTATTTGTCTTATCAGATCTTGATAGTTCAAGAAAAAGTTTCCAATCAAGGATGTGCCGAATCCCATTGCGATAAAAATGGCAGAAAAACCAACTAAAAAAAAGAAAGTATGTAATAAGCTTCTTTTTTGCAGCATAGCGTTTTCAGTTTTCAACTCATTAACCGATACCCCAGTTATATACGATAAAAAAGCAGGATATAAAGGCAAGCTGCACGGAGAAATAAACGATAAAAAACCTGCTCCAAATGCTAAAAACACATTAATTTCCGACATTTTGCTGCTCCTTCCAAAAGATTTACCTCCATCCATTCTAACAGATCATTGAATAAATGTTTAAAAGAACGTTTGACATTTTCCGCACATTATTACAATGAACCTTCTCCCGCCATGAATGACTATTTTTACAACTTCTTACAACGAAAAAAGAATTAATCTTACCTTGAGAAAGGAAAGACTAATTCTTACTTCACAATTCCGTTATAAAACAACGCATATATTAAATAGTATAGATAAAAATTACATGATGTCAAAAAATATGATTGGTCATCATGAACTAATTTAATGAAACATCATTCAATAATGCCTGAGACGAAATTATTTTAATTGATTTTGCATCGCTTTCATCATTTGATTGATTTTCTTCTGGGACGGTTTCATTCCCATTTGCATCATCATCATTTTCAACATTTGTTCGTTAATAGGTGGATTTTTCTTCAAATAATTCATCATATACTTTCGAGCGATAAAAAAGCCTAGCGCTACGCCGGCAAGTAATGCCAGAACAGCGATTAATATCGCCAGCCAAAGTTCCATCTTATTTCCTCCTTCATGTTGTCTATCATACAGTGTACTAAACCATATGACATTATACAATATTTCATTAGCAAATTTCCTCAACTTTAGACAAATTTTCTTTCTTTAATTGGACTCAGCCACCCGTATCGTTCATTTGTAAAATCCATGGCAAAAAAATAAGGATCAAATTTTCCCAATATATCAAAAAACAATAACTCACCGTCAAAGCTGCCGGTACAAATCATTTCAATATACCGTTCCTTTAAAACCATAGTAGCTTGTCCTTTTTGATTTTCCATTTGGATGGCGTGAATCGATGATACCTTTTGATAATGGTTTCGGTGAGACAAGAATGACTGAAGCAGCAAATCTATTTCTGAAATGGGAATGGCTCTTGAAATATAATTGACTTGCCTTTCCAATTGTTCAAAAATAGGATGCGTTTTCCTTGTCCAAAAAAATTCTTGATATAACTGAAAAATTTTCGATTCCCTATGATAAAAATGCTCAGCAAATTCCTTTTTTATCAAATACAAATAAAAGTGCCTCATGCGCTCACCTCATTGTTACATTCCTTTTTTGCTATTATAAAGCAAGGAATGTAAAAGGTTTGTCTTATGGTGGCGGATAGAGGCACTAATTTTGGCGATTATTTCCGAACTAATTCTTTTACTTTTTCGACAACATTTTCAACAGTAAAACCGTACTCGCTTATAATTTTTTCCCCAGGTGCAGATGCTCCAAACTTGTCGATAGCTAAGATTTCACCTTCAGATCCGACATAGCGCTCCCAGCCAAGCGAAGATGCCATTTCGATCGCAAGACGCTTCGTTACGCTGCTAGGAAGAACTGATTCTTTATAATCTTTTGATTGCTTTTCAAAACGGTCCCATGACGGCATGCTGACGACTTGCACATCAATTCCATCAGATGCAAGAATTTGTTGAGCTTTAATAGCTAATGCTACTTCTGAACCTGATGCAAGTAGAAGAGCATCCGGTTGATCCGATTTCGCCGGTGAAATGACATAAGCGCCTTTTGCAACACCTTCTTCAGCATTTTCTTTCGTACCTTTAATAGTTTCTAAATTTTGGCGCGTTAATACTAATGCAGTCGGTGTTGATTTAGATTCCAGCGCAGCCTTCCACGCAGCTCTTGTTTCATTTCCATCAGCTGGACGAATGACAGAAAGATTCGGCATTGCTCTCAAAGAAGCTAATTGTTCAATCGGCTCATGTGTTGGTCCGTCTTCTCCAACCGCTATGCTGTCATGAGTGAACACGTAAGTTACAGGGAGATTCATTAATGCTGCTAAACGAATCGCTGGCCGCAAATAGTCAGAGAAAACAAAGAACGTTCCGCCAAAAACACGTAAACCTCCATGCAGAGCCATACCGTTCAATGCTGCTCCCATGGCAAACTCTCTGACACCAAACCAAATGTTTCGTCCGCTGTAATCTTCCGCAGAAAAGTCTCCTGAACCTTTTATTGTCGTTTTGTTTGATCCAGCTAAGTCTGCAGATCCCCCAAAGAAATAAGGAACTTTTTCAGCTATTGCATTTAATACTTCTCCAGAAGAAGAACGGGTTGCAACGCTTTTTCCTTCTTCATAAAAAGGTAAAGATTGATCCCAATTTTCTGGCAATTCACCATTGATTGCTGCCTTTAACTCTTTTGCAAGTTCAGGATATTCTTTCTCATACTTTTCAAACAAATTATTCCATTCAATTTCTTTCTGCTTTCCACGTTCTTTTACATTTTTCTCAAAATGCTCATAAACTTCTGCTGGAACATAGAAATCTTCTTCAAATGTCCATGCATAGGCTTCTTTTGTCAATTTTGCCTCTTCTGGACCTAACGGCGAACCATGAACGGAAGAAGTGCCTGCTTTATTCGGCGAACCATATCCGATTGTTGTTTTTACTTCAATTAATGTCGGTCGTTGTTCATCCAATTTGGCTTCTTCAATTGCTTTCGAAATCTCTTCAATGTTGTTGCCGTCCTCAACGCGCAGCACTTGCCAGCCCATAGATTTAAAGCGCTCTTCTACATTTTCTGAGAATGATTTATTTAAATCCCCATCTAGGGAAATATCATTCGAATCATAAAGAACAATTAATCGTCCAAGCTTCAAGTGACCAGCTAAGGAAGCTGCTTCAGAGGAAATCCCTTCCATTAAGTCACCGTCACCGCATATGACGTATGTGTAATGATCAACAATATTGTATCCTTCTTTATTGTATGTAGCTGCTAAATGACGTTCTGCCATCGCCATTCCAACGGCCATTGCTATTCCTTGGCCTAATGGTCCAGTTGTTGCGTCAACGCCAGGTGTATGTCCGTATTCAGGATGTCCAGGTGTTTTGCTTCCCCATTGACGAAACGACTTAATATCATCCATGGAAAGATCATAACCCGATAAATGAAGCAAGCTGTAAAGCAGCATCGACCCATGTCCGGCAGATAAAACAAAGCGATCTCGATTAAACCAATTAGGGTTTTCAGGGTTAATGTTCATAAATTTCGTCCACAGCGCATAAGCCATTGGTGCGGCGCCCATTGGCATTCCAGGATGTCCGGAATTCGCCTTTTCAATCGCGTCAATGGATAATGTTCGAATCGTCATGATGGATAAATCTTGAATGGAATGAGTCACCATTATCATCCTCTCATCTGTATTTTCAGTTTATAATCTTATCTTTATTGTTGCAATAAGGCAACACCCATCCGTTAATGCAGCCTTTTATTTTTAAATTTTTTCAATTTTTCCGGTGTAACATCATTACCTTTCGGATCAATCACTGTAACATTTTTTAAGGTGTTTTGAAAATCCCGACGAAACGACTCTAAATATTCCTGCCTTAATTGCTGCTGCTCAAGCTTTTCCTCTTGCGTCAATCCTTCTGACTTAGACTTTTTAGATAGTTCATTAATACGGTTAAGTTTTTCTTTTGAAATCATAAGCTGAACCCCTTGTATATTTTTGCCGCGCTCTTTTATCATACTAAATGCGACCACTAATGACAACAATTATTGCTATGATTCTCCTTTTTCTGACAAAAATTGTTGATATCTGCGATGGACAGTAGCTTTTGAAACGTCATAGCCGAATCCTCTTAATGTTGCCGCTATTTCTGAAAATGTCAGGCCGTTTTTCCGCAATCGGTCAATCTCCTCGATCGGAACTTCTTTTCGCTCTCTTTTATAGGAAGAATTTCTATTCTTTAAATTTTTTTCAGGCCTGTACCCATTTTGTATAGCTCTCAACATTCCCCGCTTTATTTTCAAATTATGAATTTTTCGTTGATATTCTTCGACAATTCCTATGATTTCAAGCACCATCGTGTCTGATTCAGACAGTTCCATCTCCCCGCGATGGGCAGCGGTGAAAATTTTCACACCTTGTTTCAAAATGGAATGGACAATGGCGATTTTGGCATTCCCTCTGCCAATTCTTGTTTCATCCTGTATTAATACCGCTTCAATTTCTTTCTCCTCAATCAATTCCAGCAGTTGAAAAACCCCTTCACGATCAACATCATACCCGCTCGCTTTTTCTTCTATCACTTCAACAACTTCCATACCGTTTTCAGCTGCGAGCTTTAACAGCTCGTCCTTCTGTCTTTTCAAAGATGTTTCCTGCTCATCTTTTTCAGTGCTGACTCTTGCATAAACGACTGCTCTCATGTTAAATGCTCCTTGCGGTTATTCTTTGTTTGCCAAATATTCAGCATTGTAGTATTTATTTTTTTCAATCGGAATGACGATTGTTTCCCCCGGTTTTACAACAAGGCTTTGGAGATTGTTTCGCTCCTGAACCCATTTAACAAACTCTGAATGAGACATATTGTCATATTCTTTATATTCATCAGCGATTTTCCACAAACTGTCCCCTTCCTTCACTTGAACCTCCAAATAATGATCGAGCTCTTCCCTTTCTCCAGTATACGAAATCGCCAAAACTGCCGCCATGATGACAAGGAAAAAAGAAACGATGTAAGACCATGATAATTTATCCATTTAGAACCGCCCCCTGAAACAGAATATTTGTTCGGTTTTTTGTTTTTAAGTATAAAAGGGAACACATGTTTCTGTCAAGCAAATATTCGAACTTACGTTTGCTTTTTTGGAAAAATCATGCTATAATCGACACAAATTGATATGACTGAGGTGCTTGACATGTCAACAAAATTATCTAAGAGACAACAAGATATTTTGAACTTCATTAAGGAGGAAGTAAAAAAGAAAGGATACCCTCCCTCTGTAAGAGAAATCGGCGAAGCGGTCGGTCTTGCCTCCAGTTCAACTGTTCACGGGCATTTAGCAAAGCTTGAGAGCAAAGGACTGATTAGAAGAGACCCCACAAAGCCGAGAGCCATTGAAATTTTGGACGATGATGGCAGCCACCTTCTAACAAACAATGTGATCAACGTGCCGGTCATAGGAAAAGTGACGGCTGGTATTCCGATCACTGCCGTTGAAAACATCGAAGAATATTTTCCGCTTCCGAATCATATTGCATCAGGTGATGATCAACTTTTCATGCTTGAAGTAGTCGGAGAAAGCATGATCGAAGCAGGCATTCTGGACGGAGATTTAGTTATTGTCAGACAGCAGCAAACAGCCAATAACGGCGACATCGTTGTCGCGCTCACAGACGACAATGAAGCGACCGTAAAAAGGTTTTTCAAAGAAAAAGACTTTATTCGGCTTCAGCCGGAAAACCCAACAATGGAGCCGATTATTTTAAAAAATGTGACAATACTCGGAAAAGTGATCGGGCTATACCGTTCCATACACTGAATATTCGATGTCTCAAAACAGGTGAGGCATCCTTTTTCTTTTTATAAAATTTTCAAAATTCCCTCTCTTAGCGATGTTAAATTTTTAAAAATGTTTTCTAATCAATATGTATGCAGACAAGCTAGATTCAATGAAACAAATTTCAGGCGCCTTCTCCGCGCCTGCATGCAAAGCTATTATGCAACAATTCTCAACAGTCATTGTTTTTTGATTTATTTTGTTGTAGAATTTTTTATTGTAGATTTCGCTTCCTTAGCCAGTGCCGGGATGATTTACTGAATTGTTTGAATTCTTCTAACTGCTTAAATTTTAGGTATAGGAGAGGTGCTATGAATCAATTACTTATGAAACAAAGTGAACTGGAAAATGCAAAGCAATATGTCAATGAAGTATTTCAATCCGTGCAAGAAAAAAATCCGAATGAGCCTGAGTTTCTTCAAGCTGTAAAAGAAATATTTGACTCGCTTGTGCCTGTATTTGCTCAACATCCTACATATATAAAGCACGGAATACTTGAAAGAATTGTTGAGCCGGAAAGATTGATCATTTTTCGCGTTCCATGGGTGGATGACGAAGGAAAAGTGCGTGTAAACCGCGGATTTAGAGTGCAATATAATAGTGCAATTGGGCCATATAAAGGAGGCTTGCGCTTTCACCCGACCGTCAACGCCAGCATTATTAAATTTTTAGGATTTGAACAAATCTTCAAAAATTCATTGACTGGGCAGCCGATCGGCGGAGGAAAAGGCGGATCTGATTTTGATCCGAAAGGTAAATCAGATGGGGAAATTATGAGATTTACACAAAGCTTTATGACAGAGCTTTACAAACATATTGGACCAGATATTGACGTTCCTGCCGGTGATATTGGAGTTGGCGCAAGAGAGATCGGATACTTGTTTGGCCAATATAAAAGAATACGCGGCGGATTTGAAGCTGGGGTGTTAACCGGAAAAGGCATTGGTTACGGCGGAAGCCTAGCGAGAACCGAAGCGACAGGGTATGGAACTGTTTATTTTGTTGAAGAAATGCTTAAAGACCATGGATTAAGCTTCAAAGGAAGCACAGTTGTTGTCTCTGGTTCTGGGAACGTTGCCATATATGCGATTGAAAAAGCAACACAATTAGGTGCAAAAGTTGTCGCATGCAGCGACTCTGATGGCTACATTTTTGATAAAAATGGAATTAATCTTGAAACGGTTAGAAGGTTAAAAGAAGTTGAAAGAAAAAGAATTAAAGAATATGTAAATGAACATCCTCATGCAGAATATTATGAAGGCTGTTCCGGAATTTGGTCCATTCCGTGCGATATTGCCCTCCCATGCGCTACTCAAAATGAAATCGATAAAAAAGCAGCTGAACTCCTTGTTTCCAACGGACTCAAAGCTGTTGGAGAAGGCGCCAACATGCCGTCTACATTAGAAGCGATCGACGTGTTTTTATCAAACAATATTCTTTTTGGACCTGCAAAAGCTGCTAACGCAGGCGGAGTTGCTGTTTCAGCATTAGAAATGGCTCAAAACAGCGCAAGATTATCTTGGAGCTTTGAAGATGTCGACGCAAAATTACGTGATATCATGAAGAACATTTACCGAAATTGCGTCAACGCTGCAAATGAATACGGCTGCTCCGGAAATCTTGTCGTCGGCGCTAACATTGCAGGATTTAAAAAAGTCGCTGATGCAATGGTAGAACAAGGAGTCATTTAAAAGATAGAAAAATGGTCATTTCCATCATTTATTCTTTATAGTGAGTAAACATATATGATAATCGCTAAAGCTTTACCTACCCTGCTTTGGCGATTCATCATGCTCACTATAATACCCCATCTTAACTTGAGTGAATAGAAATTGATATCACACCGATCCAAATTCACTCTTCTTTATTTCCACGATTGGATCAAATTTTTCCCTATCAGTGTATCCCATTCAATGAGAGAATTGAAGTTTTATGTCAGATTATCTTACATATTTTTTTACGCTGATGCCTGGATTGATTATCTCTCTTGTTTTTTAAATAAAAAAGACAGATTGCACTGATGTTTGTTTTTCTGCTTCATCTCTTCTTTACTCTCAATATTTTGTATCATCAAGTATAAAATTTATAGAAACAAAGTAACTGCTATTAAAATTGATTTTTCCAATTAAAGCATTTTATTATTGATATGGTTGCTCCTTTTATCCAGCGCCAATAACCTTCAGCACAAATACTTGTTCATCTAAAAAACACCGAATACGGCTGCCCATCCTCCAATGAAACGGCGGTATTTTCACTGACTGACTTTGGATAAGACGATTCGTTGACGATGTACTACCGACTTTACATGCATCACGTAAAAATGCTAAACTGAACGCAGACAAAATCGACATGCGCCCTAACCGAAAATACAGATCTTTTGCAACGCAAACATATTTCTGGAAGTCATTCGGGGGGGGGAACAAAATGATTTATCATTTAGCAGGAAAACTTGCAATATTGATCATTAAAATTTTTAGTTTGCTAGAAGTCAAAGGCAAGCAGCATATTCCGGCAGACCATCGTTTTATTGTTACATGCTCTCATCGCAGCTGGGTAGATGTAGTCTTGCTCGCCGCAGCACTTTTTCCAATTCATGTCCATTATATGGCCAAAAAAGAATTGTTTCAGAACACGCTCATAGGTTGGTTTTTGAAAAAGATGCATGCTTTTCCAGTTAATCGTGAAAATCCTGGACCGAGCGCACTAAAAATTCCTTTGAAACTGTTAAAAGAAAATAAAGTTGTTGGAATTTTCCCGAGCGGCACAAGAACAGACGAGGAAGTTCCTTTAAAAAGAGGCGCGGTTACAATTGCGATGAAAGCCGGCGTTCCCATATTGCCTGCAACCTATCATGGTCCAAAAAGTTTAAAAGATTTTTTTGCCGGGAAAAAAGCTGTCGTTGCATTTGGCGAACCAATCTATTTAGAGAAAAATGCAAATCAAATTGATGATGCGCTTCAACAGCTTGAACATAAGCTGAAAGCTCTTGAAAAAAGCATAAACGACTAAACATTGACGTTTCTGATCAGCTTGTCATTTTTAGACAAACTGATCAGAAAGCTAAAGGCGAAGTAAAGTTCTGATATTTTCATTTATCGATCTAGTTCGATCCACTTATTTGTCTTCAAAGGCGGTTTGTACGCACGAAGTTTATCTATTAATATAGAGGGATTGTCTGCAAAAATCATAAACTGTTTATGCGTTTCAGGCATGAAGCCTCCCTCTACCGCATTCTCAATCATCTGTTTTACCGGCGTGTAATAGTCATCGATATTTAACAACGCCACAGGCTTTTCATGAATCCCAAGCTGCCCCCAGCTAACCGCTTCAAATATTTCCTCAAAAGTACCATAGCCTCCGGGAAGAGCAATGAACGCATCTGAAAGCTCTCCCATTTTTGCTTTCCGCTCATGCATATCATTGACTTCATAAAGCTGAGTGAGATGCTTGTGGACAACCTCTCCTTGAAATAAATTCGTCGGCATAACGCCCAATACGGTGCCTCCTAACTCTAATACGGTGTTTGCAATCACTCCCATCAGACCAATGCTGGAGCCTCCATATACGAGCTCAAGCCTGTTTTTTACCAATTCTTCTCCCAGTTTGATAGCTGCTTCTTTATACTTAGGATTTGTTCCCGGATTCGATCCTGCAAAAACACAAACACGTCTCATATTACCACTCCTGCTTCTTCTCTAAACGTTCTGACGAATGAGAAAGTCCTATTAAAAGCTGTGAATGGGATATTTCCATCACAGCTTTTTTACAAAATTATTGAAAAATCTGACTGATTTTCTCTATTTCTTCCTTTGTTAACTGGACATCTAACGTTTTTAAATTGTCAAGTACCTGTTCCGGCTTCTTCGCACCAGGGATGATCGCATCGATGGAATCGACCGTTAAATACCATGCTAGCACAACGTGAGCAATTTCAGCATTTTTCGCTTCTGCGATTGGACGCAATTGCTCGACTTTTTCGAGATTACGCGCAAATGCTTCCCCTTGAAACAAAGGATTTTGTGCACGTGAATCATTGAACTTCTCATCTTTCGAATATTTTCCGCTTAATAGACCTGAGGCAAGTGGAAAATATGGTATAAACGATATTCCATTTTCCGCCGTGTAAGGAAGCAAATCTTTTTCTGCTTGTCGTTTAAATAAGTTATATTCGGACTGAATTACATCGACATACCCATCTTTGTTCGCTTCTTTTAATTGTTCGAGCGAGAAATTCGATACACCGATCGCACGAATTTTCCCTTCATCCTTAAGCTTCTTCAATTCACCGACAGCTTCATCCTTCGGTGTCGTTTCGTCCGGAAAATGAATGTAATATAAATCTATGTAATCCGTTTTTAAGCGTTTCAGGCTGCCCTCGACCGACTCGCGAAGGAAATCGGGAGAGTTATCAAGAACAACTTTTCCGTCTACAAATTTGTGAGCACCTTTAGTAGCAATGACTACTTCATCACGACGGCCAAACTCCTTGACGACTTCACCGATAATTTCTTCCGAACGCTCAGGACCGTAATAAAATGCCGTATCCAAAAAATTTATTCCATGATCCAAAGCTGTACGAACGATTTCTTTCCCAGTTTCATCGTCAAGGTTTGGAAAAATGTTGTGCCCGCCAACAGCATTTGTTCCAAGCCCGATTGGGTTCACATATATATCGGTCTTGCCTAATCTAGTCTTTTTTGTCACAATATTTCAACTCCTTTCATTAACATTATAACAAATTCTATCAGAAAAATCAGTTTTTTAACTAATAAGCTATTAAATATTATTATGGCTTTATAAATGAAATTATGAAAGGATTCTTTTATTCATTTTCAAGCAGCAGTTGCTCGACTGTTTATTGTTTGTTCCATTATGTTCAAATTCTTGAAGTTGTCTAAAGCACCATAAAAATATCTTAAGAGATTGCTGCCTGCTGCAATAACAAAATAAAGAGGCTCCCAAAAGTAGGGTTAACTGACTTTTGGGAGCATTATTTTTTAGACTTATCGGACATACAATTTTTTCAATCTTTTTTATATCCTTCAGAAGTCTTATGAAGGACTTTTCTTTTGCTCTCTTTCTTCATTAGGTTCTTCAAAAGTTTTATGACGGACATTCAGCACATACAATCGCTTCTTGTTGGACTTCATTGCCTCTATAAAGAACATTTATAAATTTTATTTCATTATGTTTGTCCTTCACAGTTGTATTTCTCAAAATCTTTCATTTTAGCAACTCGTCGGACAGCCCCACTGTTTGCTTGAAAGCAATTCCGTCCTTTACTTTCAATCTTTTTATTTAGAACGATATTCTTTTTTTCGGCAATTATATCAATTAATTAAAACAGAATAAAGCATTACTGAAAAATTGCAAATTAATGCCTCTGTCAAAACATTTATTTTGCGAATACTTATCTTGATTTCATAAAATCCACCGAACGCTCACGATTTTCTATTGTAAATCTTGTGGAATTCGGCAGCTCTGTTAATATATTTGATGCACAAGGTTCAAAGTTGATAAACATTTTTTCAAATATAAGAACTCCCGCACTTTGACGAAACTTTTTGCATTACGGATCATTTTTGATCCGCTTTGCGTGGAATTAAGCAGCTCTTTTGATATATGATGTACGAGCCTTGAGAATGACAAACATTTACAAATGGAAGAGCACGCCCAATTTCCTTCCGCATTTTGTTATAAACATTTTGGAATGACGGCCAATTGATTGCTGGCAACATTTTGATCCAATTTACTTGCTTTTATTGGTATCTTTCACAGCTTATTTTTGATAAAGCTGCCGGTACCAATTGGATGCTGCCTGAACTTCTGATAAAGTCAGCTCATGTCCTCCGTTTTCCCAATGCAAGTGCACATTTGCGTTGTTATTTTCTAAAAATGTTTTAAGCTCTATTGATTCTTCAGGAGAGCAAATTTGATCACGCTTTCCAGCTGCAATAAAAACGTTTTTTCCTGAAAGATCCGGCAGATCCATCCCTCTTCTCGGCACCATCGGGTGATGCAAGATGGCTCCATTTAGCGCATCCCGAAAATGGAATAAAAGGCTGGCTGCTATATTTGCTCCGTTGGAATAACCGATTGCGATTACAGAATTTCGATCAAATCGATATGTTTGTGCTGCTTCATCTAAAAAAGAGTTTAATTCCTTTGTACGGAAAACAAGATCTTCTTCATCAAAAACTCCTTCGGCAAGTCTTTTAAAAAAACGCGGCATTCCATTTTCCATTACATTTCCGCGCACAGCTAAAATCGATGCTTCTGGATCAATAATTTCTGCAATGGGAAGAAGAT
This sequence comes from Aeribacillus sp. FSL K6-2833, assembly GCF_037965815.1. Classification (GTDB taxonomy): domain Bacteria; phylum Bacillota; class Bacilli; order Bacillales; family Aeribacillaceae; genus Aeribacillus; species Aeribacillus composti. The sequence continues at coordinate 1,869,675 of NZ_CP150189.1, read as the reverse complement.
CAAACTCATTTCCGCCGGTTCCATGCAGCAATAGGAGAGTCGGTTTTGCCGGATTGCTTCCTTTTTGAAAAATATGTTTCATCGTTTTTTCTCCTTCTCAGCGTTTATTAAGCATTACTTTTCTTATTCGTCAAGGTTACGGACTTCCACTGGCATCAACTTATTTTCCAACCGTTCCCGATACTTTTCGTAACGCTCCGGAAGCTTTAATTCTTTTCCAAGTGCATCTAAAGATTCATCAATTGCAAAACCCGGAGGATCTGTTGCAATTTCGAACAAAATTTCACCATGCTCTCTGAAATAAATAGAATGAAAATACTTTCGATTCTGAACTGGCGTTACCCTGTATCCATTTGATTCTAAAGATGTTTTCCATTCTAATTGATCGTTGTCGTCTTTTGCCCGAAGCGCGATATGATGGACTGTTCCAACCCCCATGATGCCGCGTCCGGAAGAAGTAAATTTTACATCAACGACATTGCCGATTTCACTTGGAGACTGAAAACGAATAAAATCTCCTTCCCTTCCAATTCGTTGAAGTCCAAAAATATTCTCCAACAACTCTGACGTTTTTTCAGGAAATGATGAATATAATACGGCACCGCCAAATCCTTTAATGGCAACATCAGAGGTGACATGGCCAAATTCCCATTGATTTAATTCTCCTTCTTTTCGTTCCACTAGCTCAATGTTCAAACCGTGTGGGTCTTGAAACGCAAGCAGTGACTCACCAAACCGTTCTGTCATTGTAAACGGAATTCTAAATTTATCTAGTCTTTCTTGCCAAAAGCTCATGGAACCTTCTGGTATCACATAAGAAGTTACACCCACCTGACCATTGCCGATTTTTCCTTGATACGCATCAGGCCAAGGAAAGAAAGTAATCAGTGTCCCTGGCTTTCCTTCTTTATCCCCGAAATAAAAATGGTACGTGCCGGGATCATCGAAATTCACAGTTTTTTTAACTAACCTCAGCCCTAAAACTCCAGCATAAAAATCAATATTTTCCTGCGGATGGCCGACAATAGCAGTAATATGATGAATTCCAGCTGTTTTCTTTTTCATCTTTGATTCTCCTTTATTATTTGCTTTACGCGATTCGTTTTTGTAAATCAATCATTTTAACGGGTTATTTATTCCGGATTCAAATATCTCGAATTAAATTATTTTTAATTCGAGATAATTTTATCAAATCTTTCATTTATTATCAAAAAGCTTATCTGTTGAATTTTTCATCTCTTTTCGTTCCGTATTCACTAAAATACCATCTTTACCAAAATGAAAGCAATCGCAAGAGCAGCGTTTGAATGTGAAGAGAAATCTCCCTCTCCTCTTGCGCGTAAAATCGTTACAGAAATTGTTGTTCTGGCCGCAGCAAGGGCTATCGGCCGTTCCATAAATTTTTTGTGATGGCTCGGCAAACACAAGTCGAATTTAAGATTGGTCATGAACACGCAACATCCTGAAAGTAGCCGGCATCCGCCAGCTGCTTTCAGATAAACCGAAAACATGCAAAAGCAAATTGCTTTTTGCAGACTGATCGGAATGACCGTTGCAATTTAATATTAGTAAATCCGTATGGCTTTAGCAATGTAGACAAATGAAGTTGAATACCGTAACCGGACAGGTATCATTTCTGATCTTCTTTTTTATCATCTAATTCAAAGAACTCAGCAAAATCCATCAGCGAAGCATCTTTGTCTTTTAACGCCAATTTTGCTAAGATGATTTCGAGAAGACATAAGCCAATTAAAATAAGTAATCCTTTCATCATATTCCTCCCCCCCCTCAAACTCATTTCTTTGTCAACATCAACATAATGTATGAAACGCGTTTCAGGTCAAGGATTTTTAAAAGAAAGGGATATTTCATGGCAACGATTCGTGATATTGCAAAGCTTGCAGGTGTTTCTGTTACAACGGTTTCGAGAGTTTTAAATAATCATCCATATGTCAGTGACGAAAAAAAAGAAGCGGTTTTAAAAGTGATAGAAGAAATCAACTATAAACGGAACATTCATGCAGTCCACTTGTCTAAAGGCTTTTCAAATTTGATCGGCGTCGTCCTGCCTAAAATCGATCATCCTTATTTTAGCAGCATTGTGGAAGGGATTTCGGAGGAAGCGATCAAGCATCATTTGCAGCTTGTTCTCTTTCAAACGAATTATGAACCAGCAAAAGAGCTTGAAGCATTGGAATTGTTGCGGGGAACCTTATTGGATGGTGTCATTTTTTGTTCAAGAGCCATTTCCTTTGATGTATTGAAAGAATATAAAAATGCTGGACCGATCGTTCTTTGCGAAGATTCAGACCAAAGCCATTTCCCTTCTTTGAGCATTCCGCATGAACAGGCATTTCAGTTTGGTTTGGACTATTTAATTTCGAAAGGTCATACGAAAATTGCATTTACTTTAGGACGAATGGAAGGGCCAAACAGTAAAAAAAGAAGAAAAGCCTATAAAACAAAAATGAAGGAATTAGGCGAACCGATTCGAAGCGAGTGGATCTTCGACAAATGCCTATCGATCACTGACGGCAAACAGCTTATGGAAAAGCTTCAGCATTTAGAGAAAAAACCGACTGCCTTTTTTGTTACAAACGATCAAGTGGCAGCAGGTATCTTATTAAGTGCCGAACAATATAAAATAAAGATTCCTCAAGACATTGCCATCTTAAGCTTTGATAATCAGCCTATTGCCGACATCATGGGAATCACTACTATTGAAATCCCAATAAGAAAAATGGGGAAGCTTGCGGTGCAATCGATTATTCATTGTAAAGAAAAACGGGAGCAAACAAATAAGAAGATGACTCTCCCCTTTCGGTTAATTGAGCGGAAAACTGTGTAACCCATGAAGAAGGATGCCCCCTCTTTAGAGTTCAAATCATTCCTGCCAAACGATCATCTGCAAAAACCGAAGCAGCTTGGCAGGATTTTTCATTTGATTTTGTAATCATTTTGACGATTTGCATGCGTCTTTTTCCATATTCCGTTTTCTTTTGACGTTCAGTGTGAAATTCATCGATTACTACTCAAAGCTGGTTAACAACTTGTCTGCATACTTACTCCCCTTTTTGGCCGACAGCAAAGTGTACGTCAATCACAAATGGCCTTACAGATGTTTTCAATTGCATAGCAATGAAAATCCTTAAAATTGGAGTGTTATTTCCCCAAACCGCTTTTTAAAACAATTTTCCTACTCCGTTAATTTTCTTCTTATCAGCAAGCTTGCGATCACGATGCTCAAAATATTTGCTGCATAAACAAACGCTTCATTTCCGTCAACCATCGAGTTGAATTTGTAAAAAAAGTGCGGCCATGGTATAAGTTCGCCGTTTGTCACGTATTCGACAACCGTATAAATGGCAATGAATCCGAACGCCATTTCTACATTTTTGACCAATAAAATCAATAACGCACCAATCAGCAAAAAATTCAACCCGAGCAGCAAGGCGAATAAAATTAAATGCCAAGGCACATCCGCTAGATTACGGAAGAAAAACAACAAGATCATTAACAGATTCATCACGGTGTAATATCGCATTAAATCAATAATGGCGTGCTTTTTATACAGATTGATCAATGTTTCCCATGCCCCGTCCTCCTCCGAAGCAGAACATAATCATTGAAAGGAAATCGAAATACGCCTCAAGTCGTAGTTCAAAATATGCCTCAGGTTCGTTATGAGCAGCGACGACAAAAGGTAAGATGAAAATTGAAAGGAGGTCATTCAAATTATGAAAAAAATCGGTTTGTTCATCGCAGGTGCAATAGCCGCAATAGTTTTAATCGCCAATCTCGGCTCAATCGTCGGACTTCTTATCAGTTTGCTTGTTCTATACTTTTCGTTTAAACAATTTGTGAAATCCGACAAAAAATCAAAAAAATGGTTTTGGGGGATTGTCGGGCTGATTGCACTATCTGTTTCAGCTGCAAATGTCCCAGCTATTCTCGGTTTAATCGCCGCATATGTGCTTTATCTCATTTTTAATAATTGGAAAAAATCGAATGATCCGTATGTGTCAGACGATCCATTCACCAATTTTGAAAAACAATGGGAATCACTAAAACGACAATAAATGGAGGGGAAAAAAATGAGCATATTTACGAGATTAAAAAATGTGATTATGGCCGATTTACATGATTTATTGAATGAACAGGAACAAAGGAATCCAATTGCGCTACTAAATGAATATTTGCGCCAATGTGAAAAGGAAGTTGAAAAGGTTCAAAAACTAATCGAACGCCAACGATTATTAAAACAAGAGCTGTTAAGAGAATACAACCATGCTGAACACTTAAAAGAAAAAAGAAAATATCAAGCCGAAATTGCGTTGAAAGCGCAAGAAGAAGAATTGCATCAATTTGCCATCAACGAGCAGCAGCAGTATGAGGAGCGTGCATCAAAATTAAAACAAGCGCTTGAACAAGCAACGAAACAGCTCATTGACTTAGAACATAAATATGAAGAAATGAAACATAAATTAAAAGATATGCATATAAAGCGCATGGAGCTGATGGGACGAGAAAATATTGCACGCGCCTACTCCCGGATCAACCAAGTTCTTGAGCAGCATAATTCCGAAAAGAACCATTTTGTTCGCTTTGCTGAAATAGAGAATTACCTTGATGAACTGGAAAATCGAATCAACAACAGATACGATACATTAACATTTGATGCAAGAATCGCAAAGCTTGAAAAAGAATTAAAAAATCAAGAAACGGATTCAAATTCTTAACGTAAATTGTTATGCTATAAGGGCGTAGTTCTCTACGCCTTTCCATATTTATGTTCACACTAATAGGAAGGAGAGGAGCCTCGTGTTTCATCAATCGAAAATAGATTTTACAAAATGGATTTTCGTCATTGGCATCATCTTATTCATCGCAGAGCTTTTATTTTTCAATGGTGAGGCCCTTTTCTTCCTAATGATGATGATTTTTTGCGTATATATTGGAAGAAAAAGAATGCCGAAAAAATCAGGATTATTGTTATTTTGGATCGGAATAATCGGCGGCGTTCTATCTTTTTTCAATATGTTTACATTCCGACTGCTTCTATTTGCTGTTTTCATTTACTTTATTTTTCACTATGTTCAAAACAAGCAGGTAGCTGCTAAAAAGTCTCCTAAAATTGAAGAAGCAGATCCAATCCTCTCGCAAGAAGAGACATTTTCCAAAACGCCTCTTTTTCAAAACAGATTGTTCGGAACGCAGCGAACCGAAGAACAAATATACAAATGGAACGATGTCAACATTCAAACAGGCATCGGCGATACAGTAATAGATTTAAACTATACGATTCTTCCGAAAGGTGAAGCGGTGATTGTCATCCGAAAGCTTATCGGCAATATCGAAATAATTGTTCCTTACGAGCTGGAAGTGTCCGTCCACCATTCCGGTTTCATCGGCTCCTACTCCATTTTTGATTATAGTGAACCGAATGTATGGAACGAAACAATTCGATATGAGTCCAAAAACTATCATGAATCTGCCCAAAAAGTGAAAATCATCACCTCTATAACCTTTGGCAGAATAGAGGTGAAAAGAACATGAATGTATTGCAAAGACAAATTATTATCTGCTTAGTAACATCAGTAGTCACTTTTTTATTTTTCACTGTTTCGCTTTTGCTTACGTTCCTGTTTCCTAATTGGACATTATTATGGAAACAAAAAATTCTTGATATTCCGTTTATCCTCTTCACGTTCGTAATCAGCAGCGCCATCGGCTTGCTTTTCGGCATTCTATTCGGACTTCCTTTTAAAGATAAACTACACAAGATTGAAGACAAACTAAAAAAAATAACAAAAGGAGAAACGGTTGAACAAAATGAACATATAAACATTAAAGAATTAGATGAAATCAACCTTCGAATTGACCAAGTGCAGCATCATCTCATTGAACAGACGAAATTAACGCAAAAACTTGCAGGTGAAAACGCAAAAGAACAAGAAAAAAGATTGGAAGAAATCATTTCACAAGAAAGGCAAAGGCTGGCACGCGAGCTGCATGACTCTGTCAGTCAAAACTTGTTTGCAGCCTCGATGCTCATTTCTGCTGTTAAAGGAAACAAGGAAAAAATCGATGAAGGAACGAGCAAACAAATCCATTTAGTTGAAGAAATTATTCAGCAGTCCCAGCTTGAAATGCGCGCTCTTCTTTTGCATTTGCGGCCTGTCCCTTTAAAAGGTAAATCTTTGCAAACTGGAATTGAAGAACTGCTCACAGAGTTGCGGCAAAAGGTGCCGATGAACATCCAATGGAAGACAGAGCAATTTCCTCTAGATAAAGGGATTGAAGACCATTTATTCCGCATTTTGCAAGAATCGGTGTCAAACACTCTTCGCCACGCCAAAGCGAATACACTTGAAGTATTGCTGATCAAACGGAAAAATATGGCCATTTTACGGATTGTCGACGATGGTGTAGGATTTGACGTTCAATCGGCAAAATCAGGAGCATATGGTTTGCAAAACATGTATGAACGTGCAGCCGAAATCGGCGGAACATTGCAAATTGTCAGTGTCCCTCATGAAGGAACTAGATTGGAAATAAAAGTACCGTTGTTAACAGATGAAGGTGATAAAAATGATTAAAGTATTACTAGTTGATGATCATGAAATGGTAAGAATCGGCGTTTCGGCTTTTTTATCGTCCCAGCCTGACATAGAAATCGTCGGCGAGGCTGATAATGGCAAAAAATGCATTGAACTAGCTTTACAATTAAAGCCTGATATTATTTTAATGGACCTCGTCATGCCGGAAATGGACGGGATTGAAGCGACAAAAGAAATACTTCATCAATGGCCAGAGGCAAAAATCATTATTGTCACAAGCTTTCTCGATGATGAAAAAGTCTACCCTGCCCTTGAAGCCGGTGCTGTCAGCTATATGTTAAAAACTTCAAAAGCAGACGAAATCGCCGATGCGATCCGTTCAACATATCAGGGACAATCTGTCTTAGAGCCTGAAGTGACAACGAAAATGATGGCAAGAATGAATAAAAAACAAAACCGCCATCCTCATGAAGAATTAACAAACCGAGAAATGGAAGTGCTGCTTTTAATGGCTCAAGGGAAATCAAATCAAGAAATTGCAGATGAGTTGTTCATTTCATTAAAAACCGTCAAAGTTCACGTCAGCAACATTTTAAGCAAACTGGGCGTTCAAGACCGCACCCAAGCCGTCATTTATGCGTTCAAGCATTCGCTAATCAAGTAAAATTGGCAATAAGCGAAGAAAAGAGAAAGTGGAATGGTTTTTCACCGAAGCACAAATACAGGAAATTTCATTCGAAATTTATTTATCATTTTACATATATAATCAAAACAAAAAAATTGCTAGTTTTCCCAACCTAATAGAAGATCACATACGCAAGCGATGTTATTCATCTCCCAAATGGATGCATATTCGTCGACAAAAGCAAATATAAACATGTGAACGCTTGATAAAATCGGCTAAAAATAATTCAAAAATCTCAAGCGAAACGATGGCGGAAATCGAAATAATCGGTAAAAGAAATCAGAAATCTTCCTATTCGTTTTCCGCCAAAAACTAGTTTTCTCTTAAAAAAACAATAGATGAACAAAAGTCCTAGCATGACTATCTAGGCTGCCGAAAAATAGCAGCCTTTCCTTGCAGATAGCACATCTAATATGCCTTTTGTTTCTAGGTTTAGGAACAGTGTAAATATGAGATTCATAATAAGGTTCTTCTGCTCGAAACTTGAAAAAGACGTAATTTTCCCCCAACAGTATTCCGGCTTTTATCGTATATATGGAGCAAGCTCTTTTTCCAATGCATCCTGCAGCCATCTCGGATGCATCGTTAAAAGGTTTTCCGGCAGATCGTTTGGAGCGAAAAATCGTGCATCAAGCGTTTCATCTGTTTTTTGACGCAGCGTCCCTCCAATGATTTTGCACTCAAAGCAGGTTGTAATAAAGTGGCTGATTTCGCCATTTGGGTATAAAAAAATTTGTGAATCCGGATCTGAGTAAATGCCGATCAACCGGGTTACCTCCACTTCAAGACCTGTTTCTTCATAAATTTCTCTTATAATTGCTTCTTCCACCTTTTCTCCCGGCTCTACATGCCCTGATGGAATGCCCCATAGTCCGTTATCCGACCGTTTTAATAGGAGAACTTGCTGCTGTTCGTTAAAAATAATTCCCGCCACTCCTGCTTCGATCCGCTCCGGCCATGCAAAATCACGCGTATTCCATTGTTTAATTTTGACACGATCATCAAATAAAGACTGCAAATTTCCGATCACCGCATCCGGATTGCGGTAATCCCCGGGAGATGGAAACGGTGCATTCTTCCCGTTGGAAATTAAAATCGCTTGAATCCTTGCTTGATGAGCACCTAATATATCAGTTAACGGGTTATCGCCGATCATAACCACTTTTGCTTTAGACGAAATCGATTCAATCGCTTTCTGGAACATAAATGGATTCGGTTTGCCGACAATGTACGGTTTTTTCCCGGTTGATGCTCGTATCATTTCAGCAACAGCTCCTGTTGCAGGCAAAGGACCTTTCGAAGTAGGGAAACTCATATCGGCATTCGTTGCAATAAACTTCGCACCATTATGTATTTGTTTTACCGCTTCCTGAATATCGTACAAAGATACATTTCCGCTCCAGCCGACAACAACGGCTTCTGCCTCCTCTTCACCCTTTACAACCATTACTCCTGCTTGACTGCACTCGTGCTGTAAATGATCGTCCCCCAGCACGTAGGCACTGCGAATATTTTGTTTTCGCAAATATTGAGCTGTCAACCAAGCGGATGTAATGATTTCCTCTGGACTTGCTGTAATCTCCATTCGCTTGAGCCGTCCGGCAATTTTTTCTCTCGTAGTACAAGGATCATTTGTAAGAAACCGAATCATTTTCTTTTCTTGACGCAAGCGCCGCAAAGATTCAACTGCCCCAGGAAGCGGATTTTCTCCTATGTAAATCACTCCGTCTAGGTCAAATAAAAACACGTCAAATTCATCTATGATCATGAAATCATCCTTCCTTAGCGAACCATTTTCGCATGAACCAAACTGATTGAAAAAAACTCCTCATCAGCAAGCTAATTTAAGTTAAAGTGATCGTTTTCTCGAAAAGATTTGAACTTATTTAAAGTACCTCAAAACTAACTCGTGTTAAAACAATCGTTCTCTCAATGAACCATTTCTTAAACTGGCGCAAAACTTTTAGAAGTTTTTTTGCTGTCAAACCAAAAGATGTTTCAATAAAACGATTTGCCTTGCTTGAAAGTTTGCATGAGCTTGTATGAGGAGAATCTTCTCTCTTTATTTCCACTTCTACATATGATTATAATAGATTTATCGTTCACGCAGCAAAAAGGCGGTTTAAATGGAGAAAATGTGATGTGGAATATTGGGAATTTGAGCAATAAGACAAAAGTTTTTTCAAAAAGACTGTGCAATTCGTGCACACTAAGAACTAATCTCTAATCAAATGTATGCTTTTACGACTGATCTCCTTTCTAATAAAGAAAGGTCTGTATTTGATCTGACATTTATGCCAGTTGTCTTCCCCCTCTAAATGCCAGCAATACTGAACATTTATCCCCCTTTTTGCAGGGAGCTGGTCTATGTATCGCTCAAAAGTTTAAGGTGAGGACATTTATCCCCACCCAAATACATCTTCTGATATCAAAAAAATCAAACACATTCTTCTATTTTCTAAAGCTTAAATTGCCGTACAAATTCATTCAGCTCTTCGGCTAGCTTCGCTAGTTGTTCGGAGCTGTTCGCCACTTCTTCCATAGAACTGCTTGTTTGTTCGGCTGCCGCAGAGGTTTGCTCAATACCTGCTGCTGATTGCTCGGAGATCGAGGCTATTTCCTCGATGGAACGGTTCATTTCCCGGCTGTTGGAAGCGATTTCCGTCAAGTTGTTCGCAATTGTTTGAATATGATGAACCATGTCCGTAACAGCTTTGTTGATCGTTTGAAATGTTGCGCCTGTATTTTTAATTTGCTCTGTTCCTTGTTCAACCTCCTGATAGCCGCTCTTTAAAGCATCAACTACATTCTTTGATTCATTTTGGATATTGTCGACAATGCTTGTTATGTCTGAGATTGAGACGGAAACTTGTTCAGCGAGCTTTCTTACTTCATCTGCAACTACTGCAAAGCCTTTTCCGTTTTCGCCTGCTCTTGCCGCTTCAATCGCTGCGTTTAATGCTAGAAGATTCGTTTGGTCCGCAATTCCTTGTATGACTGATACGAGTTTTGTAATTTTTTGCAAATGTCCGTTTAAACCGAGCACTTTATCAACAGATTGTTGAAAAATTTCGTCAATTTTCGACATTTGTTCGGTAGAAGACATCATTAGTTTATTTCCTTTGCCGGCAATTTCAAGCACCTCTCTGGAGACTGATTCAATATGCTCCCCTTTTTCGCTGGCATCTTGAACTTTTTCGACAAATACCTCCATCTTTGCTGCCATGTCGCTCGCGCTGCTTGCTTGCGTTTCAGCGCCTGATGCCAATTCCTGCATGGTGGTTGAAACCTGCTCTGATCCGGCCTTCACTTCATTTGCAGAGTGGGTCATCTCCTCGCTGTGGCTTGTCAGTACTTCAGAAGCATTCGAAATGTTTGTAATCATTTCTTTCAGTTTATTTTGTAGCTGATTTATGGCATATGCCAGATTTTGTGTTTCATCTTTCGAACGGATTTTTATTTCACCTTGTGTTAAATCTCCATTAGCCAGCAAATGCATGCGCTCAGATACGGCGTGTATTGGTTTGGAAATGCTGTTTGAAAACAGCCATACGATGAAAAATCCAATCACAATCGTTGCGCCAATGACAATCATTAAAAAAACGAGAAGATCATTAGCCGGCTGATTGAAATCCATTAAATACGTGCCCGCACATACAACCCATCCCCAATGAGGATCAGTTTTTGAATAGGCGACTTTTTTTTCAATTCGATTTTCGTTGTCAGGCAAAGCCCATTCGTAATAAGTTAAACCGCCACCTTCATTTCCGGTTTTAATCATTTTTTGATTGAATTTTACGCCTTTGGAATCTTCGTCATTCCAGCCTTGTCTGCCTTCTATAACTGGATGTGCAATAAGAGTTCCTTTTTGATCGATAATATACATGTATCCGTTTTCGCCTAAATCAAAATTTTTATTAATTGACCGTTTGCCGTCAGCATTCTTTTCCCCCAATATCGCAACTTTTACCTGTTCCTGCGCTTCTTCTAAAGACAATGTTCCCTTTTCAACCTCTTTATTTAACGCATCGATTAACTCAATGGTCATTTCGACGCTATTTTTTAAGTTCTTTTCCCCCAGCTTGTTTAAACTGGAAGTTGTTTTCTGATAGCTTAACAAGCCTAAAATGACTAACGGAATCGTTAATAATAGAAATGAAATGGTCATTAGCTTCATACGTATCGTGAATTGAAATTTCTTTTTCATGAAAATCATTACCCCTTTGTTATGGCATAATTTTTTTAAAGACTTAGTTCTTTCCTCTTAGAAAAGCGTTACGAACTCATTTCCATCCATTTTCACTCCCCAAATCCGAAATTGGTTGCTTGACATTTTAATTATCGGCCTCTAAACATACTTTTTTTAGTTAATTAATCATTTATTGTCAAATATGTATTTTTTTAGCTAACATCGAACGTATATGGTCAAAAATATAATGAACCGATAATCCTTTATTTAAGCGTTTTCATTAATTTTATCGTTCATTTAGTGCGGTTCTTTTACGTCAATGAAGTAAAAATAATCTGAAAATAGTCTATATGTTCGATCCGATAAAATTTATTTTTCTAATTCATTTACTATGAATAAGCAGCAATTATTTTTTTGTATTTTCCCTCATCGGCTTCGGCTCGCCTAATAAATATCCTTGAGCGTAATGAACCCCCAATGCTTTAGCCATGTCTAAATCTTCTTTTTTCTCAATTCCTTCTAAAACTAGTTTCATATTGGTACGTTCGCAAAGAAATAAAAGCTTTTTAATAACATCTTGATTTTTGCCCGAATTATATAAATTTTGGCCTAAAGAACGATCGACTTTAATATAATGCGGGTTTAAATCGACAATGGTTTCTAACGATATTTCACCTTTTCCGAAATCATCAACGGCAACTTTATACCCTTCATCTTTTAAAAATTGAATATTTTTTTTCAACAATTCAATATTTTCGATTTTTTCACTTTCATTTATTTCAAAAACTACTTTTTCGGTCGACTGAAAAAAAAGGTTTATTTTTTTTATAAATTGGGTAAAAGAATGATGAACAATCGTCGATGGAAATACGTTAATAAACAGCTTTTGCTGCAGGTCTCCCATCGATGTTATTGCATTGTGAATGGAGCAAGTATCCAGTTCATATAAAAAACCGCATTCACGGGCGATTTGAAACAAAATTTCCGGATCGGAAAAATATTTGCAGCGAAGCAAAGCTTCGTATCCATATATTTTTGATTCTTTTAATTCATAAATAGGTTGAAAAAAATGACAAAATGATTTGTTATCTATAATTTCTTTTATCCTTCTAATTTCCCATTTAACCAATGGAAGAACCTCCTAGACGTCTATCTATAGACCTATTTCGGATAATGTCTAATGTTATATTTCATATTTTTAGTATATATTTTAATGCTTTTAATATCAATAGTCTCTTGGGGGCTTAACTCTCATAGTAGATTGTAAAAAGGAATCACTATTATCCCCAAGGAGTGACGGTTCATGACTAAAATACAGCAAATAATCGGAGAAAGAATCCGAAATTTTCGCAAGCAGAAAGGGTGGAGTCAAGAAGAATTAGCAGATATAGCAAATCTACATGCTACTTATATTGGACAATTAGAAAGAGGTGAAAAAAACGCAACATTGGAAAGTATTAACAAAATCGCAACGGCGCTTGAGGTTTCTTTAGAGGAATTATTTAAATCTATTCAACCAAATTCAAAAAAACCAGATTATACTTTGTCGCAAATTATTACAAAACTTCAGGCAAGGCCGGTTGAAGATCAAAAATTCATACTAAACATGCTGGATCTCCTATTGAACTGGAAAGATAAGTAGCAGTATTCCAAAAAGGGGGAACAATCCCCCTCTTTTGGAACTTATTTATCATTTTACAGCATGTTAGCAACATGCTTTTCAGCATCTAATACATCCATCTCCCCTGATAAAAGCCGGGGCAGCAAAGCGTTTTGCAATTTTTTGAGCCGGTCATTTTCATTGGCATTTTGTATCATCATCGCATAATAATTGCTGGTGAAACGTATAAATTTTTTTAAAATATCATCCGGCGGAAGCACAATTTTCATTTTTTTTATCTCATCCGCGCTGACATTCGGCTGTGCAGATCCAGTAGACCGATCTAAAATTTTTTGGCGGAAATCCGGCAATTTAGTTATGGCATAGACAAATGGCAATGTATTCATTTCGTGCACGCTAGAATAAAATTTGCCGACACGTTGATTTAATAATGCGGGTTCTTCAAAATAGTAAATGCCGCATTTCCCGATTTCAGCGCCTGTTAGCCCAATGAGCAGATCTCCTTGTGTAATTTTGAAACGATCTAATCGATGGAATAAAGATGGATCTACATATGCTGCATCTTCTTTGTTGATGAAAGGCGGGACAATATTTTTTATTTTTATTACAGGTATGCCTTCACATTTCCATTCCTTGCTTTTAAAAGCATATCCATTTTGTAATTCTATAACTTCACCTAATGTTCCTGCCTTCCATCCTTTCGGAATCATTCCCAATTCAGAAATTTCGAACCCTCTATCTTTAAAAGGCCCAAACTCTATGAACCAGTATTTGTAAAGTGTCATGATCGTTTCATCGATCGTTTTATTTATCTTGATATTCAGTTCAATTTTATCATCAATTGTTCCTAATATGTCCGCAATCTTCTCTTGCGTCCGCATGTCCGGCAGCAATACGAGCGCATTTTTAATAGAATCCATGCTGACAGCCGGATACGCAGCTCCCTGTTCCTGAGAAACTAAATAATCTGTAAAAGATTGATTGGAAATAAGGTAATACACATACCTCGGATGAATATGCTCCGTAGGCCGAAGAACCGCAAAACCGGTCGATACAACTTGATTTTCTTTCGGATTTTTTAAAAACAAAAAGGATCTTCGATTCGGACGGACGGTCGAAAGAATTGTATCGCCTGCTCGAACCAGCCTTTTTGCTCTGCTGGGCGCTTCATGAATCAAATATTGCGATGTCTCCCTCAGTTCGCCTGTTCCAACAGACGAAATATCGATGTAATCGATCATTTGAAAGGGAAATTGTTTCGTTAATGATTCAGGATTTATTTGAACAATCTCACCAAGCCGAACTTTCTTCCAGCTCGCCACATAAATTCCTCCACATGCATTAATTTTGAAACTTTATGGGGCAGTCTAATAAGTCGATTTTCCGGCTTATAGACGCCCCTTTAATGTTTTAGAAACGTTGATACGTTGATATATCAATGCTTATGATGTTTCGTTTTCAGTGGATTTTGACTTTCTGGACAGCCCCATGACAATTCCGAAGCAACAATCAGATCGCTTCCCCAATTTTTCTAGTTATAGCTCATTCAGAACATAATCCTCCTGTTTTGATCCATATTGATTAGCTTTTCATTTCCAATCAAAGCGGATAAAAAAGACTGCACTATTTTAATTTTTCTTCTGCTTCCGGCATGATGATAGATGTAAAAATTCTTTTTTTTCGGTTATGAGCAGGCTGGTTTCCCATTAGCTTTTTCATCGCTCGGTTGACAGTTTCAGCAAATTGAAAAAACTCTTCGTCGCTTGCATAAAAGCGAACCTGCCGAAATCCCACTCCATCTTTTAGGAGATCGATTTGTTCTTGTCGTAAATATCTCTCATAATCCGCTAAAATATTGGCGATAAATCTCATAAATATGTTCAAATGTTCATCTCTGCTTATATGCTGCAAATCGCTGTCTTCGAGCCCAATCGTTTCATCCGGTAAGGCATAAACTTTTTCTATTGTTCCCCTTATCTTTCTTTTCTCAACGATTTCAATCAGCTTTGCTTCTTCAAGTTTTTTTAAATGTCTGTACAAGGATGCTTGCGGAACTTCCGGCAGAAACTCCATTATTTCCTGCACAGTCAAGCGTTTTCCGATCAATGTTTGAATGATCCGAATCCGTACCGGATGCAAGATTAAAGCAGCTTTTGATTCAATCATGAAAACACCTCATTGTACCGTTTGTTCAACCATTTTTGCAAATGGTCGCAAAGCTCTTCGTGAAGCGGTTGATCCGCATTTTTGATATAATTTTTTTTCATTTTCAACATATTAATCTCATCTTCTTGTTTTTTCAATAAATGATCCATATTTTGAATCATATAATATTCCAACTCCCCTTTCACTATAGCGGGGAGGCGGTTGAGCTTTTCCGGATCAGCTTGAACGTCCTTGTCGCCGGTAATGGCCAAAACAGGGCATTCTATTTTTTTCAAATCTTCGAGCACATCGTATTGCAAATGCTCCCGAAACCATTTAGCATTTATTTTTTGAAAACCAACTTTGATCACATCTTGATCAGATTGCATGATTTTTTCAAAAAGGGCATTCGCCTTTTTTTCGTTTTTTTGCTCGATGTTAAACATGCGGATCATTTTTCCTTTTAAACCTGTTACATTGTTTAAAGCTTCATACACAAGCTTTCTCTGTCTTGTTAAAGCTTCTTCCAGCCTCTCCCCTGCCCCTGAGAGAAGAATGAGCCCATCCATTTTCTCCAAGGTGTTTAAAGCAACTGCCAATGTTGTTCCTTCACTGTGCCCCAAGGCAATGATCCGATTTTCATCAACAAGCGGATGTTGTTTTAAAAATTGTACAGCGCTAGCTGCATCCCGGACGAAATCCCACATTCCTGCAGATAAATAATCGCCGCCGCTTTCACCAACTCCCCTTTTATCATATCGCAACACGATAAATCCTAAAGAAGTAAGAAATGATGCCAATTGCTTATATATATTCAACTGGAATTTTCCTTTTGCATCATTGCCGTCGCGATTCAACGGACCAGAACCGGAAAGAATGAGAATAGCCGGCTTTTTTTGGCTGTTCTGTAACACGGATAACGTTCCTTTTAACTCATATCCGCAGCTTTGAAAGCTGATAAATTGTTCAATCATGTTAATTTCTCCTTTATTTATGTTATTATTATCATTATCGATAATAATAACAAATAAGTCAAGAAAATTCTGATGATTGTTTTTTGCATATAAATGTTATCAGAATTGTGCCTTCAGCCCACAGCATATTGAAAGCAGTCGATTACGCAATTCAGCAACGGCTTGCTCTTTTTCCTTCAGCCCACAGCATATTGAAAGCAGTCGGCATCTGCGAACTGTTTTTTTGAGAAAAATCGTAAACATACAAAAGCCCTTAGAGAAAAACAGCTCTTTTTCTCTAAGGGCTTTATTTTAGAGACTAACGGACAGCACCGATGCAAATGTTCTATCATTCTACAACGGCTTTCCTATCAAAATCTTAATTTGGGAGCACTGCGTCGCTGACCATTTCCCATTCGTGAATCTCATACCCTCTAGCGCCAGTCACAACATATGGATCTTCTTTCGCAAGCTTTTCGGCCTCTTCAAAAGAGCCGGCGCGATAAATCACCATACCGCCTGTGCCGTCGGTAAATCTGCCTTTTGCAAATATTTTTCCTTCTTTTCCTTTCTGCTCTAAATAATTCAAGTGATCATTCCGAAACGCTTTGCTTTTTTCTTCATCTTTCATCGGCAATAATACGACAAAATATTTCATCTCAACCACTCTTTCTATTAGATTCATCGCTTACCATTTTACTTGAAGCTGTCAGTCTTGAAAAGCTTCATGTCTTAAGTTCCTAATGTCAATCAAATATTTCTTGCTGCATGCGAATGTGCTCTATTGCGCAATCTTCTTTGATGGAGCAGTTTGATCAATGGAGGTACTGCGATGCATACTAACACAATGCGCAGTACTTGAACGACCACAACAAATGTTGAATCTTCATGAAGTACAGCGGCTGTTGTAGCCATCTCCGTAATACCGCCCGGCGCAAATGCAAGAACTGCTGTGACAAAGGTTATTCCAGTCAGCTTTGAAACAATAAAAGCGCAAATAAACAAGGAAAGAATTAAACCAATCGTGCTGAATAAAGCAACCGCCATTGTTTTCCCTAGCCCTGTAAACATCTTTTTATGAAATTTCGAGCCGATGCTTGCAGCGATGAAAACTTGCGCCGCTATGATCAAAATGTTCGGCCACCATGGAGTCAAGTTGTGGCCTGCAAATGATGAGCCGGCTGCTTGAATACTAGCAGCACCAAGCATTCCGCCAACGAGCCAAGGTGCAGGGAACTTCAGCCGCTTTCCAATGTAATACCCTGCCAATGCCCCTAGTGCCAATACTGCCGTCCAAATCATTTCGTCCATTTCCAAGCTAGGAAAAATGAACGCTGATTGGTTGTTCGAAACTTCAAGCTTCTCAGAATGGACCGCAAATGAAGAAACAAGAAACGGGATCACAAGCACTACTAAAAATACCCGCATCGTTTGTATAATGCTGACGACACCAATGTTGCCCCCGACTTCTTCTGCTATGCCTGGTATAACAGACAAGCCCCCGGGCACCGTTCCGAACAAACTAGTCAATAAATCTGTATGACTGAACTTCCACAAAACGAGTCCAGACAGCAGCGAGAAAACAATGGACAAGAGAAGCATTGTCATGATGGACATCCAATGATCTCTAAAAATATCTATAACCGTTAAATTGATTTTTTGCCCTAATTCAATCGCCAAAATAAATTGCCCAGCATTCATCCAAAATCGGGGCAAAACATACTTGTCATCGGACGATGTTGAATTGGTATGGCTCCAAAATGAAAAAGCCCCTGCCATCACCAATGTTCCGAGCATCCAGCCGATGGAAAGGCCTGTTAGAGATAAAAGCAATCCTCCAATACTGCTGAATAAAATAAACGAAACATTGCGCAAGAAACCTTTCGTTCGTATCATTTCAATCCTTCTTTCTAAACAAAATATCTTGCGGCATTCGAACTTGCTACAAACATATTGTATACTTTTTTTAGATATAAATAAAATATCAATAATCTATGCATGATTATAAAAATTATTGATGGAAAAAGAGAGGTGATGACGATGGATGATCGAGACTGGCTTATTTTGAAAGTTCTCTACAACGAAAAAAACATTACAAAAGCTGCAAAAAATTTATATATTTCTCAACCAGCTTTAACAAACCGGCTTCAGCAAATTGAAAAGGAATTCGGTGTACAGATTGTTCATCGAGGAAGGCGGGGAGTTGAATTTACCCCGCAAGGAGAATATTTAGCGAAATGTGCGAATCAAATGCTGCTGAAAATACAAAAAATAAAAGAAAATGTTGTGAACATGGAGAACCGAGTAACCGGCACATTAAGATTAGGGGTTTCCAATTACTTTACAGATTATAAACTCCCCGGTCTTTTAAAGCTTTTTAAAAACGAGTATCCCGACATTGAATTTAAGGTCCTGACAGGCTCGAGCAGCGAGATAGCCCATTTGATCCACAGCCACGAAGTCCATGTCGCTTTCGTAAAAGGAGCTTACAGCTGGAACGATCAAAAACGATTACTATTTGAGGAATCCATTTGTATTGCTTCTAAAGACAAAATAGATCTCCGGGAGCTTCCAAATTTGCCGAGAATTGATTACCGGATGGATCCCTTGCTAAAAACGGCAGTGGACAATTGGTGGTTTGAGAATTACTCCCAACCACCATTGATCAGCATCGAAGTCGATAAAGCAGATACGTGCAAAAAAATGGTGTTGAACGGATTAGGTTACGCTATTTTGCCAAGCTTGATTTTAGATGATGCCGACGATATTTATAAAATCGATCTGAAATCGAAAAATGGGAAGCCCATTTTAAGAAAAACTTGGATGTTTTATCACAAGGAATCGATCCAACTGAAATTTGTGAAAGCGTTTGTCGAGTTTATGGAAAAGCTCGATTTTCAAAAAATTCCATAAAATGCTATGACACTCGTATAACCTTTTTCCTTACATATGTTGCTTGGAAAAAGGTTTTTCAAAATTTCCGCAAACGTAATTACGTTTGAAACCGTTCATAATGAATAATAGATTCCTTCCGAACCATTTCTTTTGCGGGCGGTTCCTTTTCAGGATAACCTAAACCTAATATTGCAACTACGCGGCGGTCTGATGGAATGTTTAAGGCTGTCCGGACAAAGTCTTCCCGTTTTTTTGATTCTGCTTGATCCTGTGAGTGATATATCGCACCAAAAGCAGCCCCTAAACCTAATTCAGTTGCAGTCAGCCATATAAAACCGCATGCGATCGAGGCGTCCTGCAGCCAATATTTGCTCACTTCCGGGCAGCCTGTAACGGCTATGGCCGCTTTCGCCTCTTTCAACCAAGAAACAAAAGGCGTGGCGTTTGCCAATTCATCAAGCTTTTCACGATTTGTTATAAGTATAAACTCCCTGGAAGGAAGATTGTTCCCAGAAGGGGCTAAATAAGCTGCTTCTAAAATTTGCTCCAACCGTTCATTTGGTATAGGCTGATCTAGAAACTTTGTCATTTCACGTCTTTTCTGTATAGCTTCAAAAACGTTCATGCACCTTCATCCTTCTTTCTATTTTTTCGCCTATTTTGCTTTCGTATGAATGTACCTTTTCATAAACGATTTTTTCCCTCTCCTGTTCAATACATGATATGGAATCATTATATCGATTCATATGGATCCACAAAAGAATCATTTTAGCCAAAACTTAGCAAGTTTCATTCCGAAAAATTAAAATATAGGAATGGACATTATTGGTCAATAGAACAGCGTTATTATTTAGATGCTGCTGTCTATAATGGCAGCTTATGATACCGACAGAGCCATTCACTTTACTTTTTAATTATTTCACAGTTTGAAGTTAATTTTTTTTATTTATAAATAAAAATCCTAGTTTTGACACTAAATACAAGATAAAAAGAATTACTAAAGTTCTAGCAATTACATAACCATCAACAGCCAGCTTATATGCTTCAGGCACTAGTGAATTGGGTTCAATTAACAAATAAATTGAAATTATCAAAACAATAGAAATAAGTATATACCCTAAAGCTGAAACAGATTCTTTTGACATACATGTTTCTCCTTTTTACCCAATAATAACATTTTTTTGTTGGTACTGGAACATTAGAGATTTCTAAACAATGATAATTAAAATAATTGGAACAATACGCTAAAGCTGGATTGAAAGTGAAATCGGATAATTAGCAGCTAGTATTCACCCGTTATTATCCAATAGAGTATAAATGAAAATATTTAACGACAAGCTGGAAAGCTTCTTGAGTCGTAATCCATCGCTGCCTAAGATAACGAGACACACGCTTCATCGTTTTTTGAAGCCGGATTGAATATTAAAAAGATGCAGAAATAGTGACAGTAACACTATCTATGCTCATATCACGAGATTAGAAAAGATCATCCTGCTCATTTCTAGATTTTTAAAAGTGCACAACATAAAAAAACTTTCCCAAAAATCGCGGGAAAGAGTTTGGAAACGTCATGATTATTTGCCAAGCAAAAATGATACACAAATTCATTTTCAGTTAACCATTAACTGTTCGTACAAAAATCCCTTATTGTTTGGCAGGTCGGGATGTTGTTAAAAAGGATATTTTCGATATTCTTTTTGAATCGAAATCCATTTTGTCATCGTAAATTCTTCTACCACCCAAGGATTTCCAAATCTACCCATTCCGCTCGACTTTGTTCCGCCAAACGGAATTGTCGGGCTGTCGTTGACTGTTTGATCATTGATATGAGTCATTCCGCTTTCAATTTGAAGTCCTAGTTGTTCACCTTCACTTAAATCCTCTGTAAAAATCGCAGAGCTTAAACCATATTCTGTATTATTCGCCATTTCAATGGCATGATCGTCTGATTCCGCTTTCATGATCGTAGCAATTGGTGAAAATAACTCAGTTTGAGCAAGCTTGCTGTTGTTATCAACATCCACAAATACAGTCGGAGTTAAAATATTTCCGATACGCTTCCCTTCCAACGCAATTTTTGCTCCTTCTTTTTTTGCTTCATTTATAATATTTAAAGCTTTTTCAATTTGTGTTTCGTTTATAAGCGGTCCAATAATTGTTTTCGGGTCAGACGGGTCTCCGTAAGGCAACGATTTGGCTTTTTCCACAAATTTTTGTACAAATTCATCATATTTATTTTTATGGACAATAATTCTGTTTACAATCATACAAATTTGACCTTGATGTATAAACTTTCCAAAAATAGCTGCATCAACAGCACGGTCTACATTTGCATCTGCCAGAACAATGAACGGGTTATTTCCGCCTAGTTCAAGGGCAACCCTTTTCAGCATGCTGCCGGCAATTTTTCCGATATGCTTGCCAACTGGCGTTGAACCAGTAAAGCTAATAAGCTGTGAATGCGGAGAAGTGAGCATGTCATCGCCAATTTCATCAATATCCGTTAAAATACATTGAAAAACACCTTTTGGCAGTCCTGCATATTCAAATGCCCTCGCAATGATTGATCCTCCTGTCAAAGCTGTTTGAATATCAGGTTTATGAACGACACTGTTTCCAAGTGCAATAGCAGGAGCAATTGTCCGAATGGATAAATTCATCGGAAAATTAAAAGGCGAGATGGATGTTATAACTCCTAAAGGAAGACGATAAACACGATTCACTTTCCCCTTTATATCGGCTTCAATTTCCCTCACTTCATCTAATTTCTTGGCCATTTTCACAGCTTCTTCCACAAGCCCTACCGTCAAGTCAAGTTCAACGTTAGCCTTTATGAAGCTTCCGCCTGTTTCACGGGAAATCACTTTTATGATTTCGTCGCGATTTTTTTTGAAAAATTCCGCTGCTTTCCGCAGCACTTCTTCTCGCTCACAAGAAGACGTTTTTCCCCATTCTTTTTGAGCTTCTTTTGCGTTTAAAAAAGCTTGTTCAAGTTGCTGTGAGGTCGCTAGCCGAATCGTTTGAATGACAGTTCCATCATAAGGATTCAAATTTTCATATGTTCTCTTACTTAATCCCTCGACCCATTCACCATTAATATAACTTTTGTTCAATTCCTCAAAGCGCTCCATATCGTTCCCCCTTTTACAATTTATTTATTTTAGTGTAGTTTTTTATAGTTCGCACAAAATTATTCTTGCTAAAGGCCGGAAAGCAAATGACAGATGAACTGTAAATTGGTTCCAAAAACAAAAAAAGAGCCGGACATAAGCTGGCTCTCATCTTCCTTTCAACAATATAAAAGATGCATACAATCCCGCTCAGCAGACATTAAAAACCTAATCTGCTAATATAGCTATTTCCCCCATTTATACCCTACTCCCCAAACAGTGTGAAGAAATTGATCGATTGGAAAACCGGCTTGTCTCAGTTTTTCGCGAATATTTTTTATATGAGAGTCGATGGTTCGCTCTTCGGTCTCGGCATCGTATCCCCATAAGGACACAATGATTTCTTCCCTGCTGAACGCTCTGTTCGGGTGCTTTAAAAGCAGCCCTAAAATATCGAATTCTTTCGGCGTTAATAATATGTCTTCGTTTTGAAAATGGACTTTATGTTCTTCTTGATCCCACACCAATCCTTGAACATCAATAATTGAACGCTTTCCTGCGGAACGACGCAGCACCGCTTCGATGCGAGCAAGCAGTTCAGCTTCGTCAAACGGTTTTGTTATATAGTCGTCCGCACCGAGTTTGAGGCCTTTAACAATGTCGAATGTTTGGTCTCTTGCTGTTACCATTATAATAGGAACGTTTGAAAATTCTCTTATTTTCCGGCAGGTTTCCCAGCCATCCATTTCCGCCATCATAATATCGAGAAGGACAAGTTCAGCTTTGTTGTTTTCTAAATATCGGATGGCTGATAATCCTGATTCGCACTTGACGCAATGATATCCTTGAGGGGAAAGATAAAGCTCCAGCAAGTCCAACATTTTTCTTTCATCATCAACGAGCAAAATCGTGTACATCCTTATACCTCCGGCAGCGTGATAACAACGTTTGTTCCTTTTCCGTATTCACTGGCGGCGTAAACCGTTCCTCCGTGCGCTTCGACGATCTCCTTAACAATGGCCAATCCGAGACCAGTACCGCCGCTTGTTCTTGATCTTGATTTATCCACTCGGTAAAATCGTTCAAAAATATGATGCAAATCTTCCTCTGGAATTCCGATTCCATTGTCTGAAACAATGATCACTATGCTGTTTTTCTCCGCTCTTGCTTCAATCGATACAACTGAGCCTTCATCGGAATATTTTAAAGCATTGTCCAACAAATTGATCATCACCTGCTCAAATCGCTTTTGGTCAATTTGGACGGTAATGTTTTTTTCACATTTATAGATAAGTGACATGGTTTTCTCATGAAACGCAGGTAGCATTTTGTCATGTAATTTCTTTAAGAAATCACACAAGTTGGTCGGTTCCTTATGGATTTGAAATGAATGTTGATCCATCTTTGCTAATTCAAACAGTTCCTTTACAAGCTTTTGCATATTCTCCGCTTCTTCATAAATAATGGACAAATAGCGGTTTCTCTCCTCTTCTTTTAGATTTGGCCTTCTTGCGATATCTGCATACCCTTTTACATATGTAAGAGGGGTTCGGAGCTCATGAGAAATGCTGGCAAGAAATTCTTTTCTTTCTTTTTTTAAATATTCCAAATCTCTCGCCAATGTTTGAATCGCTTCCCCCAGCTCCGCCAATTCGTCCTCACCTTTCACTTGCAAGCGAACAGAAAAATCGCCTTTGCTCAATTTTTCGGTTGCCTGTTTCATACGAATAAGAGGATTTGTTATCACTTTTGATAAAAAAGCGATCGTCAAAATGGTTAAAAATACCGAAAGAAATCCAACCAAAACGAAATGATGCTTTAACTTATAGATCATTTTTTGAATAGCATCGGTATTTTGAAACATATAGACATACCCTTTGATCTTGCCGTCAATACGTATCGGGCTTACTGTCGCTATATGCGACTCTTTTTGCCAATTTCTTTGCACGATTATTCCGTCATGCGGAATCGTTCTGTCCATTGTATTTACAATTTTTTTGGCAAAAGGCAATATGTCATCGGAATAATACAATATATCGCCTTTCTCATTTGTAATCACTACATCCGTCACCGCTTCCGATTCCATCATCGTCACATGCTCCAGCGTGGAATGGTCAAAGTTTTTTTCCAGCACATCGCGATGGTTATTCCCTCTCGCCAATAGATGCTCAAACTCCTCCTCAATTCTTGAATTGACCAAAGTTATGTACAATGAGACAAATAAAATGATTTCGACTCCCAAAACAAACACGAAAAATAGCAGTCCTAATTTAAACGAAATTTTTTTCACTTTTTGTCCCTTCCTTATCAGCCAACTAGCTTCCTCTTCAAAAAGGAAAGCTCTTCGCCGCCTTTAACCGAACGTTCTGTTCTCATTTTTTCATTATATCATTTTCATCCAACGCTTATCTGTTCTCCCCCGTCCGAACTTTAAAACAGCGAGCGGATGCCAAATGCGGGCACACCTTTTGGCGAGTAAATAATTTTCGCATAAAAAAATTTACAGGATCAAAAATGGACCGTCTCCATCATTTTTGCACATTTTTTTGTTAAAACAGATGCAAAGAAAATGTTAGGAGGAGGAATCAGAATGAAAAAAAATAGTAAGCTGCTGATTTTTCTTACCGTTTTAACAGCTTTCATGCTCTTTTCTGCATCATGTTCCAACGGAAGCAGCAACGACCATACAGGAGAACATACAGAAGGCATGAATCATGAAAAAATGGACCACAAAAATATGAATGATCATGCCAAACATAACGGAAAAGACACTCAGAGCACAAAAAATCAAGCCTTTTCCAAAGCGCCTGCACAATTCAATCCAAATGCTGAGGAAAGCTTAATTGTTCAAAACACGAAAAATATAACGAGAATTCCTGTTGCCGATCCAATTCGTGCATCCATTTACGTATCCCAAACCATTTGGCCTGCCACACATAAAGAAAATCAACCCGGAGCCGCTATTCTGTCTCCTGTTGGTCAATGGCAAACAACATTAGCCGGAGCTGACTTAATCCACCATCCAAATAACGGCCCGATCTTACTGATTCATCAAGATAACATTCCCGATAAAGTGTTGAGTGAAATCAAACGGTTAAATCCAACTGGGAACCGGAACGGCACTCAAATTGTTGTGTTAGGAGATGTTTCAAACAATGTCATCAACCAGTTGTCAGGTTATAAAATAGAACAGATCAAAGGAAAAAATCCCGCAGAATTCGCAAGGAATGTCGATCAAGCTTATGCAGAAGTATCCGAAGGCTATCCAGAAAGCGTGATCATCGTTTCTTCAGAGGATCAACATAAACTATATTCCATACCAGCCGTTAATTGGATTTCCCATATGCCTGAGCCTATACTGTTTGCATCTGAACACGAGCTTCCTAAAGAAACGAAAGATGCGCTTAAGAAACGGAACAAGAAAGCAAACATTTATATTTTAGGACCAGAGAAGGTTATTTCTAAAGATGTAGAAAATCAATTGAAAGAATACGGGACTGTTCATCGAATAGCTGGAAATGACCCTGTAACCACTTCGATTGAATTTGCCAAATTTAAAGATAAAGACACTCAATTCGGATGGGGTATAACGGAACCGGGCCATGGTGTTTCTTTTATTTCAACAGATTCACCAGAGCTTGCTTTAGCTGCCGCGCCGTTTTCACATCTCGGCAAACATGCACCGATGATTTGGTTAAACAAAGGACAGCTTCAACAAGAAACATATGATTTCTTGGCAAGCATCAAGCCAACCTTTCAAGATGACCCGACAACAGGTCCTTACAATCATGGTTTTATCATCGGAGATCAAAAACAAATTTCCTTTCAAACACAAGGAATTCTAGATGACAAGCTTGAAATTGCTCAGGAAGACGGACACGGGCATGGTGGGCATTAAGGAAAACCGGGCGTAAAAATTGAACGCCCGGTTTTCCTAATCTTTTTAAAGTAAATAAACAGCTTCATATGGTAAGTGTGAAAGATCGCTTCCATTTAGCTTCCTGCTGTTTGAGGAGTTTTATATTCTATCTGTCCCGAAGATACTCAAAGATTTATTTGTGCCCACGAATTAGTTTGAGGCGTTTTATATTCTTTCTATCCCTGAGGACAAAGTCAATTTTTTTCATTTTCCAAAATAACAAAAAGTGCAAAACCAAGAATCGTACTAGACACATCATCTGTTGTTAATTGTATATTTCCCTATTTATTGAAAACTTTGAGTATTCTTCACGATGAATAAACTGGCGTTTTCAATCAGCTAAAAATGTTTGAAAATGGCGGATTAACAAGAGATAAATTTGTGTAAATAATGATTGGAAAAAGAGAACAATAAATCCAACAACACTCATCGCTGTTGGGCCGAAAAGGAAGCTCCCAATCATTTCTATTCGTTTTTATCCCGGAACAGGCCATCGCCATGCATATTATGGAAGGTTTTCTGCCGATTGAATGGGCTTTATTTTGGTGGGGGGTTACTTTACCTTCTTTAATTATAGGCTTACTTTCTATTAAAAAGAAGCTTCAGGAGCATCCTGAATTCAAAATGATGCTAGGTTTATCTGGAGCATTTGCATTTGTGCTGTCAGCATTAAAAATATAATACTTGCTCTATATGAATTTATTTTTTCAATATGCCTTTTACTGTATAATCCGTTCTTTTACATTTGCCATTTTTATAATAATGACTGACTTTTTGATCATATGGCACCCCTTTGCTCAGCTACGATTACCTAATTTTGCATAACTTATCAGCCCAAATCATATGCGCGCAGTCCGGATCATTGATGCAGTATAAGAGTGTTCCATCGACAATTTACTGATATGAATAGTAATGCTATTTAACTCTATATTTAAAAACTTTAAAAAATCTTCAGCAACTTTTTGTTGAATCTTTTCTGCGATGACGGGTAATGCTTCATCTAATGGATAAAATATGGTGAGGGTGATTTTTATATTCGGCAGCTCGTTTAATGCAATATCTATCCGATGGCATTTTTTCACTGCTTCTACCGAAGTGCAGGCATGGGAAATGATTTGTTTTAAAACGTGTTCAGAAATGTGGATGGTTCCTTGATGAAACCGTGGTCTGATAATCGTTGTTTCACCAATCTCTTCTTTTTGGGTAGAAAAAATTTTCTTTCCCTTCATAATGATCTTCTTTAAAATATTTTGTTCGACTTGTACATATGGAATCGGAATAATATGTTTCCCCTCTGTTTTTCTCACATATAATGCCATGTTGATTTCCTTTGACGATCTAATTTCTTCAATTTTGTAATATTTGGTGATTTTTCCTAATTGCAATGTTTCCGCAATTTGATCAACCATTTTTGTAGACGTACCAATAATAAGAAGCGAATGAATATCAAGTGCTTTAATAGCATTTTGGACTTCTTTTCGGTGATCCTCATAAAAAAAGACAGCCCGTTTAATAGCGGTTATATAGTTCTTTTCATATTTCGCTGAACTCCCTGCAGCTTTTCGCCCTTTATAAATTAACAATCCATCATCAATCATAGCCGGTATGTTTTTACTATGTGCAAAAGAAAGTGCGCTGGTGCTTTTTCCCGTGCCGCTGCGGCCAACAAGAGCGAATACGCGCATTGGGTGAATACCCCTTTCTTAAAAATCTTTCAACCTGAAGGAAAATGCCCGTAAAACTTAAAGGCGGACCGGATCCGGCAAACCGGAAACTCTATTCTGTCTATTTACAGGAAAATTCAGTTCGTATGACAGCAAATGTTTGTTTCGGGACTCCGATTGTTATGTGGGATATTAATATTTATGAATTTCAAAAAAATAGGCTTTGGATCGAGCATCATACACAATAAAACAGAGGAAGTTTTTTTACTTGAAAAAACTAGCAAATTATTAAAATATTTTTAGTCGATTGTCGACTGAATTTTATCGAATTATACACATTTTTGTTGAGGAATAATAATCCCCTCTTTTATAAATGTTTCTATCTCTTCTTTACTGTAGCCCATTTGCTTTAGAACGGTTTCACTATGCTCCCCCTGAGCTGGAGGGACCGTTTTGATCCTGCCCGGTGTGCGCGATAATTTTACAGGAACACCAAGCATTTTTAAGATTCCGAGGGAAGGATGCTCCATTTCAACGACCATTTCCCTTTCCTTGATATGGG
This sequence comes from Aeribacillus sp. FSL K6-2833, assembly GCF_037965815.1. GTDB lineage: Bacteria > Bacillota > Bacilli > Bacillales > Aeribacillaceae > Aeribacillus > Aeribacillus composti. The sequence goes on along the minus strand of NZ_CP150189.1, from coordinate 1,841,372 downwards.
CATCATTTAAAATGTCCGAAAGCTTATTAACCGGTCCGCATGGAATTTTCGCAGATTCCAACATGTCAACCCATTCATCTCTCGTTTTTCTTTTAAATATTTCTTCAAGTATGGAAATCAGTTCATCTCTATTTTGAACCCGGTCCGGATTCGTTTTAAATTTCCGGTCTCTAAGAGCTTCCACATCCAATACGTCAACCAGCGAATTCCAAAGGCTGTCATTTCCTACTGCAAGAATAAAGTGGCCGTCCGAAGCTTCAAAAACCTGGTAAGGCACAATATTCGGATGGGCTCCTCCCAGCGGCTTTGGATCATTGTTTGTCGCAAAATAGTTGCCGGCAAGGTACGTTTGCCAAGAAACCATCGTGTCGAGCAAGGAGACATCGATCCATTGTCCTTGACCTGAACGCTCTCTTTCCCAAAGTGCTGACAGAATGCCGATTGTTGCCCACATTCCTGCTCCGATGTCTGCCAAAGAATATCCAGCTTTAACTGGTGTACCGTCTGGTTCGCCTGTAACGGACATTAACCCGCCCATTCCTTGAGCCAGGACATCATAACCAGGCTTTTTTGAATACGGTCCTGTTTGACCGAAGCCGGAAATCGAAGCAAGAATGACTCCGCGGTTATGCTGCTTTAAGATGTCATAATCAATTCCGAGCTTTTTTAATGTGCCGGGTCGAAAGTTTTCAACAACAACATCCGCTTCTTCTACCATTTTCAGTAAAATTTCTTTTCCTTTTGGATCTTTTAAATTTAAAACAACACTTTTCTTATTGCGGTTGACACTTAGAAAGTACGCGCTTTCATTTTTAATGAACGGAGGACCCCATTGCCTTGTATCATCCCCTTGTGGACTTTCAATTTTTATCACCTCGGCGCCTAAATCAGCTAATGTCATTGTGCAAAAAGGGCCGCTCAATATTCTCGTTAAGTCAATAATTTTAATTCCTGCAAGTGGCAGCATGTCAACCTCTCCCTTTAAAATTCGGTTTTCTTTTTTCTACAAAGGAACGAACACCTTCAGGAAAATCATTTGCGTCAATACTGGACGCCGTACCTGTATCCCACGGAAATGAAAGTGCCGGCTTATTGTAGGCGACAGATCTTTTAACAGCAAGAAGAGACGCCGGTGACTGCTCCATAACTTTTTTCGCCAAACGTAATGTAAAATGATCCACATCCTCATCATCCGGAACCATGTAATTAACTAATCCCAATTGACAGCATTCTGAAGCGTCTAGCAGTCGACCTGTATAAACTAAATCCATCGTCCGGCTCCCTCCGATCAGATCTGCAATCCGTTTTACAAACATTTGGTTTAACGTAATTCCCAGCCGTCCGACTGGGATTCCCATTTTAGCTTTAGAGGTCCCAACCCGAAGATCACATGCTAAAGATAGAACAAATCCTGCACCTAATGCCGGACCATTTATAGCGGCAATGGTTGGCAACGGAAGTTTTTCAAACGTCGAAATGGCTTGTTCCATTAAGCGGAAAGCTTCGTGCGCTTCGTTAATCGACATTTGGTTAAATTCTTTCAAATCAGAACCTGAACAAAATTGATCCTTGCTTCCGCGCAGGATCACCACTCGTGTTTTCGGGTTTTCAGGAATCAGCCTTCCAATTTCCGCCAGCTCCCTCCACATCCCCGATGTTATAGCATTTTTTAGGCGTGGACGTTGGATCGTTACAATGGCAAGCCCGGCACTTTCCTGAAGTATAATTTTCCCATCCGCCTCGACCTGACTAATCGTTACCCTCATTAAAAATCACCTATCTCTTGTCTTCATATTTTTTAACAAAACCATCAGGATTCAAAAAATGCTCTTCCTAGAAGATGGACGACTGTCGACAATCATCTTGTTACAACCATGATATCCCCTCATGTTATAAAAGTCAATAAAAATTCTAAAAATTTTAAATTTTCATTTTGTATTTGCTGAGGAAAACCTACTTATGTCATGTTTTGATTATGACCCAGTCAATAAGCTGAAAAATAAAAAAAGGAGCTTATATGAAAAGGGCTTCACTCCTTCATATGAACTCCCTAAAATCATGTATATGTTGTTCGTTTCAAGACATTTACAGCGCTCGTTGTTTTCCCTTTTTTGCTGCTAGTACGATTGTTTATTTTTCGTTTTGTTTTCGACCCTTTTAATTACGCTATGATTATGATTTTCAAGCAAAACAAGCGCTTCATCGATCAGGTTTTCCTTTAACAAATCTAAAATAATGCGGTGTTCCTTCAAAGACTTTTTTATATGTTCCTCTTCAAGAAACGATATTCTTTGAAGTACAAGCAAAGGACGTCCTAATCTCCAATACATTTCTTTAATAATTTCGCTTTTGCTCATTTCAATGATGAGCATATGAAACTCTTGGTTCAGATTGGCATACTGTTTTTCGTCATCAACCTCTGACATCTTTTGTACCAATTGCTCCATTTTCTTAAGAATTTCTTCATTTATCCCGCGGACTTTAATTCTTTTCATCGCAAGGCTTTCCAATACGATTCTCATTTCAAGAAGATCATAAACTTCATCTTCCGTATAGCCTTTCACAACAGCGCCTTTTCTAGGAATTCGCTCTATTAGCCCTTCATTTTCCAGCAAATAGAGCGACTCTCGAATAGGCGCCCTGCTCGTTCCAAACTCTTCTGCGTAAGTGGACTCAATAATTTTTTCTCCGGGCTTCAGCTCCCCCGCCATAATTTGGTTTGTTATTTTTTCCGCTATTTTGTGGGACAACGAATGATTGTAAAATAATTGATTATTTTTCATTCCCGCTCTTCCTCTCTATAATGTCGACTGTCTATTTTTTATAATCCTATTATAACTTGTTTATAAATACAAATCGAAAAATTCTGTAAAGTCGGCATTGTATTGGAAGATTTTCCGCAAATCTTTCGTTTGCTGCACTGTTCTAATTTATTCGAAATTTATAGAAGTTCTCCTTCCTCCATATATAAAAATTAATGTGATCCCTTTCATTATAAATGACTTCATAAATAAGAATATTCAAATTTTTATTACGAATATTTCATCGCTTCGTACATCCTGTCGACAATTGACAAAGATGCATATTTTTCATTTTACTTTCGTAAACATTTTTGTAAATGAATAAATAGCTGTAAACAATCTGTGATGAATGGAAAACGGAGAAAAGGAGGGAATGTGCGAAAAACACTTTATCTCAATCTTATGAATGCTGTTTCTCTCTTTATTTTGCCCTTGGACCGCCTTCTAACAAATAGGATAAACAGCCGATTTCCTTGTGAAGTAGCCGAAATGTTCAGGTATGTCATTCAAAATAAAAGCATACATTTCAATTATTTTTTCGAGAGGTGACGATTTATGATTTGAAATTATATTTTTCAGAATATTCAAATAAAAAGTCGCCTTTTTTCTAGTCATTCATATTCTTATAATGCATTGTCGATCGTCGATTTTGTAAGCTGGGGTTTTTAGAAAGCGGTTTCAAATTTTTGGGATTTTCTATTTTCATTCCAAAGCTTAGGAGGAAAAATCAATATGAGTATTGAGCTCATTGGAATTATTGTGCTTCTGTTGATGTTTATTGTAGGTTCAGTTTTGCCAATTAACCTCGGTGTTTTAGGGTTCGTAGCTGCTTTTATCGTCGGAGTTGTATTCAGCGGATTAAATATTGACGACATTTACAGCGGTTTTCCGGCCGAATTGTTCGTCACTCTTGCTGGAGTGACTTATCTGTTTTCAATTGTTGAGAAAAACGGGACAGTTGATTTGATTACCGGATGGGGTCTTCGCCTGGTCAGAGGTAATCTAGGTCTCGTGCCATGGATAATGTTTTTGCTTTGCGCTATTTTAACTAGCGTCGGCACTTTGGGACCTGCTGCTATTGCGATCCTAGCGCCGATTGCGCTGCGTTTTGCCGCACGATACAACATTAATCCTCTCTTGATGGGGTTATTGTTAGTGATTGGTTCCACAGCGGGATCCTTCTCACTGCTTAATCCTTATGGAGTGATTGTTAACGGCGTTATGCAGGCAAGAGATCTTCCTCATTCGCCGGGGTTGCTTTTCATAAACGCTTTTATCTTCAGTGTATTTGCTTCTGTGATTGTGTTCATCGTTTTGGGAGGACTTCGGCTGCTAAAAAAGCGAACTGCTGCCGAAGAAGATGCAGCGTCTAGAGCTGAAGGGTCCTCCGCAAATGAGAACAATAAATCACAAGAAATTGGATTAACTTTTTACAGAGGCATCACACTTTTAGGGATCATCACACTCGTCGTCCTCGCTCTTATGTTCGATATCGATATTGGCTTTGCAGCGCTTGGAGTAGGATTAGTGCTAGCATTAATTGCTCCAAAGCAGCAAAAGGGCGTTCTATCACGGATGCCTTGGTCTGTGATTCTCTTAATAACTGGTATTGTCACATACGTAGGCGTTTTAGAAACAATTGGAACGATTGATTACATGACTGACTTAATCGCAAAAGTAGGAAATCCGGTAATCGCAGCCCTTGCATCGTCATACGTAGGAGGGATCGTTTCAGCTTTTGCCTCGACAACAGGGTTTCTGGCAGCTATCATCCCGCTGGCAGCACCCATTTTACAGGACCCGACCATTTCTTCCATCGGTGTCGTTTCAGCCATTGCCATTTCTTCAAGCATCGTCGATATAAGCCCCTTCTCCACTAACGGTGCATTGCTGCTCGCAAACGTACAAGGGGTAAAAGAGAATGTATTTTTTAAACAGCTTTTACTTTCTGCTGTTGTAGTCGTAGCGCTTGGACCTGGGCTCGCCTGGCTTGCTTTTGTATTAATTGCGGGATAGCATGGCAAACGATCATCCTTTCACCGGCAGAAAACAGTTTTTTATAACGAACAAGCGCAGCTTCAAGCTGCAATAATGAAAAAACGTTGACCGCTTGATCTTTTGGATAAAACAAACACCTCCATTCATCGAATTTATTTGATGCATTCGACACTGGAGGTGTTTGTCCCTTCCCTCATTTAACCGGGCCGCTTTTAGACAAATTCGTATAGTTTTTTTTGAGACGAAGCGGTGCAATGAAATCTTGCTGTATATAGCGTCAAATTGATTTTATTAGCAAATATATAAAATAAGGCGCCCCCAAAATGGAAACAACGATCCCGACAGGCAGCTCTGAAGGAGCCATGACAACCCGTCCTAATGTATCTGCAGCCAAAAGAATGAAGCTTCCTAAAGCTGCAGTAAGGGGCAAGCATTTCGAATGCTTTGGCCCGACTAGTTGCCTTGTAATATGAGGGGCAAGCAAGCCAAGGAACGTAATCCCTCCGCCAACCGCTACACAAACTCCTGCCAGTGTAACGGCAATGATTAATAAAATCTTGCGTTCTCTTGCAACGTTTATTCCTACCCCTGTTGCTGTTGAATCACCTAAAAGCAATATATCGAGAACCTTTGATTTATAAATCGCGATCGGAATAAGGATCAATAACCATGGTAACAGCGCCCACACATAGTTCCAGTTCGCACCCCAGATGGCTCCCGACAGCCAAGTAAGTGCTCTTGTAAAATCATTCGGTTCCATTTTCATTTGAAAGATGAGGATGCCGGCATTGAATGCCCCATTCATCCCTATTCCCATTAATAAAAGTCTTATCGGTGTAATATGTCCATTTTTTCGAGATAAAAAATAGATTAAGACGGCGGTAAGAAAAGCGCCTGCTAAAGCCGTTATGGGCAAAACATACACGGAAGCCCAGCCGTTCAAAAAGGAAGCTCCTTGGAAAAAGAACATATATAATACAACGGCAAACCCTGCTCCTGAATTAATCCCCAATATTCCCGGATCCGCTAACGGATTTTGCGTAACCCCTTGGAGGATAGCCCCTGAAAGGGAGATTCCCATCCCTACGAGCAATGCCATGAATATTCTAGGCAAACGGAATTGGAATATGGTCAATTCATTTTGATCTGTTCCATTTCCTAATAAGGCGGCAATGACCTCATGAAGAGGTATTTGTATATAGCCGGCATTAATGCTTATGATTGCGGTTATAATGATGAAAAAAATAGTTGAAAAAAACAATGTTTTGAAGTTTATTAATCTTTTTGACATGTTACACCCTCCCCTCTTTACGGGCTAAATAGAGGAAGAAGGGAACCCCTACAACGGCAGTTATCGCTCCAACAGGAGTTTCAAACGGAGCATTCACCATGCGTCCGACAATATCAGCCGCAATTAATAAAATCCCGCCTAAAACGGCAGAACAAGGAATAATCCAACGGTAATCCGTTCCGACTAAAAACCGTGCAATATGAGGAACGATGAGTCCGACAAAGCCAATCACTCCAGCAATTGAAACAGCTGCCCCTGTTAAAAGCAGCACCGTGACCGCTCCTAAAAATTTTACCACATTTGTATTTTGCCCGAGACTTTTGGCAGCTTCTTCGCCCAAGTTAAGGACGGTAATAGAGCGCGACAGTAAGATGGCCAGCAAAAGTCCGGAAATGACGAACGGCAAAAGAAAATGGACTTGAGTTGGTTGGACAGCAGAAACTCCTCCCGCAAAAAAATAGCTGATATCCTTTGCAATATTAAATTTAATTCCTATCGCAGTCGATAAGGAGGTTAGGAGCGATGTAATCGCTGACCCGGCCAAAGCCAGCTTCACAGGCGTCATTCCTCCGCGGGAAAGGGAGCTAATGCCGAACACAAGACAAGCGCCAAGACCTGAACCTATAAAAGAAAAGATTGATAGACCGAAATAAGAGATTCCCGGTAAAAATGCCAGCGCAATGGCAATGAGAAAGGACGATCCTGCCGTTACACCCATAATAGAAGGAGAGGCTAATGGATTCCTAGTCATTCCTTGCATAATAGCACCGGAAACAGCCAAGGCAGAACCGACGAGAATGGCTGCGACTGCACGGGGCAAACGCAATTCCCTGACAATGACATGAGCTTGATTGTCCTCTTCAAAGGCAAAAAACGCACCAAGAACATCTCGATAACTCAAATCCGCAGCACCCAAACGAATCGATATGACAACTGACAGAAATAGGCCAATGATGCCTATGAAAAGAACGATAAGAGCAATCCATCTATTTTTGCTTTTATGAAAAGATTCTGAAGCAGTTTTCGTATGTATCGTTGAATCCATAAACCATTTTTCCTCCAAATGATAAAAATTAAGATTGACAAAGTGGCAGAGATATATTTTAATTGAAAATGGTTATCATTATTGCTTCCCAAAAATTTATTTTATCATATGAGTTGGAGGTTTAGAAATGGTATTTCAGAAAAAGTTATTTTCTCTAATAGGAGCTGCGCTATTAGCTCTATCACTAACCGCTTGCGGCGGACAAGGAACCGACTCCTCTTCCGGATCGGATCAAGCTTCAAATGAGAATGAAAAGTCAGCAGAAACAAGAACATTAACAGATGGAATGGGAAATAAAGTGGAAGTTCCTGCTAATCCAAAAAGAATTATTGCCAGCTATCTTGAAGATCATCTTGTTGCCCTTGGCGTAAAACCTGTCGCACAATGGAGTGTAAACGACGGGAAAACCGTACAAGATTATCTGCAAGATGAGCTGAAAGGAATTCCAACCATTCCTCATGATCTTCCGTTTGAAGCAGTTCAAAAAATGAATCCGGACTTAATTATAATGGACTCCGCTAGCATGGTAGAAGGCGGAAAATATGAACAATATAATCAAATCGCCCCTACTTTTGTTATTGGTGAAGAAGATAACAGCGATTGGCGCAAAGAATTGAAGCTTATTGGCGAAGTATTAGGAAAGGAAAAAGAAGCGGAAAAAGCTCTAGAAGAATATGACGCCAAAGTAGCCGAAGCGAAAGAGACAATTAAAGAAAAAGTAGGAAATCCTTCTGTCGCAGCAGTCTGGTTAGTAGGCGGACAATTCTTTATCGTAAATGAAAAACTTTCAAGCGGTGCCGTCATGTACGGAGACTTAGGATTAAAAGTGCCAAAAGTTGTAAAAGAAATTTCAGCAAACTCAGCAGATAACTGGAGCTCTATCTCTTTAGAGAAATTAGTAGAATTGGATGCTGACTATTTGTTCTTAATTAATAGTGACGGTTCCAATGCAGCACCTTTAAGTGATGCTCTATGGAAAAGCATTCCGGCTGTAAAAGCAGGCAACGTTTTTGAATTTTCTCCTGAAAAAAGCTGGTTGTACACAGGCTCTATTGCCAATTCGCAAATCATCGATGATATTCTAGATTCTTTAGTACAAAAATAATGAAAAAGGGTATCCATCACGGATGCCTTTTTTTGTTGGAAATTTCAACTGAGCAGTTTTTTCCGTTACGCCTTTCCGTAATGGGCGAGCTGTCACAAACTTCAATGTTGTAAGAATTTTAAACGTCTAATTCATATAAACAGCAGGCCATACAGCTGCTAGAAGATCAAATGAACTTTGTTTTTTGTTTTGCTATTTTCGGTCAAAACCGGAGTAGATAGATCACATCTCAGTGTGCTGATCTGAAAACGAAGCAAAAACCGAACTTGATTGATCACAAGTTTATCCTTTTCTCAATGTCTGGCCAATGAAGCCAAAACTGTAAGGTTGAAATTCATGGTTTTTGCCGGAAAATTCCTCTATTTTTTATGTAATGGTTGACACTTCATTACATTAGTCGTTGAAAGTTCTTGTTTGCTATTTTCTATGTAATAACGCGCGTTTGCGATTTTTTATTGTTCATTTTCAAACTCAAGCTGATCTGCATTTGATTCAGGCTGCCGATGATGAAAACGGCTTCCCCTCTCAGTTGTACAAAATCTTTAAACCGTTTGAGGACGCTATTTTGTGCTTTGCAATAGCCTTTGAAGCCTTATTCCCCCTTCTGCATAACCGAGCTCCATATGTACATATTTTCTAATTTTCCTATGGCACAATCGGTATCTATATATGTTAAATATTTAAAGGCGGATTTAGCGAAAATGAAGAACGCTGTTTCAAACGGCATCTATAATCCTTACACTAAAATGAAAAGCTAAGAGGCTCTTAATTCAAGATTTCCTCCTATCTCGAATCAAGAGCCTCAAATAATTCAGCTGGTAGTTTATTAAATCATACTAATACTATCTATATAGTAGTATTAAAGGTGCAAAAGCAGATAGAAATTTTTACTAAAAGCTATTGCGTAAAATTTCGTTTTCGATAAATCCTCATTCAAAATTTTTGGAATTTTCCATAGCGTTTTGATTTGCAAATCACTAGCAGAATAATTGAGAAGGGTTGAAGGCCTTTTGGAAAATTCAGTTCACTTACCCATGCTTTGAGGAGAATTCAATGTCCTTCCCTTTCCAATGTACGGGTTTAAAATAATCATGCGTATTTTTTTGATGAAAATTATAATTTTTTGCTCGTCCAACGAATCAACCCTGTTTCACTATGCGGATGGGAATCTCTTTGAGTTTTTTTATATTCATATTCTAATTCTGATAACGTTAATTTGCAAAGCTGCTCCTCATTCTTAAATGCATTTAAGACAATCAGTTTGTTGATCAATTTTTTTCTTCTGATTTCTACAGCCTGACGAAGAAGGTTACTCATGTGATCCTCTCCTTATCATAAAATTTTTACGTTTTTTTAAATGGTTATCCGATTTCGCTGCACCAGCTTTCTTAGTGCAAGTCTGATCTTGTTAAGACTATTTCATCCTCTGTGCCTTACACGGATCATTTATATTCCTGCTGCGAATTTAAAAACTAAGAGGCTCCCAAATCAAGAAAATCCATCTTGAATGGAGCCTCTAGTGAACCAGTCGGCGTTTTTAATTTTCCAGTAAATTTAACATTATATTAAAACATATTAATCCTACCTGTCAAGTAGAAATTTATGTTTTTATGAATTTAGGCAAAAAAATTCTCCCTCACCGGTCGTTGATTTGTTAATGCCAAAGTACAGATTGATTTCAATTATACAGTCCCAATCCACCCCGGGAAACAGTCCCTTTTGAATGTGCAGTAACATGTTAAAATGTGAAGGGTTCAGGGTTTCCATCCTGACGAATGTACGGTAACATGTTAAAACCCTATTTCACAACTTGTATAGGTTGTTTCAGCAGGCTAAAAATAAAGCAGCTTACCGTTTTTCTTAACAGAAGAAATGCCGTTTTGACGATAGCTTTTTTCTCTAAGCAATTATTTGAAAGAAGTGGAATTCCAATGCTGCTGTTAAAATGTTGGGAAGTCACCATAGCAATTTTTTGCATAATATAGCATAAAAGCGTTTGATCCGTGCTTTTGTAGAACAAAGATATGAGCCGTTCACATTTAGCAATTTGCCGTTTAAATCATAATACCCCGCTCTGATGGAGCTGATAAATCGGTTACACGAAAACTTATAGCCCCTCACTTAATGGGTTTCTCCTGCCCCTAGTAAACATAATAACAGTTCATTTTCTCTTCTGTTGCTGAACTCTTTTTTGTTATAGCAGCTGGCAAATGGATTTGATCCCGATCATTCCAAATTTAGCTTTCTACATAAAGCGGGATATCTGGACGTCTTTTAACGTCAACACATCGAACAAAAATTTCTCTTCAAAATGCGTACTATGAATGCTCTTCCAATACCAGATATTACAATATTTTACAATTAGATGAATTTTTTATATAACTTGTGATATTTGTCCGTTTCAAAAAGCCCTGCTAATACATTTAATGTATATAGATATTCTAGGAGGTGAGTTTCCAATGTTTGGTCATACTAGACCCATTATCTGTCCGCCTAAACATGTGGTTCGCGACCGTTTCATTCCACGTGTAGTTCCTTATATTCATCCAATTGTAAGGATTAATCGTTTCAATATTGTCAATGTTCCTAGACATATTTATAGACCAATTACAAGAAACGTAATTGTTGATCCAGGATACCCTTCTAAGTGCTGCTAAATGACATTACAATGCGCCCCTCTTTTATTAAGGGGGGCGTTGTTTTGTTTTAAATTCCCTTAACGTGTTTTTTGCAAAATAAAAGTGCAGAGAATTGCAAAATCCTTATGCAGTGATATGCAATGGGGCTTTACATGGAGGAGGAGCCATGATAACCTTTTTTGGTTTTGCCAAAACTGTTGAAGCTGGCGCTTGGCTAAAGAATCATGGCTACAGAGGATCCATGTCAAGCCCTTGATGGATAGATCACATATATGTATATTTATTCAAAATTTTGATAAAGATATACTGCAACACTCTGTATTTTTTTCTTGCAGAAAACACTTAACGCCATAACCTCAAGAGGTTCCATCATTATTTCTCATTTCTAAAGTACACTAATGTTCAGATTTTCATTGGAAACACCATAAATTAAGCCGATTCGGATCAAGCAACTATTCCTTTTGTAAAATGCCGATGCGTTTATTGTGAACAAAGAATTTTTGTGCCCTCTGGATGTTTCAATGTATACAAAAGGAATTTTTCGTCTTCTGATTCGCCATCTTCTCGGATGTCGTCTGTGACCATCCTCCAAGATCAGAAAGCTTTCTTTTTATCAACCCATTCCAACCTGTTTCCTCAACAATATCCATACTTTGAGTTAATCCCCACCAGTTGCAATACATCCATTTATATCCATATGATGAATGAGTCGACTCTTTTTTATATTAGTTTACATAATTATTTTATGGGTTACTAAACTTAATTTTGGCTAATTTATCAGCTGCTGTTGCTTCAAAATTGATTCTGCTGAGGTTCCAATCGATTTTAGCAGCGCTTTGGGCTCTTGCTCTTACCCGTTGCTTGTGCAGTATTTAACAAAAAGCTCCCTCCTTTGAAGTTGAGTTTTGAAGGAAAAGAAAAAGCACCTTTCAAAAGGTGCCTACACTTTTTTTCTAAATGCCCTTCTTTCCGCATATACTGCACATTCCGGACAAACTTTCATACTATTTCCGTTATGGTCTACATAATGATAGTAAGTTTTTGTTTTTCGCTTACACAAAAAGCACCGCTTATGAAATAGACGAAACATAATTCAACTCTCCATACTGTAATGTTTGAAATGCACCTCACAGGGTGCAGCTTTTAGATGTTCCATTTTAATACTCTCCACAAAAAAACGTTCGATTCCGAATGGTTTTAAAATGTTCTACCTGTCTTTTTCCATATATTTTTTTATCTTTTTTTCTTCCCATTCTTCCCCGAATATGCCAAATGCAAACGTTGAGGCGCCGTGTACTAAAAGTCCAATCCCCCAGCCAAAAAGCGGATATTGAAACCACCAATTACCGGGATCCGAAATTAAGTTAAAAAGAAAAAGCATAGAATTCACTAAAACATAAGAAATGAAATGCATATAAAAGGCTTTCAAATTTTCCACTCTTTTTTTCGCCCTTAAATATTTTTCATCTTTTTCGACTTTCAACACCCCCCTATATAGCTTAGTTTTTGAACAGCCTTGTTGCCACTCATAATGCTGAAAATATTTTCCTTCACCGTTTACATTTGGGAATGAGGCACGACAATTTCTAACCTGCTGTTGATTCGGTTTTTCATAAGTCTTGAACCGTAAACGCAACGAATTTGCTTAAGTTTCGACGTTTACCTCTCTTCTCCTACTCCATTCGACAAAGGGGTAATTTTTCCTTCTTTAAACAATAAGGATTAACAAATTTTTTGCAGGAAAAAGGCGAATAAAAGCTTCAAAAAAATATGGGCCACCATTCAATGAAATCGTTTCACAAATGAATTGCACACCATAAAGCTCTCAGCAGGATGGATGAAATGAGCTTTTTCATCTAGAGAGGCCAGAACAAGAAGGTTGGAGCTGAATCGCCATTGGCTAACAAGTACATCCAGTAGCATTCTTTTGAACAATCTTTTTCTGTCAAAGCGGCAACCGTACCGGCATCCAAACCTTTAATTTGCAGCGCATCTTTCACTGGAACAGGGTGTGGCGCCTTAAACAGCTCCTTCATCATTGGAATGGGGGTCATCCGTCTAATCATGAAGGAAATGGCCAATTTTCAAACTTTCCAGCAGGATTTACATCTACAATTATGGGGATCGTGATGCCATGCCTGTATCTAGAAGACAAAGAAACACCTTGATCATATTTCATAAGCAAATACCTGCATCAATTTTACTTTTTTGAACATCATATCGGCACAATATTTTTATATCTCAAATGTATCATATGACCGCCGCAAAGTTTTTTATTCCTTATTTTTAACAGCGGGGTCTATAAAGGGAGCAATTGGTAGGCATCAAACGTAAAGGCCTTTAGTTTGGTGTTGCAATTCCTTGTAGGTAAGATAAAAACGATATTACGAATCTCGGTGAGGAAACACCAACACCACTTTCAATTCCTTATAGTTAAGATAAAAACAAGAATTCGAGACGTATCTCGACGAAACAGACGAATGTTTCAATTCCTTATAGTTAAGATAAAAACCAAAGAATCGGTTTTTTCTTCGTAAATATCACCAAGCTTCAATTCCTCATAGTTAAGATAATAACATGATCAGAATGACCCTGATTATTACCCTTGTTATGCTTCAATTCCTCATAGTTAAGATAAAAACGATCAAATCCTGCATAGTCTACATGGGGTACAGGGCTTCAATTCCTTATAGTTAAGATAAAAACGCAAAAGCTGTACTAATACTTCAAAAATATGAAAATGCTTCAATTCCTTATAGTTAAGATAAAAACTACGTATGGATGTATAGCCTAATTTTTCTCTTTGTAGCTTCAATTCCTTATAGTTAAGATAAAAACCTAAAGAAGGATGGAGTGTCTCACAAATTGAGGAGGTGCTTCAATTCCTTATAGTTAAGATAAAAACATACAGATGTTTAACAGTCTAATTCCCGTTATTTTAGCTTCAATTCCTTATAGTTAAGATAAAAACCCCAGAAAATGTTGTTAAATAAGCATTTCGTTTTAAATGGTTGATTGGTTATTTTCATTTTAACGAAGGAGTCAAATTTTATCAATCCTTTGATTTGCGTGGGCTCAATTGAATTTTAAAAGAGTCGTCGATCCCCTAGGATTTTTGCACGATTGGAGTTCGACGACAAATTTTCATTATTTTTATAAAGAAGAATGTCAAATGATTCCAGTATTCTTACTGATCAAAGGCTTGTTTCAGGACTTTTTATTCGGACAGAAATCGAGAAGAGGCGTTGTAAAGAATTAAAGATCCTGAATTAGAAAATAGATAAGTGGATTATTTGACACTACATCATTTGCGGTAAAGCCATTGTTGCATTCCTCCTTATTTTTGGTCCATTGTAAATTCTACAAAGGAAGGGGAAGCAATGTGGCTCTTTTCTATTTCCCTTTTGACACAATTATATGGACTAATTGGTGGCGCAATTTTCTAGTCTGCAACGGTCCAGTTACACACGATTTGCTGTTTCAGATAAATGAAAATTTGCAGCATGTGCTATCAGAAAAAGTGGAATGTTAAAAATTATTGGATTTAAAAAATGACAACGGTTAGTCGTCCCCGTTGTCATTCTAAATGTTACTTGATTAAAGACTAGTTACGCAGCTGAGAAACAATATTCTCGTTTGATAGTTCCTTCGCTAATATACTAGAAATAACATACTTTACAAACAATTTATTTAGTAAAATGAATAAACTTAATAGTATTAATAAACCAACGGTAATTATCATTAATATTTCATTATTTAGCGCCTTAGAAAGAAGAATAGCAAATAAAATAACCGTTCCATAAGAGAAAATATAAACTTTTTTGTTTCCTGATTCGATTGTTTTATAAAACTGGGATGTGATTTCTTTGCTAGACATTCCGTTTAAATAGAGAGACAGTAAATCACGATTTATTAACTTGATGAGAGAATTTAAGCTGTTTTTATATACAATGACAATTACAATAAGTAAGCTTAGCTGGAAAAACAAAAGCAAATGGAAAGAGACTTTCGAATTTTGTACTAAGTTCTCCAAACCTTCAGATTGATAATATACATAAACTTCATCTTCATTAAACATTTCATGAAAGGATTTGACAAAATCATATATATATTCTGTTTTTTCTAAGTTCACAATAAGTGATTTAACACCTGAATAGTTACTGCTATTAATTGTTGCCAACATTTTATTATATAAAGGTTGAGCGAGATAACATTTATCCTTTAGAAAATATGTGCCTGATCCTTCATAATAATAGTTTGTAGTTTTAACGGGCTTGTGATTCAAATCAGAAATAATTAATGTTTGATTTTTAAAATGTTCTGGCAGCACTAAAGCATTGTCATCAACTTGTTCGTCAAAACTAATAGCTTCTCTAGTAGTTTCATTAAGAGGCAAGCAATCTAAAAACTCTACCTCCTCTTTTTCCGACGAATAAATAAGAGGAATTTCATAATCATAGGTAAGATTTTTAACATGAGGCAAATTTAAAATTAAGTTAGTATCGTACTCAAATTCTCCTGTTTCTGTATATCCATTGATCAGTACCATTGATAATTTATCATTATTTAATATATTATTATGGATGTTCTCAGCAGAAATAAATACTGTAAAGATCGAAAATATAATCAATATTAGTAATAAAAAGTTTAGTATCGCAAGCTTTCTTAAACTTTTTAAATATTTTTGCTTTATATAATAAAAAACCGAATCATGTTTTAACATAGTTCTTTCAATCCTTTATTTAATTGAATAAAATCAAATGATTTGTCTGAATTTTCCACAACAAATTTTGAATGGGTTACTACTATAATGACCCTATCTTTTTTTATACTAGATAAAATATCCATTATGATTTGAATATTCTCTTCATCTAAATTATTCGTTGGCTCATCCAATAAAATAAGCGGATATTCAAATACCAATACTTTTAAAAAAGCTGCTCGTTGTCTTTCACCACCAGAGAGATTATTTACTGGAATATCTAACTTGTTTTCCATTTGTATTTGCCTGCTGTATTTATTTAGTTTTTCGTTATCTAAAGGCTGGCTGTTTATAAGTGAGATAATTTGAAGGTTTTCTCTAATTGTTAAAGTCTCTATTAAATTTAAATCTTGGAAGAAATACGCTATTTTTTTCCGCAAGTCATCAACTAATTCAACATCCTCAAAATTAATTTGTTTATGAAATAAATTAATGCTTCCTGAGTGAGGTTTTTGTATTAAAGATAAAATATTGATAAAAGTGGTTTTCCCACACCCGCTTTTTCCATAAATAGCATATAAACCAGGTTCATTTATCTCTAGAGAGAGATTTCTCAAGATTATTTTTTCGCCGTATTGAAAGTTAATGTTTTTAACACTAACATGAATATCCTCATAGTTGTCAACGGAATTTTTGTGCAAATTCATCACCCTCTAATATATTAAGGATATTATTCAAATACACACTTAGCTCAAAAACATAGTTACCTCTTGGTTCACAATATCCTAAATAACATTCATACTGCTCTACCTTTTTTCTAATTAATTCCTTATCTATATCAAGGTTATGCTTTTGAACTAGACTAGTATAAATATTTAATATAATATAGAAGTCTTTACTTTCATTATTTAAAACTTCAGGATATAATTTTTTCATTTCTTCGATATCTTTGGGAGTAGGGTCAATGATATCGTACTTTAGTACCTTTGTAAGTAAGTCATCTGACTCTTCTATAGCAACAGCTTCAGAAGTAGCCATCTCACCAGTTGCCTTATAACAGTAATACATTTCATTAAATAATTTTATGTCTCGGCAGTTCGTATTTTCAGCAGCTTCTTGATTACGAGAGGATTTTCCAATCACTTCTTCTGCATAGTTTAAATAATATGAATATTGGTAATAACTTTGATCTTTATTGTTTTTCAATTCCTGACTAAAACTATCTATGCGATGGCTTAGTACATTTAAATATTTATCGACATCAGAAATTTCTTTACTAGCAAATACATTCGACATTAAATATAGATTTCTTATACTCTCCAATGAATAAAAGTACGTATGAAAAGGTCTTGTTTCTGATAATATATTAGTCATAAACTTTTTGTTCTCAAAGTGTTGCTCTAGTTCTTTTGCGATCATTAAATGAACCCAATAAGTAATTTCATCTCTGAATAATATTGTTATTTGGTTTTCTTTCTTTTCATATATGTCTTTTAAATGGTCCAAATTTACTTCAAGATCATATAGATTGCTTAAAATAATAGAGGCATGAAGAAGAATTGGTTTATTATAGTCTAAGTCTAAAAGGTCTTGTTCAGTAAAACTTGAAATGATATTTTCAATTTTATCTTTCATATCTGCAACCGTGTTATTTATCTTATAATCCAATATTAGAAAATAATAATACTCCACTTGATCAGCCTTGCCTGGATTCTCTAGCTTCATAAATACTTTTTTTATTTTTTCTAACCCCTCCGAATCACCAATATATTCCATCATATTATAAAGAAAATATAAATCAAAAAATGAACGAACCTTATTAATTTCTTCTATTGAGAATAAACTATCTTTTTTTAACATTGATAATAAAATCCTACAATAAAAATTATTTTGTTCTTGCTTACATTCACTAGGCTGTAATTTATCATTTATTTTGCCAAGATATAATATCGAGCTATTATTTTTCAAATCAGATATTTCCTCAGACTGACTGGTTACTTCAAAAACACTTCCATCATTACTTTCTTTCATATAAGAATTGATCGTATTAATAAAATTATTTCTATGAATAGGCCGATTTTTAAAATAAGGTTCACTGCAAGCTGTAAGCAGGAAAAAACATACTATAAGCAAATAGATATTTTGTTTCATATAAACATATCTCCTAACCTATTAGCCTTTATATTGGAAATAAGGTAAAAAGTGTAGATATTCTGCTCTAAATATTAGATTTTTGCAGTAGCTGTGTATGTTCTATTACTATAATCAACTATTGTAGTAGTGTACATGCCAAGATATATTGTTAAACCGCTTCCACAAACATTTCCAGAGCTGCTATAAGATTTTGTAGTTGTGCTTCTTGAATAACCAGGACTAGATCCACTACCACTTGCTCCGGCTCCGCTAAAGGAAACACTTCCTCCAACTGTATAAAACGAAACTTGATGAGTTAACTTCTTAAACCCGGTTCTAGTAGTAGAACTATATGCTTTATAATTTCCGCAACCTTTCCAGTCAGACAAATAAGGTAAATCGGCTTTCGCTGTAACATTGTTATCGGGATTAACGCTTTGGTTAGAAAAGAACAGGGCGGCGATTTACAGTTTTGGTGGCTCGATAAGCATCAGCAGATGGTGAAAATGTAAAAATAAAACATAGTAATATAGCAAAAGATAAAGCAAGCATTTTTCACCTAAATAATTGAATATTATACACTTTTTACCTTAATTATCATTTTATCACATTCATAGGTAATTTGGAGTATTTTTTACATTATTTGTTTGTAATGATTATTTTTTCTTTTTAGTATTTTTTGTGGTTTGGACACAATTAATTTTGGAAATAAAATGAATTTCCTGATCTGATCGCTTATCAGTAAATAAAATGAGCGCCTAGTAAGCGCTCATGTAGACAATATATATTAACCAGAAAGTTAATAACCTTCTTCTTGGGTGAACATTGTTCTTATAAAACTTGTTGATACCGCTTCATCAGATAATGCCACCGTGATCGGAATGAAGAATGGGCTTCTTCGTTTCTTTCTATCGTTTGCAAGCAAAAAATACAGAGACGTGCAAGCTGTTTCACCGCACATAAATAAGGAGCGGTCAATACAAATGTTTCAACAAAGGCATCGCTGGCTCATGGATGTTTCAGCACTACATCCGTTTCCTTGACCATAAAAATTGATTAAGCACGACCGCATAGGCCGTGCTTTTTGGTTTAAAATTTTTCTTCATCGTTAAGATAAAAACGGCGGCTCGGTGGGACAGAGATCCCGAAGATTCGGGGGTGTTTCAATTCCTTCTAGTTAAGATAAAAACTCGTATAATTCAAACAGTCGCCAAAACTGGTTGGCAACTTGTTGTTTCAATTCCTCATAGTTAAGATAAAAACATGAAGGCGGAACGTCATGGATTCAAGGAGACGAAAGTTTCAATTCCTCGTAGTTAAGATAAAAACTCGTATAATTCAAACAGTCGCCAAAACTGGTTGGCAACTTGTTGTTTCAATTCCTCATAGTTAAGATAAAAACGAATACCGGCGTAAATTCTTCTCTAGGCATCTACCGTGTTTCAATTCCTTCTAGTTAAGATAAAAACTCTCAACAAAGTCAAGATAAATAAGAGCCTCCTCGATGTTTCAATTCCTTCTAGTTAAGATAAAAACTCAGGCAATTGATTTAATAAATCTTTTTGATCTATAATGTTTCAATTCCTCGAAGTTAAGATAAAAACATGCTTATATTCTTCAGAACCCTTTTCTTTTTTATCGTTGTTTCAATTCCTCGTAGTTAAGATAAAAACGTTTATGTCAAAAAATTTCATCAGGAGATTATCTCTGTTTCAATTCCTCGTAGTTAAGATAAAAACAGCTTGTCCCAGATTTCTTTGTTAAATTGAGTGTGGTTTCAATTCCTCGTAGTTAAGATAAAAACAATGTCCTCTTTTTTTAATTTAATTTGACAGAAATTACAGGTTTCAATTCCTCGTAGTTAAGATAAAAACCCCACAAATTGTTGTTAGATAAGTATTTGGCTTAAAATAGTTTATTGGTTATTTTCATTTTAGCGAAGGTGTTACATTTAATCAATCCTTTGATTTGTCAAGGTTCAACGAAGATTTGAAAGAGTCGTCGATCCCCTAGGATTTTTGCACGATTGGAGGTCGACGACAAATTTCCAATTATTTTTTGAAGAAGATGTAAATGATCCTAGTGCTGGATAATAATCCATACACCAACCAATAATAATGGGTATTAATGAACCACCAAGTGCATTAGAAGCTAATAATATGCTAGTTACCCTTTTTGTGTGTTCAGGAAAATGTTGATTAGTAATAATTAAAGCGATTGCAAACATTCCTGCCATAAATAGACCTAGTAAGAAACAAAGAAAAAATCCTAACCAAACATTTTCATTAAGAGCTAATAAAATCAGACTTACCACGCTTCCTATATTGATAAGGAGGAAAAAGTAGTTATAGGAAAGTCTCTCAGCAATCACTCCGGTTAGTACACGTCCTATCACCATTGCTGTCCAATAAATTGTTACAGTAATTGTTGCAAGTGAGTTAGAAATTGCCCATTCCTCCTTAAACATGTAAGAAAAAAATGGACAATTGATATTTCATTTCCAGCGTAAAAGAAAAAATAAACTGACGAAGAAATAATAATTAAATAATTTTTTTAGAATAAAAAGGATAGTTTTTATTTGCTACTTTACTTTTTCCAATTTTGTCAATAAGAAATGTATCAATGCTACCAAAAGAGAGTACTTTCCATGTAATCATTAGAAGAAATGAACTAGCTCCTAAAACAAGGAATGAAAACTCCCATATTCCCTTACTTATTAATAAACTAGCCAATAAAGCTATTAAAAGTGCATCTAAGTCATAAGCTACCTCCAGTTTACTCATAGTCATAGCCTGTTTCTTCTTGGTAACTTCTAAAATAATTGTTCCAACACTTTATTCAACAAGTCCGGATCCAAAACCTGCTATTCCAACCAATATACCAATCTGGTAATAGACAAATTAAAAATTCAAAACAAATGAGAAACAAACCAACTATAACCACTTTTTTTCTGCCAAGCGTTTATTTCGACAGGTGACAGGCACCGTGTTCTTATGGCTGTTCGGGCTTCATCGCGAGATTGAACGAGTATTTAAATGAGTGAAAGAGTGACAAGGGGGAACAGCCACGATGGTATGAAATTTCATCGATATTTACTGCATGTGTTATACTGCATCCTTATGCATAACTTCGCGTTTTTACTCCAGTTTTGCAACACCATCCATAGTACAATACAAAGTTATCTAATTTTACAACAGCAATTCATTTTTTAGTAAGTTTAATAAGTCATATGGTTTATTATCTATAAATGTCTTATGTTCATATTTTGTATTAAATCTGGCTATAACTGTGTATGGTTGCCACAACGAATTCTTTGGACTCCAATTAATAAATTGTAGTCTTTCTACTTCAATTTCCCAATTGTAGAGCCATTTCAAGTCTTTTTCAGATTCTAATATGATTACTTCGTGTAAATATAATGCAATTGCATTCTGTAATGCCTCATGTCCTAACATGTATTTTGTCACATCACCAGGATTAGAAGGTAAGACATCGAATAGAACTGTAAAAAACTTATCTAAGAATACTAATATCTCGTCATATTTGTCTTTTATTAACTGTTCGTTCTTTTTGGAAATATTTATCTTACCGAATAATAAGCAGCTAATAAATACTTTTAATCTAGCGCTAGTACAAAACAAGGTGCTAGCAGGTCTTACTATCCTGCTCTTATTAAACTCAACGCCTGCAATTTGAAGAGCGGTACAT
Source organism: Aeribacillus sp. FSL K6-2833 (assembly GCF_037965815.1). Taxonomy (GTDB): domain Bacteria; phylum Bacillota; class Bacilli; order Bacillales; family Aeribacillaceae; genus Aeribacillus; species Aeribacillus composti. The sequence continues at coordinate 1,819,950 of NZ_CP150189.1, read as the reverse complement.
GAATTATAAAGGTCTCTTATTAGTACTTTAGTGATATCTCTAGTATCGTATTTTGTTATTAAGGACATCGAAACTCGTCTAGCGTTGGAATTAATATCTGCAAAAAGATTTCTCTCGTCGTTCTTGCTTAATCCGAAATATATTTGAGCAGTCATTGTGCTATCCAGTATTTTTTCTTTTCTTTCTTTATCATTCATACTTCTCAGTAAGTATTCTAACCCTTTGATTCGATGTTGACCATCGAGTACTTTTAATTTTAATCCCGTTGGTATTCGTAACTCTTTATTCTCTCTATTGTAGTATTTGGTTGGATCAACATAGAATGAAAACACTAGGGATGGTAAAAATATTCCTATTTCAGAATCAAACGAATCAATGTACTTAGAAATCGGTTTTTTCCTAGCATAGTTAATATCCCTATTGACTGAATCATCAATTTCATATACTTGTAGAATATCCCTTACGCTTATCTGGGTAGTCATCATTGCTTTATTAGTATTAATAAGATGTATTATCCCCTTTAATTTTATTTCAAACATGGCCTAATCCTTCCTTATTTAAAATTTACAGTATTGTAGTATTGCTCCAATAAAAGATTACAAATTCGTGATGAGGTTCTAGTTCCAACATGGAATCTATATTTTTTAGTCTTATTGTAGTAAGGAATACCTAACTGTTTTAATTCCTTGTTTTTATGGCTCCAGTCAAATAATCGAACAACTTTTTGGAAAAATTCTTCCATATCAAAATTCCCATCATTTTGTTTTAATAAATAAATACATTTAGCAATTCCTTGTAACACATAAGGGTTCATAATAAAATATTTGTTCCTATCCAGAGCTTGATCAGGAGCATACTTTATGAGTAAGGTAAGGAAATCTTCGACAATCTTTTTGTATTCATTATAGCTATCTTCATTAAGATTACTTTTAGCACCTTTTACAGTCACAACACCATCATTCAAGGTAAAGACTAGACCATATAGAGTCGAAGCTGTCATTAGTTTTGTGGTAGTAGTTTTTGCTCGAATCTCAAACTTATCTGATGAGATAGAGGGATGATTGTAAATAATATCTTTAACCAATTTGCTGCATAAATCATTATCCTTATACATAATTAGAAGGGTATTACTTACTTTGGCAGCTTTTGTATTTACATCAGTGAATAACTGACGCTCTTGTTCAATAGTTAAATTCCTAAATATTTGAACAGTTAAAGGGAAGTTTTTTATGTACTCAAGCTTTTTTCGATCTTCTGAATCTTGACTGTTTTCTAACCGATTTTTTAATATCTCGAAGGCTCTAATTCTATGTTGACCATCTAAAATAACCATTGTATCTCCAGTTTTTAGATAAAATTGATTGGTAGATGAATCGAACCTTCCTCTTCCTCTTGCTGAGAAAATTAAAGGAGGAAAATAAATATCGTTTCCATCAAGTCCAAATTGAATATATTTACAAATGTTAGATACTTGTTTCTCAATCATTTCCCTTTGAACAGATTTATCTATTTCTAGGAATTTCAGCACATAATCAACCGTGCATTGAACCGAAATGACTTCATGACCAAACTGGTTACCCCTCACGCCATACATTGTTATGTAGTTACTAGAATCATCAATTATATCTGCAAAATTCATAAGTAATTTTCCCTCCTACAAATTCTATTTGTGTGCTTTTTTTCTTTCTAATAGTTTTAATTATAATTTTTTAACATTTTAAATGGAATATTTATTCTTAAAATTTTTTACAAATATCTATGTTAATTGGTTAAAAAATTCTTTTATACAATAATTACTTTTACCTAATATACCCGGCACATATTGTTATTTAATATTTGTGGGGAGGGAAAGTAGAATAAAAAAAATTCAGAAAATGATACAGAAGAGAAAAGCGCATGGAACAAGTATATTTATTATCGTAAAAATTACAAAGAAGGTTTTTAGCCATTCATATACATAAGAATTTTTAGAAATAGATCACTCCCCCTTCATCTTTAAATGACATTTTTCGCTATACTAGGGATTCTTTATCTTTATCATAATCAATTCTTACAACAAATCTTGTAGAACCATGTCATAAATAAAAAAACAGAAGCCAATACGGCTTCTGTCGTAATGAAAGAATTAACGGCTAACAGCCCTCATCATAAACGCATCAACTTCATTCTCCGGCCCAACAAATTCAATATCCGTGCCGATTGCTTCAAAGTGCTTGCGGGCAAACTCGATTTTTGCCGATTCGCCCGGGCGCAAATCTCCTTCCCATTCCTGTCCTTTTGTCTCTAGAACGAAGTACAGCTTTTCTTCCCCGTCTTTCTCAATGACAAGCGCCCAGTCAGGATTGTAGGAGCCAATCGGCGTGTCAATTTTAAACCAGCTTGGCAGCTTCACATATACTTTTACTTTTTCGTCGTTTTCAAAGCGTTTGGCAAACCGTTCTTCCACAACCGAATCATAGACGATATGGTCAAACAGCGACTTTTCACTCGGAATCGCATTGTCGTTTAAATAGGCAAGCAATTCCTCGTTTTGGAACAATTCGACCGCATAATACGCATCGTCACCGATTTTATAATATTTCACACCGTCTTTTAACAGTTGCTTCATTTCGCGCTGGATGATCTTTGTCGCTTCTTCGATAAACTTTTGCGGATTGTTTTTGAAATCGTCAAGCCGCTTGCAGCCGGTTAAGATGCGGACGATCGTCTTACGCGTTAAATTCGTACGGTTTTGCAGCTCGGTAATGACATCTGGAAGCGTATGGTGCAAGCTGACGTAATCTTCGACGCTTTCGCTTACCGTTTGCGCCTGTACTCCTGTCACGCGGTCGATTTCCACTTTTCCCTTGCGGCTTAAAATTCGAATTTTCTCTATGCGCGGCATCGTTTGAATGCTTTCGATGCACTTTTGAATCAATTGTTCGCTGTCGAAATCGACGGAATAAACCGTTTTATACTTGATTTTGTCCCATAACTGTCTGAATTCTTCCTGATTGAATACGGACATATTTAATTTCACTTTTTTCTTTTTGGTTGCGTCTTTGATCGGCAATGCTTGCAAGTGGCGTTTTATTTCTTTTACGATCACCGAAATCCATGGCTGAAACTCCGCCCTTAAGCGCAAGTCATAGTTTTCTATCGCTTCCTTCAATTGTGAGGTGACCATGCTATGCTTGTCGATATAACCGTTTCGCTTTAATTCTTCATATAATTTTACCGATAAGTCGTAACCCATTTGCACCGGCTCTTCAGTCTTCTCGTCGACATAGACGAGCTTGGCAAATATATGTTTTTCGATTTTGCCAAATTTGACGCCCGTATCTTCTTCGATTTCTTTTTGCAGCGTCGCGACAAATTCTTTGTACGATTCGTTCGCCATAACCGTTAACGTGTTGACGTTATAGTCTTGGACACGTTCCCCGTTTTGGTTTACCGCTAAACGTAAGCCGCGGCCGATCTCCTGTCGTCTTGATACATATGTCCCTGCTGAATCTTTTAATGTACAGATTTGAAACACGTTCGGGTTGTCCCAGCCTTCGCGAAGTGCCGAGTGTGAGAAAATAAAGCGAAGCGGCTCGTCCAAGCTTAATAAGCGCTCTTTATCTTTCATAATTAAATTATATACATCCGTATCCGCTTCTGTGCTCTTACCTTCTCGTGAATCTTTCAGCTTTCCTTTTTTATCTTGCGCAAAATATCCATCATGAATTTTCTCTATGTCGATATCGACATCGATATCATTAAATAACGTCCGGTATTTTGGCTTTTGAATTAATTTCTTATACTCTTCTTCAAACATGACCGCATATTTTCCTTTGACCGGGTTGCCGTCTTTGTCATAATCACGATAGTTGGCCACCTTATCAATAAAGAAAAGACTTAACACTTTAATGCCGCGCGGTCTTAGACGCAGTTCTTTATCTAGGTGCTCCTCAATCGTTTTGCGGATTTGATATCGTTTAATCGTATCGTCATCTATGTCGCCAATGGCATCGCCCACCCGTAAATAATGACCGTTTACTTCAATGGACTCATTTCCTTCTGTCCAATCAATTTGTTCCACCATATAGCCACGGTACAATTCCCGTTCCCCAGAAATATCGTATAAATCGTCCCCATACTTCACTGTTTTCGTTGTTCGTTTCACTTTGCCGCGCGTTTCAACATCAAGTTCAATTTTTGCTTTTCCTTCTTTTACTTCTACTAATTTTATATAAGGGACGTTAAATGATTCTTCAGAACGGACGGACATTACTTCAATTTTCTTTACGAGTTTTTGATTATAGGCATCCATTGCATCAAGGCGATACACCATGTTGTATTTATCGACATGGGTAGCCGAATAACGCAACGTACATAACGGATTTAGCGATGCGATCGCCTCTTTGGACTTCGGTGTCGTATCGACACTTTGCGGCTCATCGATGATGACAATCGGATTCGTTTGTTGAATGAACTCTATCGGACGATAACCGTTTAGTCGGTCGTTCGTCCGGTGAATGACGTTCGCTTTATCTTCTTTTTCCGGGTCTTCAAAACTTTTACGGAAGGCATCGATATTAATAATCATCACTTGAATCGTTGTTGCCGTCGCAAAGTTACGCACTTTATCGAGCTTTTGCGAATCATAAATGAAGTACTCTAACGGCGTACGGTTGTACAACTCGTCAAAATGCTCTTTCGTAATTTGCAATGACTTATACACACCTTCGCGAATCGCCACAGATGGCACGACAATGACAAACTTTGTAAAACCGTAATGTTTATTTAATTCAAAAATCGTCCGTAAATAAACATACGTTTTCCCGGTCCCCGTCTCCATTTCGACAGAAAAATTCATGCCATCGAGCGTTTCGCTGCGCGGCAAACCGTTCTTCATTTGGATGGCTTGGACATTTTTTAAAATTTCTTGAGGCGTAAGGTCTACACGGTTTCCTACGCCTAAAGCTGTTTGAATCATCCCTGCTTCTTCTTGCGTACCATAATATACAGTAAAGTTGGACTGTTTCATTTGTTGGCCTTTAAAAATTTGCACAACGGAATCAATCGCCTGCTTTTGGTAGTCTAAGTCAGAAATAAACTTTAACTTCATGGCTTATACACTCCTAACGTCCGTGATTCCGTTCTTTTTCAATGTTTGAATCGCATTTGTTTTCACGGAATCATTGATGAAACTAGACTCTTTGAAAATCACTTTTGGTGTCATGTGCTCTGACTGATGTTTCATCATCTCATTAACAATGTCTAAATCAATCTCATCTTCTAGACATAATAAAACGGAACCAAATCCGACTTTGTAAATCGTTTTCCCGTTATAGTCAATCTCTTCGATTGGCGTTGTGAGCGGCAAACCGATTTTAAGTAAAATTTCATACAACAAGTCTTCTTTTGTACGGTCTTGTTTTATGTTATCCTGCAAATCGAAAAGGGTTTGCTCCAAGTTGTCGAAATCAGGATCCCATGTTTTCACGTTCGAAGAATCGAGCTTAAACACTTTAAAGCCGATATCTAAATCCGTTTTTCCTGTTTCCTCGACAATCTTATCGCCTGCACGACGGATGCGTTCTTTTCCGATTTCGCAAATATTTTTATAACCGGCTTTATATGCTTCGTCATTTTCTTTGAGTATTTCCGGCAACTGAACCAATATAAATTTATTTTTTCTACTTGTTGATTTTGCATTCGACAATATTACTGAATGGGCAGTAGTGGCTGAACCACTAAAAAAATCTAAAATAATATCATTATCATCAGTTAAAAATTCAATAAAATATTTAATTAATTCAACAGGTTTTGGATTTGAGAACACATGGCGGTTAAAAAGATTGAAAACTTCCTCTGCTCCAGTACTAGTGTTTCCTTTATCATCCAAAATGCTTCTAGGCTTTTTTCCTTTTGGTAATCTTTGTTTAAATTGAACTGACCAGCCATTTTCAGTTTTAACAAATCGTATTTCTCCCTCTTCTAAATCTTTATAAAATCTATCTTGCGATCTTAACCAACTAATCTTATTTCCATATTCATCATATTCCAATACTGTTCCATCTGGACAAGTAATTGGATAATATTGCTTTCCTGATTTTCTTTTAAATGTATCCCAATAAAACTTTCCTTTTTCATCTTCTTCTTTGTATCGTTTTAAATATTCTTCAGAATATGCTTCAAAGAAAGGAGGGAGCACATTTAGATTTTTTGCAAACATGACAATATACTCATGCTCAACTGCGATAAACTTTGAATCGTTTCCTCCCCCCTTTTTATTTTGCCAAACAAAATCGCAAATATGATTTTCTTCTCCAAAAATTTCTTCACACAATTTTTTCAGATTAGTAATCTCTGAATCGTTAATACTTATTAGTATAACTCCATCCTCTCTCAACAGATTCCTTGCCAACTTTAACCGCGGATACATCATATTCAACCAATCAGTATGAAATCTTCCATTCGTTTCTGTATTAGCCTTTGTTGTTTGCTCTGTCATTTCCTTGTAATTTTTAATATTATCACGGAAGTCATCTTTATACACAAAGTCCTTCCCCGTATTATACGGTGGGTCAATATAAATCATCTTAATCTTGCCAAAATACGATTTTTGCAACAGCTTTAGTACTTCGAGGTTGTCTCCTTCAATATAAAGGTTTTCCGTTGTATCCCAGTTTTTGCTTGACTCTTTGTCGAGTCTCAATGTTCCTGTCGACGGCGTTTGTGCCAGTTTCATCGCTTGCGTTTTGCCGTGCCAGGTGAATTCATATCGTTCGTTGCGTTTTTCAATTTCTTCTCCAAGCACAAGTTTTAATTTTTCAAAGTCGATTTTTCCTTCGGTAACGACTTCCGGGAATAACTGCTTTAACGCTTCAATATTTGTTTTCACTAAATCCATCGATTTTCCGTCTAGTTTTTCCATGATGGTTCTCCTTTCATTGCAATTGTTGTTTCAACTGTTCCATTTGTTTTGTTAGCTGTTGAATTTTAATATTCATCTCTACTTTTCGATTAAACTGCGTTTCTTTTTTCATTTTATTTTTCCATTTCGTTATTTCCGCTTCGTATGCTTGGATTTGCGCAATGAGCTGCTGTTGTTTGGCATATTGCTTTTCATCTTTAATAAGATAAAACGTCCCCGTAATACCGGCTTGCTGTAATGCTTGCACCGCTAAGTCAAATTCTTTGTAGTACTCAAAAAAGTTATAGAACGAGATGCTCGTAATATGAACGGCACGCAAAAACTTCTCAACCGTTTCATCATGAGCATGTAAATCAATCCAAGGGGTGTAATGAAAATGTTCTAGTACGACTTGAGATGAATCGACTTTATTTAATCGTTTTAGGCATGTACTGACTTGGATTCGCTCTTGTTTCTCAAAAACAATCACCACGGGATTCGGAAGCGCCCCTTGGATGATTTCACCGATGACCAGCAGATGATTGTCTTTCGCTTCCTCCCTCAGTTGAATCGTGATAAACATAACCCCTTCATAATGGTAGTTTTCATTAATAAATGGCTGGATATTGATAGTGTTCGAGGTTAATAAATAACTTAATTCAATCCGTTCAATATATTTCGTAATGTAGTCTTTTTCTTTTTTGTTTAAGTCGGCGAAGTCGTAGAACATCTTTTTATCTAATTTTTTATGGAGCGGGCGGACTTTATCATCAAGTCCAATCATACGGTAAAACGTTAATCCAGCCATCGTTCTCACCCTTTTATAATGAGATAAGAAATGATTTCAAAATCCTGCAGGCTTGTATTCGCATTTGTGACGAGACTGTCTAAATTCCCTAGACTAAAAATGTTAAGCGTCAATTGTTGGTCGATCTTCCCGACAATATCTTCCACTGCTTTTTCCAACAGCATTTTGTACTGTCCCATCTCTTTGCCGTTCTTTGTTTCTTCATAAAACGCCGCATATAATTGTGCTTCGACTTCCTTTTGCCCATTGCATAGCGAGCGATAAATATCAAGAATTTTTTTGATGTGAACATGGTTATAAAGTACATGCCCATCCTCTTTTATATACACCAAATAATATGGATGGAGCGCATTTTGTTCATTAGAAGCTGTAAAGTTGTTAATTTGTTTTAGGCAAAAAATAACTCCAGGTTGAATTTCCGCACTCAGTTTTTCATTTTTATTCGTTGTGATACTGAATAAACCTAATGGAGCCTTCTCGATTACATCTTTATTGTTCTTCATGAAATTTAATAAATCCATTCGGAAATCATCCATCGTGAAATCCGTTAACGAAATATTTCCCGAAATATCCTCTAAATCAATCACTTCATTTTGCAATTTTTCTAATTGTTTTCTGCGATATTCTAAATCTTTCATTTCGTTGCTGTTGTCAGCGATGACGTTTTCTTCCCCAGTAGAAGAAATATCAAGGATGGTCATTCGGTCTTTCACCCTGCCGACTAGATTAATATATTCGTCTAACTCCATCGACGGCCAAAAGTTCACTAACTGAATGCGTTCATTTTTGCTTCCAAGCCGGTCAATGCGGCCAAATCGTTGAATAATGCGCACCGGATTCCAGTGAATATCATAATTGACGAGATAATCGCAATCTTGCAAGTTTTGTCCTTCGGAAATACAGTCGGTTGCGATGAGAATATCAATTTCTTCCGTCATAACCGGCATGACTTTTGCTCTTTCTTTGGAAATAGGTGAAAAGTGCGTTAAAATGCTGTTGAAGTCAGCTTTCGGTACGATAAATGTTGTTCTTGGCCGATCTTTACCTGTAACAACCGCACAATGAAGCCCAAATTGTTTAGAAACCCATCGATGTAAATTTTCGTATAAATATTTTGCTGTATCGGCAAATGCAGTAAAAATGAGTAGTTTTTTGTTTTGTCCATTGATTGGATGTTCGATTTTCGTTTGAATAACTTTTTTAAGAGCTAATAGTTTTTGATCGCGATTTGGATTGATTCGTTTTGCATGTTGCAATAACTTCAGCAAAATTTCCCGATCATATAACAAATCTTGTTTCCAACGAATGAGATCTATATCACGAAGCAAAATTTTTACTTTTGCACCAATGAAGGCATCTTCCAATTCTGAATCTTCTGTATCCATGTCATCGAACTCGCCGATGCTGTCACTTGTTGAATAATGGTTAATTTTGGAAATACAAGAGTCAATTTGAGCAATAATGCTTTCTAACGTTAACGAAAAAGAATAAACGCTGCTTTCAAGCCGTTTTAATAAATTTGTTTTCATTAAATAGACGAGGTTGTTTTCTCGGTCCGTTTGTTTAAATACGCGCCCATTAGCCACTTTCGTATCGTACTTTTCGTGATAAAACGCCTGCATATGAGGCAAAATATACTTCATTGGTGAATAAAGAGCAAAGCGCAAGCGCAAAATATCATTATTAATTACGGAAAGTGGGGGAAATTCATTTTCCACATCAATCTTTTCTTTCATATTAATTGGCTTTAGGCGTTGTGGAAATTTTCCAATATCCTTAACATTGTAATATTTTTCAATATGACGACGGGAACGGGCAATCGTCAACGAATCAAGCAACGTAAAATAATCCCAGCTTAACATGTCCAATAACCGCTCCGTTGTCCGCTCTTCTTCCGACAAGTTGCTCCATTTGTTAAACTGTGACTGCGCCCGCCGAATCGCTTGGTTGATGCTTTTAATGTTTGCTGTTTCCGCTAACGCTTTGTCATTTCCTTCTGTAATAAAAGCAATTTGGTTTTTTAAATCATCCAGCTTGTTGTTCACTGGAGTAGCGGAAAGCATCAGCACTTTTGTTTTAACTCCAGCTTTTATAATGTCATTCATTAACCGGGCATAACGGGTGATATGGCTTTTCCTTGGATCGTTGTTGCGAAAATTATGCGACTCATCAATGACGACTAAATCATAATTTCCCCAATTCACATACTGCAAATTAATATCGCCACTATACCCGCTCTCCCTTGATAAATCGGTATGATTCAGCAAATCATAAGAAAAACGGTCTTCAGCTAATATATTCCGCTTATCATTGGAACGGTAAATCATCCAGTTTTCCCGTAATTTTTTCGGCGCAAGAACTAACACGCGGTGATTACGGAGTTCATAATATTTAATAACCGCTAACGCTTCAAACGTTTTTCCGAGGCCGACACTATCGGCAATAATGCAGCCGCCGTACGTTTCGATTTTGTTGATGGCCCCAATTACACCATCGCGCTGAAAATCGTACAGTTTATTCCAAATCACTGTATTTTCAAATCCGGTTCTCGTTTGTAACGCCTCGTAATCTTTCGTATCTTGTAAAAAATCTTTGAAAAGATTGTAGAGTGTAACAAAGTAAATAAACTCCGGCGAATTTTCTTTATACAATACTTCTAAACGACGCAATATTTGTTCTTTTACATCCTGCAAGGCGTACTCGTTTTGCCAAATCACATCGAATTTCCTGATAAGCTGGGCATTTGTCGCAGCATCATCAACGATATTATTAATGTACATACTTGAGGAGTTGCTGTAGCCTAATCCCGGACTTGAGAATGGCGCCCCGCCGACAAGGCCGATTTTCGTTCCGTCTTTGTTTTCGACATGATATAACCCACCTTGAATCCGTTGATTAGTGACTGACTTAATTTGTGCTTTTTGTTTCAGCCATTTGGCAAATTCTTTGGCGATATATGCTTGATTTAATTTTGTTTTATACTTTTGCTCTTCTTCGACTCCGTACAATAACGCCTCGTTTTTTTCTATTTGCTCTTTTAATAAATTGTCACCTTGCACGAAAGCCGGTTCTGTAAAAATAAAGCGAAATTCTTCTAACTGAAAAAGCTCTTTCTTTAATTCGACAAACGCATATAACGTAAAATGAGCAGCCGCAACAGACAGCTTACTGCCCTTTGTTATGTATTCTTTCAAGACATCTCCCACTAAACCCGTTTGTTTATTATCAATAATCCCTTTTGACATGTTCCAGTCTGAACTCCTTTATTAGAATACCTATTCAATGTGCTGAGACAGAAGACCATATCGTTATTTCAGCATAATTACATTATACTAAAACAACAACAAAAAATTTTGATGAATTTTGTTGAAAATTTATGTGAGTATACACATTTCACCAATAAATAAAAAAACTGACTACAATGGTTCTCCTTTCTCCACCTTGTAGTCAGCTTTCTGTAAACGAGTAATTCAAAAACTTAACTTCACCCCCGAGCACACCCAGCACTAGCAACAAGAGAGTTGGTAAAAAAACTCAAGGTTCCATTCGCAAATGCTTCAGCATAACATCTCGTCTATTACTTGCCGCACCCCGCTCCTTATTTGTTTCTCAAAAAACCCTTTTACAGCAAACCGAGCGACAATAAAGAGCAATGTGCTTATTGTCAATGACATCGCGACCTAAACAAAAAGGTTATATCATTTCTAACTGCAAATCATACACCATATTTAAGTTTCGTTCCTTTAATGGCGGAATAAGTTTCCCACAAACGCTTATATTTACTTTCAATTGTGGGAGAGCTTTAAGATGAATGGAGTGAATTTTTGCTACATAATCCCCATCGTTCTCCATAAGCTGAAACATAAATTCACTATAAAAGGCTGGAATATATCCTAACTTACGCCCTTGGCTTGTTAATACAATCACTGCTTTCGGATCTTGTTCATTCTCTGGCTCTAGTTGAAACTGTACCTTTTTCTCCGATTTTTAGCTGTTTAAGGATTTGTTCCCCTTCATAATATCTCCAGCCAGCAATATAAAAATCAAAGTCAAAGTGATTTCCGTACACATAAATAGGTGCTACAAACTCATATGAATCAGTCGCAAGCCTGCCGCCGGTAGCTCGCAATAAATCCATTTCCGTATAATCACTTGACAAGCCGTGCGTCCGCAAAATTTCTGGGAAATCAGGGCGGCGACGATCAGGCAAACGTCGTTCGAAAGGTCCGAATAGCCTGTCAGAAACGTATATTTTATCGATATCACGAAACGCTAAATGTGGCTGATATCCGTTTTCTAATGCGTCTAATAATCCCCTTCTTTTTCTGCTTTTTTCATAATAAAATACATATTTGCCTTCGTGATGTACTAAATTCCCAATATGATATCGCTGGCGCGTACGTTCGTTTTGCCAAATAAGCCAAAGTACAAAAGGACGGGTCATTTATTTCCCCTCCGTATACCAATTTATTAGCCACTCTCTTCGATATTGTAATAATTTTAATACCCATTCTTTTTAAACTTTACTCATTGCTTCTTCTGAAATTTCATTTAAAATGACAAGTATTTGCTTTTCATTTATTTGACTTATTCTTTCAACCATTTCTTTTGTTTCTTGTGGATATAATTGATAAATAAAATTTAATAACTCTCTATATTTTGGTTTCTTTTTGTCAGGCAATCCTATTAAAGAGTAGCTTCGGTTAGTAAAAGCTGTAAACATTCTTTGATCTTGAAACATTTTTAGGATACGTTCTTCCTGTAATTGATATCCTAGCGATGCTCCGTTATCATATATAGGGGCAAGCTGATAACCTGCTCGATCTTGATTTGCAATTAGCGCATCGAATATGTGTATTTGAATAAAGTCTCTTTCAAGACTAAATTCGGATAATACTTTTATTATATTTGGAAAATCGTAATACTTTAAGCTGTATCTATCAAAATCTTCGGCAATGGTAAAAAATAAATCTCCGCCTTCATAAAATTCCTTATCATCATGGACAAAGTTTTCTGATAAAATACCTCATATACCATTATAGACTGCTAAATCAGCTTTCATTGTTTTTAATCCCATTAGTTGTCCGATTTTCTTGGAAGTACGAAATGGAATCATAATCTGCTGAAATGTGATCGAGGAGATTTTATTATGATTAACATGAAACTGCAATTAAGAGGAAGTTAGAGCAAATACTGTTGCAAAAATATTAATCTTCCATTCCAATGTTGACTCAATTATTTGGGGTCAATTAAATATTTGTTCATCTTATATAAAAGACTTTGTCGAGATATGCCTAGTTTTCGGGCTGCAGAAGCTGCTTGTCCGTTTGATTCTTCTAGAGCCTGCACGATGAATTGTTTTTCTATTTCTTCTAATTTTTCTGGAAGGGGTTTATTCTTTTCACTTTCAATTGGAAAGCTTTCTTGAACAAGATTTTCATACCTGCTGTCTCTTATTTCTCTGGGGAAGTCTTCGATGGATAGCCATTGATCACGACATAGAACTACAGCTCTTTCAATTGCGTTTTCCAATTCTCTTACATTGCCTGGCCAATGGTATTGAGTTAAAGTTTCTATTATTTTTTTGGATATTTGGAAATTTTTATTATACCTTTTCCGCTGTCTATTCAAAAATTCTTCTGCAAGTATCGGTATATCTTCTTTCCTTTCTCGTAAAGGCGGAATATAAATATCTACAACATGCAGCCGATAATACAAGTCTTCACGAAAGCGCCCTTGTTCCACCATTTTTTTCAGATCTCGATTCGTCGCAGATATAATCCTTATATCGACATTTCTGATGGTGCTGCTTCCTAAACGCATAAAGGATTTTTCCTGTGTGACATGGAGAAGTTTAGCCTGCAATGATGGGGAAATTTCACTTATTTCATCTAAAAAAATTGTACCGCCATTTGCCGCTTCGAATTTCCCCGGACGGCTCGAATTGGCGCCGGTGAAAGCTCCTTTTTCATATCCAAACAATTCACTCTCTAGTAGTTGCTCCGGGATTGCTGCACAATTTATTGATACAAACGGCCCCTTGCTTCTCTCGCTAAGGTCGTGAATCAGCTTTGCAATCAAACTTTTTCCCGTTCCGCTTTCCCCCTGAATCAGAACTGTCGCATCTGTATTTGCTACCCGCTCCACAAGATGAAAAATTCTTTTCATGGCAAGGCTTGTTCCGATCAATTCTGATTGTTTCTCAATATCAATTAATTTTTCCTTTAAAAGCTGATTTTCTTCCTTCATCTTTAACCATTGTGAAGCTTTTTCAATTACTACGACAATTTCATCCAATCTTACCGGCTTTACAAGGTAATCAAAAGCTCCTTCCTTCATCGCGATGACAGCACTTGGAATATCCCCGTAAGCAGTCATGATAATATAAACTTTTTGCGGATATAAACGATTAAACTCCTGCAGCAGCTCCAGCCCGTTTATATCAGGAAGCATTAAATCAAGAAATACAATTTCCGCATTCTTTTCATTAAATGTCCTTCTGGCTTCATAACCATTAGGTGCAGTGTAGACACGATATCCTTTTTTTTCTAAAGCGGAACTAATAATTTTTAAAAGCTTCACTTCGTCATCAACCAATAAGATTTTTCTCATTGCCATCACCTATTTGTTCTAATCTGGGAAGTTGGACGTACAAACTAGTACCGCTCCCTTCCACACTTTCCGCCCATATTTTTCCGTTATGCTGGACAATAATTTCGTGAGCTATAGAAAGTCCTAATCCAGTTCCTTCTCTCTTTGTAGAAAAGAAAGGATTAAAAATCCATGGAAGCTTTGACGCTGGAATTCCGACACCGCTATCTTCTATTTGAACCATGCAATTTTTTTCGAATTTTTCGACTTTAATCAGCAAAGTTCCTCCTTGTTCCATAGCTTGCATACTGTTTATCAAAATATTTAGAAACACTTGTGTTAATCCGTTTTGGTTGGCAAGGACATATACTTTTTTCTCTGCATATTGTTTGATGACCTGAATCCCTTGATCTTTCATTTTTTTTCTTAAGTGAGATAATAACTCATCTATGACAGCAATAACGTTTATCGTTTCTTTGATGTTATCTTCCTCACCTTTCGAAAGTTTTAAAAAGTTAACGAGTAATTGATTCATTCTTTGAGATGTCTCTAAAATGTCATTGGTAAGCTCGGCAATGATGCTATTTTCAAATTGCAGCTCTTTGATTTCCATAGATATTGCTTCTGCAGCTGCTTGCACGATACTTAGCGGATTCTTTATTTCATGAGCTATTCCGGCTGTCAGTTGTCCCAGGGAAGCTAATCGTTCACTTTGCCTTAAATATTCTTCTAATTTTTTTATATGACTTACATCTCTAATGACTATGATCGTCCCTACTACTTTATTACCTTCTCCATGATATAAAGAAGAATGGATTTTTACATCGTGTTTCTTTTTATTTTTATCAAAAATGTAGCTTTCTACGTCATCAAACTCTTTTCCTTCCTGTAATGTTTTCCATGAAAGAAAAACATCCTTATTTTCCTTAATAGGGAGATCAATAATATTCCTTCCAATCGCTTCTTCCCTGCTAAATAATGTGAGTTCCTCAGCTCCTCTGTTAAATGTAGTAATTTTTCCATTTTTATCAGTTGTAATGATTGCGTAAGGAATTGATTCAAGAATATAAAACATCCTTTGCTCGTTTTCTTTTAACTCTCCAGCCATTTGCCCCATTGTTCTTGATAATTCTTCTATTTCATCATTGGTTTTAATAGGTTCAAAATTCTTCTGTTTATTTTGGTTGTATTCTTTTACTTGTTTCATTAATTGAATAATCGGACGAACCACCCGATTTGTCCAAAAGACCGTTAGTCCAGCGGCAATAAATAATACCGCTGTGAAGCCCTTTAGCAGCAATATTCTGACATCTATTGACGATTGCATTGCCTGCTTAATTGGTTCGCCTACGATAAGTCCGAATCCGATCATCGATAAAGGCCGATACGCTGCAATCATGTGTTGATGAAACAGTGTACCTTCCCATATGCCGAATTTTTCTTTATTCAGATAATCGCGTATGGGGTGTTCTTTTAAAGAAAAACCGATCGTCTCCAGCTCACTATGCCCGATTATTGTGCCGTTTCTGTCAATGATCGCATTGACCCCGAGTTCACCAATCTTCAATTCTTTTAGATATTCAGAAAGCATTTGCAAATTGACGAAAGCTACGACCCCGCCTTTATACATTCCATTTTCATCGATTGAAGGATATGCGATGGCAATAGACTTCCTTCCATCCTCAAGTGTAATCATATCGGAAATGTAGTAGGTTTTGCTCCAGGAAAGGTAATTGTGCATGTCTTCAAAGCTTTTAGCATCTAAAGAAACGGCATCTGGCACCTTAACCACAATCTTGCCTTCTGAATTAAAGGCTTGAATGCTCAAATAAAGAGGTTGCTGAACGACCATTCTTTCCATCTCGGACAAATAAAAATCTCTATTTTTCTCTGTAACTTTCAAAACGTATGCGGAGGCGACCCGTAAGTCGCTCGTCATACTTTGAATAATATCACTAATACGTTTGCTCAGCGTCCTGGCAATCAATTCATCCCGATACGCAATCTGATCACTAAATGAACCTTCCATGACACGTATCGTGAGCCAATAAAGGAACGACAAAGTAAAGAAAATAACAATTAATGTTATAGATAAATACCGTTTGGTCAATTTTGAACCAAAAACGTTCATCTTTCATTCCACCTAATATATAAAAATTTCGACAGCCCGAAGTTAGAAAAATCCTGACTATAGGATTGTCCCCTAATTTTGGCCGCTTATTTTAGGTGATTCTTGAAAATTCCCTTTCTTGGCTAGAAAACGAAATCCTCTTGCCTTATATTCGAACTTCCACGAATGAATGACTTTGTTTTCGCTCTTTTGGCGGAGGATTAAATATTTAAAATAAATCGGTCGTAAAAAACATATACTTCAGCACAGATCGATAAGCCTGTTGCAGTCAAACACATTCCTTCTCCAGTAAACGATGAAACGCTGGGACGTCCTAGACGGAATTCCATGCTCTTACAGACAGCCTCAAAAGAAAGAGATATTCTTGAATCGTATCTCCCGGTTTTGTCAGAGAGCAGCCGGGTGCTGGACGTCTCCAGCATACTGTTTTTTCTCGACTTTTCCATTTTGGCGGTAATAGCAGATCGTGCGATTGATTCCTAAAATCTTTTGTAATTGAATTTCCATTCTTGTTCCACATCTCGGCTTCTTCCTGCTATTCAATAAGCGAAGGTTCTTCTTCTTTTAAATTACTCCATAATACATTTCTAAACATAAATTCTTGAATTGGTCGTCCTTATCCTTCAATTTTTTACTTCTGCTGAAAGGATTTCTTTATCGCTTTTACCCATAAGTGCACGAGATTCGGGCTGAATACATCCCATCAACCCGCTAATGTTTTAATGCTTGTTTCGCTGTTTGCAGCATAAATTTCTTTCCTATATATCAAAAGCCCCCATCATTTGGTCACTTCGATTATGAAAAACAACTTTTTCAAGTGTCCAAATTCATTAGGGGGTGTCGGATTTATCAAGAGTAAAGCATAATGAAAGTTATATTCTTATATTTCAGTAGACAAGCCGTTTATAACAAAACGTTCTTCTAGATTGAATTAATTTTTCTTGGTTAAACCACCAATCATTTTGTATAGTTTCGAAGTTTGCCACTAAAACCTCTTCTTGATTTGAAGAAGCTCCCACAGGTGAATCTAATCCGTAGATGGGATCTAACGTATACAACCCGCTTCTTCCTAAAAATTTCTTTTCAGTCCCTACAAAGTTTGAAACAATCGTGTATGCTTGGGCGCCAGCAGCGATGGCATCCCAAGTTGAAACGGAGCCTTGCGGATATTTTTTTCTCGATATGCTGCTTTTTAAATCTCTTCCAAATTCTCCTTGCCAGCTTGACGGTATAACTATCATATCAGCTCTCTTAACCGCCAATACCCCTGCAACTTCTGGAAAAACCGCATCGTACCCGATCATGATTCCGATATCACCGATAGCTTCTGAATGAAAGACCTCAATTTTATCCCCGGGGGTCGCCCAAGCTTTTTCGGCATTGTGTAAATGTGTCTTTCTGTATATTCCCATGATTTCGCCTTTCGGACCAGCAAGAATCGCCGAATTGTAGAGATGGTCGCCTTGTCTTTCCACAAACCCAAAAACCATATGAATGCCGAATTCCTTTGCGAGTTCCAATAACTTTTGCACCCAAATGCTGTCCAAAGTATCGGATAATGCAAAAATATCGTCTGCTTTTAAGTGATCCACGGTCCCAGTAAGAGAAAGCTCCGGCAGCACAACTAAATCCAATTTGCTTTTTTCTTTACTCTCAAGCGCAACATTTGAAATCATGCGTTTAATCTTGACTAAATTCGCTTCCTTATTTCCCAAAGCTGGTTCGTATTGTACAATCGCAGCCCAAATGTTTCTGGAAGCCGCCGTTTTCTTAAAATCCCATGGTGCTTTATATAACATCAAGTCTTTATAAAGTTCGGGTCTTCTTTCTGCAAATCTTTTTTTGACCGGATTATCATACTTTGCAGGGTCAATTTGACAGTAAAGAATCGTTGGGGCATCAACCGCATTTTCTTTTGTTTCAACCAAATCAGCCTCTGCGAGCTTTTCCCCTTCCGGCGACCAGACCGAACTGGCCCCGATCATATGATAATCGTTCTCCGCATTTGAGCGGTTGGCGCTGATGATGTATAAACCATTTGCTTCCGCTCTGGCCTGGAGAACCGCAACGGATTGTCCAGTAGAATTCGTCAAGAATGCGAGGATATCAGCACCTTTTAGTGCGGCTAGACGAGCTGATTCAAAATAAATCATATCCATACAGATGTTTATAGAAATATTGCCTATTTCCGTATCAAATACAGGAATTTCTTCATCTCCACCAGCAGCCCAGTGTACCTCAGTTTCCCACAAATGAATTTTTCTATATTTTCCAATATATCCGTCTGGTCCAATCAATGCAGCTGAGTTATAAAAAATGTCCGTTTCAGGATCGATTTCAGGCATGCCTATAACAATATAAGAAAAGTATTTTTTTGCGATTTTCTCGAAACATCGGGTGGTAAAGCCAGGGATCGTATCAACGAACGGCCGTATCGCTTCCCGGTCTCGGTAAAAATAGCCAGTTGTCGCCATCTCGGGAGTTACAATGAGTTTTGCTCCGTTTCTAGCTGCCTCTGCTACGGCGTCATATAAAGCCTTAATATTTTCGTCTCTTTCGTTCAGCTTTGGATTAAATTGTACGCATGCCACTTTAAACGGTTTTTTAGGTTTTGCCATCTCCTTCCCTCCACTCTTTCTAATCCGCATGCTTCCGCAAGGACATCATGATGCCTGCACATGCTTGGTTTATCCGAGCTGTTATCCCCTTACAGCTACAAAAAGTTAGATACCCAACAATTGTTTTGGATTGTGTACAATCATCTGTTCTATTTCAGCTTCAGTAATTCTCGATGATAACATGTCTTCTACAAAGCTGCTTAGTGCTTTGACCGAGGGAATGTTATGCTCCTGCCCATAATCTGTAACCAGTACACACGCTTTTGCCCCCAAGCGTTTTATGTTTTCTGCCATCTCTTCTATTGAGAGATCATGAAAATCACTGCTGCAGGCCAGATAACATTTTTCTAAAATCGCTCCTTTTTTACTCAGTTCTCTCTGAAAATCAAACGGAATGGGGGCGATTCCTAAATCAACATGCTGGATTAAAATTTTCTCCACTTTGTGCTGCTTTGCGGCTTCAACGAGAGCCATCACTTCTTCCGGATTTAAATGACCAGTTGCCAAAATGATGTTTGCTTCAGCGATTAAAGAAAGGATTTCATGAACTTCAGGAAGAATTTTGCGATTTTCATCCCAGATCTCAAGACCATTTTCAGGTTGAATTAATGGACGATCTGTATTAAAAAGACGAGTCTTCTTTCGGCCAAAGTGACAGCAATGCTCTTTCGCTGAAACGGTTGGCATCCATATAATTTTCGCACCTAAACGAATAGCGACATCGACCGCAGCTGGAGACAAACCGCCAGTAAAATGGTTGCATACCAAACCGCCGTAAACATGCAGGTGCGGTTCTTTTTCCCGTATCAAAGCAGCCCGATCAACCGTCTGAGTTTCATGGGCTTTCAAAACAACTCCGGCCATTTTAGCTCTTTTAACATCTTCAATTAATTCCCAATCCGTTTGTTTTCTTGGAAAAATGCTGGGGTAGCTATGGCAATGCAATTCTATCGCATCTTTTAATAGCGGATGATATGATGTCATGATCCCATCTCCCTTTCTTAGTAGTGCGAATACACCCAGCTGATATTCACTGGGCGTATATTTGGCTTCTTTACTTTAAATTGTTTTCAGATAATGCGGAAAAAGTTCCTATATATTTCCCGAAGAATTCCGCCACCTTTTGCAACAATTTTCTGAAAACCGGATGATCGTGATACATGAAATCATTATGTTTTCCATCGATCAAATAAAATAGTTTCGGCTCTCTTGCATTTTCATATAAGGAAATAGACTCTTCCACCGGATGGAGCAAATTGTCTTTTCCATGGGCCACAAACAGAGCAGTTGGAGAAACATCCGCCACGACTTTTTCCGCGTTCATTTGAATGATCGACTCGGTAAATTGCAATGCAGTCAGTTTGCCAAAATGAGTGAGCGGCGCCAATTCTTTATCAACGTAATCTTTTGTTGCAGGGTCTAAAGGATAATGGATAAATGCGTCTGCCAGTAATGATTGTCCCGTAGTAACCCGATGGATCCTATCTTCTTCAACCGTTTGCAAAATTCTCGCCCAGTCAACATAGGAATGGACCGTCTTAAGCCATCGTTCTCCGTTAAAAAAACCGTTCAAAGCAGCCACCGCTTTTACCCGTTTATCACTGGCCGCAACCCTTACCACGTTTGAAGCACCCATTCCCCAGCCTATTAGACCGATACGTTCAGGATCCACTTCTTCCTGAATCTGCAGGAATGAAATCGCATTTTTTATATCTTCAACTTGTTCGTCCAAGATCACTCTCCCCTTGATCCCTTCGCTGTTGGCGAATCCCCTGTAATCAAATCCTAAACAGACGTAACCAGACTCCGTAAGATTTCTCGCAAAAAGCCGGGGATAAAAAACATTAAGCCCGTTGTAACCTGAATTCGGGATAATTGCAGGTCTTTTTTCTCCCGGTTGGTAATCATCCGGAAGGTATAAAGTACCATCTAATTTATACCCTTCGCTGTAAAAGCTGATTTTCCGTTCTTTCATCGAATTCTCCTCCTAAATCAATTTAAGGGTTTGCAGCTTTATATCAGGTTAAGAAATACGTGATTTGGAAACGGTGACATTGCTTTTTGGCAATGTCTCGCACTGTAACACACTTCTTACTCTGTCCATCTCATTCCATCAATGATTGATTCATTGTAGAAACCGCTTTTTATTCATTTTCCTTGCGTAAAAGATCGGAAAAAAACGTATAAGTACGGTCTGCCATAATCGGTAAATATTCATGACCATATTCATAGTAAAAAACCATTTCTTTTTTTGACTTAATTTTGTTATAAACGGCAAACTGCGTAGACGGAGGACATTTTTGGTCTTCTAGAGCAATCCCCCATAAAACATCAGCACAAATCCGATCAGCTAAATGCTGAATATCAATATAACCCAATTTGTAAAATATTTCTTCTTCCCGTTCATGTGTGGGATCTAAATATCGAAAATAATAATGAATTTCCTCATACCCGGTATTTTTCATATCCAATTCTTGTGCCCGTCTATAGTCTGATAAAAAGGGATAGAGCACAACAGCTTTTTTTATCACCGATGGTTCCAGTGCGGCACACGCTAAAGCTAACGCTCCTCCTTGTGATTCGCCGTATACGCCAATTCGATCACGATCGACATGCTCCATAGAGCATAAAATTCTTACCGCTTGAGCCGTATCTAAAAAAACATTTCGATAATAAAGTTGATGAGGATTTGGATCGTCAATTCCGCGAATAATATGACCCTTTAATGTCGAACCTTTCACTCGCAGATTATCCTCTGACTTTCCTCCTTGGCCGCGGCAATCCATTGCCATCACAGTAAAACCGGATGCGGCATACGCCAGTTTATTTACCCAGTCCCCGCTGTTCGAATGGTATCCGTGAAACCATACTAACCCTGGTGTTTTCTCCTTCTGCACTTTCGGTTTGACTAACTGACAGTGAATCTTCGCCCCGCCAACTCCAGTGAAATATAAATGATAGCAGTTCGCCACAGTCGTTTGAAATGCTGCCGGAATCAGCTCATAATGCAACGATTGAACCGATAATTCCTCCAACGCTTGACTCCAATAGTCAGCAAAATCAACCGGTTTCGGATTTATTCCTGTATATTTCTGTAATTGCGCTAACGGCATATCAAACATTATGAACGTCTCTCCTTCCCAAGTACCGCATCCAAATTACATAGATTTGGCAGGCTGAGCCAGCAGCAACACTGGCCGCCCCAATAACTTCCTCCCCTTATGTCTAATTCGTTTCATCAAACGTCGATTAATGAATGCAGAAATTCGTACCAACACTAATTTCCATAATCTGCTGACGGTTATTTATAAATAAACGAAAGAATAAAGGCTTTATTCAGCAAGACAGCCGTTATTGTTAAAATGTGCTGCCAAAATGTTAAACACCCTTTGGAACTGAGTCATAGGCCATCACCTTCTCATCAACTAAATATTTTCTGATAGCCTGTTCGTTCCATTCGATGCCCAAGCCGGACCCTTCAGGTGGTACAAGTGTACCGCGCGGAGTAACTTGCAGCGGGCTGTTAATAATTAAATCAAAATTCTTAACATCGGTGCCTATAAATTTTTCCAAAATTGCAACTTCTCTAGTGGCACATCCTAAATGTACATGAACATCCCAATGGTAATGCGGAGCAATGGTTACTCCTTGCGCACTTGCCAAAGCTGCGATCTTAAGCCATTCCGATACACCGCCGCACATGGTTGCATCAGGTTGGATATAATCTAAAGCGCCCTGCCGGATGAGCTCCTGGAATTCCCAGCGTGTAGCTCCAACTTCTCCAGTAGCAAGCGGAATGGACGTTTGTTTTCGCAGGCGTACATAGGCTTCCATCATATCGATAGGGAGCGGTTCTTCAAAAAACGTAATATCGTATTCTTCTACTCTTTTACATAATTCGATGCATTCATTGACGTCCAGGTAAGCTTGGTTTGCGTCAATCATCAGTTTAACGTCTGGACCGATTAAATCCCTGACAAGTTTTACACGTTTGGCTTCTTGGACTGGATCCAACCTGCCAACCTTGATTTTCACGGCACGAAATCCTTGATCCATATACCCTTGTATTTCTTGTTCCAGTTTCGTAAAGACTTCTAAGCCTTCGTAATAGTATCCGCCAGAAGCGTAACACGGCACTTCTTCACGGTAAGCCCCAAGCAATTTATATAATGGCATCCCAGCCAATTTAGCCTGATGATCCCAAAGGGCTATATCGATTGCTGAAAGAGCATGTAAGAGGTTTCCTCTTCGCCCTGCCCGTACCGTTTGCCAGTACATTTTTTCCCATATTTTGTTGATATTGCGCGGATCTTCTCCGAGCAGCATGGGCACCAGCAAATCGTCCATTGCGGCTTTCGCTGCCCGACCGCTTATATCCTGCAGGCAAAATCCAACGCCCTCGATACCTTGATCAGATTGGATCCTCACCAGGATATGTTCACGGTGCGTCAAAGTCTTAATTGAAAATCCGACAGGTCTTTCTAAAGGTATACGAATCCACTGTGTTATCACTTTAGTAATCTTCATTGAGCAATCATCCTTTCTTTTTAAAAAAATTGCAGCCATAGTGTATTGTCCATATGCAAATTTCTTTACGATGTAACCGCATTCGAGTAGAAGCCGCCGATCGTGCAATCGACAATATTAATCAATGCTTCTTTTTTTCGAAAACGGATATTAGCTTTTTGATATCTCCCATTACACTTCCTTGAAAAAATTTTCAAAAGCTCTCTATTGAACTAATCTCGAATCATCATTTAATCAAGTTTTGGGATGTGAGCCATTCTCTGGCAACTTCCGCAACATCTTTATGTTCAACGTCCACCATGTAATTCAATTGAATCAACGTTTCAGAATTTAGACGACTCGACAATTCATTCAACTGATCAGCCAGCTCCTCATTTTTTTCCAAAGATTCTTCTCTAACGACAGGTGCTGCATTGTAAGCTGGGAAATAATGTTTATCATCTTCCAATATGATCAAATTGAATTCTTTGATACGTCCGTCAGTAGAAGTGCCGATAGACGCATCTACTTGTCCTTCTTTTAATGCGTTAGGCAGCAGCCCGGTCTCCATTTTGATAACATTTTTTGGCTGGAATTTAAATTCATATTTTTTCTCCAATCCTCTTAACCCGTCTTGTCGTGCATAAAATTCGGCATTGGAAGCAAATTTGATCTCCTTATGATTGTTCACATAATCGGCCAGATCAGAGATCGTCTTGATTCCCAGTTCATTCGCTTTCTTTTCGAGCATCATAATCGCATAGGTATTGTTCAATTCGGCCTTGTTCAGCCAAACCAATCCTTTTTTCTGATCGATTTCTTTTACTTTCTCGTAGGCTGCATCAGGATCTGTTTCCACAGGCTGATGGTTATAGATTACTAACGCAGTACCCGTGTATTCCCAATAAAGGTCGATCTGTCCATTTTCTAAAGCTTGTCGAACAACAGTACTCCCCATGTTCGTTGCTTCTTTGACATCATAGCCTTTTTCTTTCAAGTAAATGGAGGTAATTTTCGTAAGAATGTGCTGTTCGGTAAAGTCTTTGCCTCCAACTGTAATCTTACCTTTCGATTGATTGTCGGATGTACGATTCTCATCCGTTGAAGTTTTTGAATTCGAAGTTCCACAAGCAGTCAGCATCAACATTGCAATAAGCAGGAATACGAAGCTCCTCATTCTCTTCACATTGGATTTCATGTTCATCCTCCTCGCTTTCTTATACTGTTTCCTCGTTCCGTTGAAGTCCTTTTGGGATGATAATCTTCTCTAGTTTTCCTAGCAGAAAATCTAATGTAATAGCCAAAAGGGTAACCGGTACAGCTCCCGACAGCATAATTCCAGTGTCATATAACGATATGCCGGTAAAAATTAAATCTCCTAGACCACCTCCTCCAATCAGGAATGCCAGAGCTGCCGAGCCTACGTTGATCACAATGGAAGTTCGTATGCCCGCTAAGATGGCGTATAATGCATTCGGCAGCTCGAGCTTCCATAGAATCTGCCATGAGGTCATTCCCATTCCTTTTCCCGCATCGATGATAGATGGGTTGACGCTTTTAATACCTACAACCGTATTTCGCAAAATCGGCAATAAAGAATAAAGCCAGAGGGAAAACACAGCCGTTGTATACCCGATGCCCAAATAACTCATAATAAGAGCCAGAACGGCTAGGGTGGGGATCGTTTGACCAATGTTCGCAAAATTGATTACGATCCAATCATATTTCTTGAAGCGAGGCCGCGTAATAAAGATTCCCACCGGAACGGCAAACGCCACCGCCAACATTGCAGACAAGCCTACTATTTTTACATGCTGTTGAAGCAAGATGATCAAATCGCCGGGGTTATCTTTGATAAATTGAAATGCTCCCTCAAAATAAGCCCATATAAACAGACAAATGATTAATAGCGTTATAGCTATACGAAAGGACAGCTCTAGTTTTTTTCCTCGCACTAAAATCACCCCTGATTTACGATCGGCTTTAATTTCTTCGTATGGATATCCGTAACGATCTCAAAATCATCTAAACTTAACAGTCCGATCCTGCGATCTTTTTCGTCAACTACCCAAGCATTCCCCGTCGGCGAAGACAAAACAACCGAAAGCGTCGTTCGCAAATCGGTATTCACTTTCACAACAAAATCATGATAATCATTTCTTGTCGTTCTCTTTTGAAAGTGATCAATCTTGCTTATTAAATCTTTGACAGTGAACAAAGTCAGCCGTTTTAATTCCCTGTCGCTTCCTACAAAATCCCGCACAAAATCATTCTTTGGATTAGATAAAATTTCATCAGGAGTTCCATGCTGCATTAATTGACCCGATTTAAAAATCGCGATCTTATCCGCCAATCGGATCGCTTCATCAATATCGTGACTGACGAAAAGAATCGTCTTTTTCACATTTTCTTGAATGCGTAAAAACTCATTTTGTAAACGCTCTCTTATGAGCGGATCAAGTGCACCAAAAGGTTCATCCATCAGCATGACGGGCGGATCTGCCGCAAGCGCCCTCGCAACGCCGATACGTTGTTGTTGTCCTCCAGACAATTCCCAAGGAAACCTTTTTCTGTATTCTTCTGGATCAAGTCCAACCATTTCCATGAGCTCATTGTATCTTTTCTTGATCTTCGCCCGATCCCATCCTAATAAATTTGGAACGACTGAAATGTTTTCCTCGATTGTCATATTCGGAAACAATCCGACTTGCTGAATTACATAACCAATGGAGCGCCTTAATTCAATCGGATTGAGCTTACTTATATCTTTTCCGTCAATGAATATCGAACCATTTGAAATCGGAATCAAACGATTGACCATCCGCAACAGCGTTGTTTTTCCGCATCCAGAAGGTCCAAGAAACACGCATATTTGCCCTTTTTCGATATGAAGACTGACGTTGTCTACTGCTTTTACTTGTTTGTTTCCACTTTCATAAAGCTTTGACACGTTTTTAAACTCTATCATTTTTTCACCTCTTTTTCTTAAACTTCTTTTAATCTCGTCACTTTTGGCACCTTTTGAGAAAGCTTTTTCTGAATTCTTCCTAAAACAAAATCTATTGTAATGGCTAATATGGATACCCCGATTGCACCCGCTTGAACCATCGTTTTATAGCTTGTGGAAATCCCTCTTGCGATATATTCGCCAAAACCACCTGCTCCGATATAAGCTGCTATTGTTGCTATTCCAATAATAAGAACGACAGCCATTCGCACACCAGCCATAATTACCGGAAGAGCTATGGGAATTTCTACTTTGTACAAACGTTCCCATGTAGTCATTCCCATTCCAATTGCAGCATCACGAACATTTGGATCAACATTTTTAATTGCTACATAAGTGTTTCGAATAATTGGTAATTGTGAATAAAGAAATAATGCGATAAATGCTGGTACAAACCCGATTCCTTGATTGATGATTGACAAAATCGGAATCATAATTCCGAACAAGGCTATGCTCGGAATGGTCATAATGATCCCGGCCACGGTTAATACGAGATTCGCTAAGATTTCTTTCTGGCTGATATAAATCCCGAATGGAACTCCGGTTATAATGGCGACACCTACTGACAGCCCAACCAATTCAATGTGTTTCCAAGTCATACGAACAATATCATGCCAATTTAAAAAAATGAAATCCAACAATTCCAAATAACAGCCCCCCTTTATCAATTCAATTTAAAATTATTGAATATTGCGAAATAAATGAATATTTACAATTCATCTATTTAACTATAATGCAAAATGCATGCCAACTTATTAGCAAGTAAATTTCATGGTTTTTATGAGAAAGCAGTAAAAAAATTAGACACATCTGTAAAAAAATTTTTACAAAATTCCAGAGGACATTTTTTTGATTGGTTTTTATATGACAAGATCTATTGGCATAGGAGTTGCAAGAAAAAATACAACCAAAGATGACTACCGTAGAGGGGGATAGTTGATTTGATATCGATGATTTTTCTTATATTAACGATTATTGGTTTTAACATTTTATATATGGCTTCAGTTACCCTTCGCACGATTCTAGTGATTAAGGGATACAGTCTCATCGCTTCTTTTTTATCTATGTTTGAAGTATTTGTATATTTAATGGGATTAACTATCGTCTTAGATAATCTGGATAATCCAATCAACGTGTTTGCTTATTGCATGGGATGGGGAATTGGAGTTTATTTTGGAAGTAAAATTGAAGAGTACATGGCTCTTGGATATGTGACGGTTCAAATAGTCGTTGATTCTTTAGAGCATGAACTGCCTTCATACCTGCGAAACCATGGCTATGGGGTTACATCTTGGTATGGAGATGGGAAAAACGGCAAGCGACTTATCTTACAAGTGTTGACAAAACGGAATAATGAAAAAAATTTATTGTATTTGATTAATGAACTCTCTCCTCAATCATTTGTAATTTCATACGAACCGAAATACTTTAAAGGAGGGTTTTGGGTCAATAGATTGAAAGGGAATTTCGTGAGGAACAATAAAAACTAGGGAGTACTCGCTCTCTTCTTTTTTAAGTTAACTAGATTAGCCAATTAAGATTAAGTGTTTTTAGGTCACTCAATGGACTTTCCAGTATAGAAGAGGCCAATAAACCGTTTATCCAAAAACCTATGTGCAGCATTGTGTAGTTCCCAAATTTCGCAACAAAATTCGAAAAAAAGAAGTCGAATCGGCAAAGGTCTTCAAACTGATTTATCTCGCACAAGGAGTGGGCAAAACAAATGTTTATTCAACAAAGGCATTGCTCACGCATTGATGTCCGGATCTACAATACGTTCCTCCGACCATAAAAATAGATTAAGCACGACCGTATTGATATTGGCCGTGCTTTTTTGTTTAATATTTTTCTCAGTTAAAAATAAAAAACACGCTGGAACTATGCATTTTCAAAACAAAGTGCCTTATTTAAGTTCCTTAGTTAAGATAAAAACGGGATCTCCGGCGCGGGAAGTTTAGACAGTCGGAGATGTTTCAATTCCTCATAGTTAAGATAAAAACTCAAATGGGCGGAAGATATTCGCAAAGTTGTTGTTGTTTCAATTCCTCATAGTTAAGATAAAAACAGGATTGATTGGTATGGAAAAGATCCTCATGGAAAGGCGTTTGTTTCAATTCCTCATAGTTAAGATAAAAACTTTTTCCATTCCCACTTTTATAAGGGGAACATCGTAAGTTTCAATTCCTCATAGTTAAGATAAAAACCCGTGAAAACTAAAAAAGCAGCAGTTAAGCGACCAAGTTTCAATTCCTCATAGTTAAGATAAAAACTAATTGTATAATAAAGATGTAAGGTTAAGAAAACGTTTCAATTCCTCATAGTTAAGATAAAAACCCCAGAAAATGTTGTTAAATAAGCATTTCGTTTTAAATGGTTGATTGGTTATTTTCATTTTAACGAAGGAGTTATATTTTATCAATCCTTTAATTTGTGCGGGCTCAATGGAGATTTGAAAGAGTCGTCGATCCCCCAGGTTTTTTGCACGATTGGAGGTCGACGACAAATTTCATTATTTTTAAAACATAACGTTTGTTTGCAGATCGACAATTCCAGTTTGTTTTAATCCGTGTTTTTTCCAGAACGCTTTTTACTGCTGCTTCTGTATCATAGACAATATTCCACCAGCTTTTTCTCGTTCTCCTCTTTCTTTGGAACATTTTGATCTATTGATTTTGTAATATGGTGATTGCCTTTGAATCTCAAATTGATTATACACCAGATGTAAATTTATACAAGAATTGATTGTTAAATCCAAAAATTATATGAACAATATTTCTCAAGCATTTTTGGGTCAACTCGTCCGCTCCGGCGCATACATAGCCGGCAGCGTTAACTTCTTTACGGTTTAAACATAATCTTTTTCACCAAGTTCAGCTTTACAACGTTTATTATCAACAAAAAAGCGTCTAGATGTTCGACGCTTCCTGCCCAGATTTCGTACTTTTTAACTTCGCATTGACAACAACCCTTCATGCATTGTGATGGTGTTACCCGAAAAACGAACCATCTGGTTGTTACCATTTCCGGCCAAACCGCTTGTTCCTCGAGCTGATTCAAGTACGCTTATGCTGCTGTCAAGAAAGGAAACACTTTATACTTTTCCAACCAGCTATCGCCCCGGATTTATGTCTGCCATTATTTCTCCGTTGTCTTTTCAAGAGCATATTTGATTGCAGCGACGGATCCGATCCCATACAAGGCATATTTTAATCCGTTTACTAAAACCTCAAATGAGAAAGCGCTGGCTTCAAAAATAGAGAAAGCAACGCCAAGTACAACCGCGACAATCGGAATGTAGCGATTCGAAAGATTGGTTGCTTGACGGATTGCGTACAGCAAAACGGCTAATGCCACATATGCAGTGAACTCAATTGATAGAATAGCTTCCATTTGAACATTTCTCCTTTCTAATTGTCATTGCTCCAACATTAGTTTATTCAAGACCTAGGACAAGAGAAACAGCAGAAGCATAGCAATTCAACAAATTAGTTACTTGTCTACCGCACGATTTTTTCCGTCACTGAACACTTACTTCAATGCAGCAAAAATAATAGCTACGACTCCTCCGATCACTGACACAATAATTGCGCTTGTGATCGTTAGCCGTAGCCACTTTGTATCGTCCTTAATAGCTCGAATGTCATTAAATTTTTGTAGTCGCCTTGTGGTCAAGAAGGCAGGAGTTTTACGTCCGGCTTCTTTTCGTCCAATAATGATCGCCAAAACAATTGATATAGAACCGTAATTAAATTACATTCTTATCCTTTGAATTTCAAATGTCGATATTTAAAACTCAATCGTTTGCTCGATTCTCATTAAAAATTTTCAAAAGAAAAAATGAACTTACTAATAAAACAGGTATTCCTATCAAGATGTATAAAAAATTTTTCGGCAGAATCATATCGTATACATACAAAAAAAGAGTTGTCCAAACAAACAGGACTATATATTTTAATATTTTTCAACTCCGCATTCATTTATCCATCGCTGCTTAACATAAAATCTCTATGAAACTGTCATTTACTGCAAAATTTACATTGTATTAAAATCGATGGATAAACATGAAAAAGGTCGTGTAGTATGAATGAAAGCATTTTTATTTAGAAATCTCACAACATATTGGTTGGTATCAGTACTGATAACGATCTGTCTTATCCCTAGATTCTGGATGTAAATATTTCCTATATTTTCATCTGCTGGCTTCTATGTATCTTTCATTGTTTTGTTGTATGGGGTATCCGCATCAATCCTCTCTGAAATTTTAAGTAAAAGTATTATGAAAAAAGAAAATCGACTATTAGTCAAAGCAATTATATACTGTCTTTCTATATCTATATTTGCATTACAGTCAAAGTAAAGCGAAACACGTTAGAGAGTTCAGAAACTTTCTATATCTATATTTGCATTATAGTCTCCTCCTGAATTACTGATTTATGCAGTTATTCGTGCAGTGTTCTATTATTCTGTGGACGAATTTATTCGAAAAATATAATAGCAATAAACAATAGTCCAAGGATTTTTCTTTTGAACCTAAATAAAAATGCTCTATCAATACAACTTCTAAATTTTATGTCGTTGGAAGAATTTTTAATGAATGTTCCGTTCTTCTAATTTCGCATATTCACCTGCTTTTTACATTTAGATGAACAAAAAACACATAGTTTTGACGGCATCTCCTTTTTTATACGATTCAGCGAGCGATTAGTCTCACGCTTTTAGAAGTCCTTACGCAATTTCCTGCTGGGTTAGGTTTGATGATCAAAAAAAAATAAATGTGTGATTCTTTAAGGCTTGTAATTGCGATTGAAGAATATATTCATTTTTTACCATCACAGTCGTTTCCGAGAAAAAATAACGGCCTTTCCCCGGTTGAGTATCGAGAAAAGGCCGCAGCTTCAAATACTCGTTTTTTAATATCTGGTTGACAGAGTTATGTGCAAGCGACTATTACAGCATTGTTGTTCGATCTCAGTCGGAAATGCCCATTTGACAGGGTTTTGTGAAAGCGCCTGGCATTTTTTATATCTTACAGCAACGCAATCAGCGCAAAAGCGACGACAGAAATAATTGTCTCCATTGCGGTCCATGTCATCAATGTTTCTTTGACAGTCATGCCGAAATACTCTTTGATCATCCAGAAGCCGGAGTCGTTGACGTGCGATAAAATGAGTGATCCCGCTCCTGTCGCTAATACAAGCAATTCAGCGTTCGTGCCAGGAATGCTGGCGGCAATTGGGGCAACAATGCCTGCCGCTGTCATCATCGATACCGTCGCAGAACCTGTCGCAATCCGAATGAGCGCGGCAATTCCCCAACCTAACAGCAGCGGAGACATTTGCGAATGTGTGGCCCAGTCTGCGATTTGGTCGCCAATGCCAGAATCAAGCAACACCTTATTGAACGCCCCGCCAGCACCGATGACAAGCAAAATATTGGCGACAGGACCAAGGCAGTCATTGGCAAATTTTTATACTTTATCGCGATTGAATCCTCGAGCGTAGCCAAGGCTAAAGAACGAATAAATCGTCGCGATCAAAAGCGCGATGATCGGATCCCCGATAAAGCGCAGCACTTTCGATGCTTCCGACGCTTGATCCAGCGTAACATTAGCTATGGAAGCAACCAGCATTAAAATAACCGGAAGCAGAATCGTAAATAACGTGTTGCCAAAGCCAGGGAGGTCTTTCTTTTCTTTATGCTGTACAAGCTGCTCGGCGATTTCACCAGGCACTTGTTTATACATGCGCGACCCGATCCATTTTCCAAACAACGGGCCGGCGATAATGGCTGTCGGCAGCCCGACAATAAGCGAATAAAGAATTGTTGTCCCGACATCGGCTTTAAAAATGCCGACGGCAGCCATCGCAGCCGGATGCGGCGGAACAAGTCCATGCACGACAGATAATCCGGCAACAAGCGGAATACCAATTGTCACAAGCGAAATTCCTGTTTCCATTGCAATGGTAAACACAAGCGGAATTAATAGCACGAATCCTACTTGGAAAAATACTGGGATCCCCACTAAAAATGCGACGACCATCATTGCCCAATGGACGCGTTTTTGGCCAAAACGGTCAATCAATGTTTTCGCAATGCGTTCAGCGCCTCCGGACTCCGCCATCATTTTTCCAAGCATCGTTCCAAGCGCCAATACGATCGCCAAAAAGCCAAGCGTATTGCCAAGACCTGCTTTAATCGAATCAATAATTCCCGGCGTTTCCGGCGACGGTGCGATCAGCGGCATTCCCATTGCCAGCCCTACACCAACGGATGTCAAAATCAAAGCGACAAACGGATGCATTTTCGCAACCGTGATGAGCAGCAATAACACAACAATCGCAGCAATAACAATCGCGATTCCCATTTCCATTCCTCCTCTTTTCTGTTTGATGCAAACTAAACCGATTTAGTAGCTATCCATTTCTACGCTGGAAAGAAGCAATCACATCAAACTCATCCTTTAAGCGATCATATAATCGTGTATATATATCAAATAGTTCGGAATAAATAAGCGTATTTTCTTCATTTGGCACATGGCGTGATAAAATATGAATCCACGTTTTCACCGTATCAAGCGATGGAATATCGCCAAGCGCATACAATGCCAATGCTGCAGCACCTAGCGCAGACGCCTCGTGCGTTTCCGGTACTAACAGCTCTTTTCCCATCATATCGGCAAGCATTTGCCGCCAAAATGGCGATTTGGCAAAGCCGCCTGATACGCGGATTTCCGAAAGCGGCCCCGTGACATCGCGAATCGCCAGAGCAACAGAAAAGATACTCATACATACCCCTTCCATCACCGCACGAATGAAATGTTCCCGCTTATGATGAAGGCTGATGCCGAAAAACGTGCCTCTGGCGTTCGCGTTCCAGTACGGCGCCCGTTCCCCGGATAAAAACGGGAGAAACAGCAATCCTTCTGCCCCAGCTGGAACCCGCTCCGCATATTTTGTCAACAAATCATACGGATCGATGCCAAGCCTTTTTGCCACTTCGCGTTCCTGGCCGCCAAATTCATCGCGCAGCCACCGCAGCAAAATCTCTCCGTTATTCGTCGGCCCTCCGACGACCCAATGGTTTGGCGTCAGGGCATAACAAAACGTTCGTCCTTTTTCATCCGTTTTTTGCACGGAGGAAATCGTCCGCACCGCGCCGCTCGTTCCGATCGTAATCGCCGCTTCGCCCGGCAAAATCGCGCCAACGCCGATGTTGGCAAGCACCCCGTCACTCGCGCCGACGACAACCGGTACATCCAGGTCAAGCCCCATTTGCTCGGCCCATTCTTTTTCCATACCCTGCAATACATGTGTTGTCGGCACTAAACTAGATAACTGCGCTCTCGTAATGCCAAGAAGTTGAAGCACATCCGCATCCCAATCAAGCGTATCCAAGCGAAACAGCCCGGTTGCCGAAGCGATCGAATAGTCGATGACATATTGGCCATATAGCCGGTACAAGACGTATTCTTTAATGGACACGAACTTATGCGCCTGCCGGAATACGTCTGGCTGCTCTTCCTTCAGCCAAAGCAGTTTCGGAAGCGGCGACATCGGATGAATCGGCGTTCCCGTCCGTTTATAAATATCCAATCCGTTCCAATCCCGTAAAAGACGGTCCGCTTGTCCGACGCTGCGGTTATCGGCCCAGATGATACAGCGGGTGAGCGGGCGACCTGACGCATCAAGCGCCATTAGCGAATGCATCGCCGCACTAAAGCCAATCGCTTTCACCTCACGAGAAGAAAGACGCAATTTGGTGGTGACAGCGTTTACAGTTTGAACAACGGCGGAGAAAATTTCCTCGGGATCTTGTTCCGCCCAGCCCGGATACGGCTGGATGATTGGATAATCCACTGCATGGGAGGCGAGCACCTGCCCGCGTTGGCCAAACGCCACCGCTTTCGTGCTTGTCGTGCCGATATCGACACCAATGACTACTTTATCGTCTGCTGTCATTGTTGTTCCCCCTTTCCAATCATATTTGTCGGACGGATTTCCGCTCGATCAATGTAGGCGGAAAACGAAAAATTTGCGGCTTGTGTCTTTGTTTCTTGGCAATCTGCATAAACAAACGCTCTGCTGCTTTTTTCCCCATCGCAAAAGTTGGCTGGGCAATCGTCGTTAACGTTGGCGTATAAATATCGGCAAACGGAACATCATCGACGCTGATCAGCGCCAAATCATCAGGCACATGGATGCCGTTGTTCTTGACGAAATGCAAAATCTCCATCAATGTCAAATCGTTAATCGCAAACAGCGCTTGCGGCGGACGGCCTAAAGCAAACAGCTTTGCCAGTTCACTCTGAATGGACGAAATTTCGGCCGCAACAACATAATCAGCGATAACTGGAAGCCCTTTTTCCGTTAGCGTCTGCCGAAATCCTTCAATCCGCTCCACCCTTGGAACGACATGGGACACAAGTGGAGGAGCGACGACGCCAATGCGCTCGTAACCGTTACTAGCCAAATATTCCACCGCCAAAGCGGCCGCGCGTTTGTTATCAAGCAAAATAGCATCCGCTTCAATCCCTGGAACCATCCTGTCGACAAACACAAGCGGAAAGCGCTCCTCCACTAACCGTTGATATACATCCTTGTTTTTTCCCGTCGGAAAAACAATCAAGCCATCCACTTGTTTGGCAAGCAGCATATCAATATCAATATATTTTTTTTCTTTTTCCGGATCGTCATCGGAATTGCAGACGATGACATGAAAACCGCGCTCTTGGCATGCTTCCTCGATGGCATGCAAGACTTGGATCGTAAGCATATGCAAAATATTAAAGACAATGACTCCGATCGTCGCTGTTGTTTTCTGCTTTAAGCTGCGGGCGATAATATTCGGTTGATATCCCAGTTCTTCAATTGCCCGAGCAATCCGTTTTCTCGTTTCCTCGCTCATATATTCATAGCGTTTATTCAAATATTGCGATACCGTACTTTTCGAGACGTTGGCCAATTTCGCGACATCGGCCATCGTTACTTTCTTCAAAGGGATCCCTCTTTCATCACTAAATCGATTTAGTATTTATAAACGTTTTCATAAACCGGTTTAGTACCATCATACATAATTGAAAGCGTTTTACAATCCCTATTTCACCTTTAGCCAATCAGAGATAAGGAAATTGCCATCCCATACATCGTTAGAAACTGCTTAAATTTTTAGATGAAAAATCAAGGTATTAAACCGGAGTTCACCGACAAAAACGATAAAAAAGAGAGCCGGGTTTGAACTGCACCCCAATTGTTAGACACAACTAACCATTGGAGGTACAGTTTTTATATGACTAAATACAGTTTAGAAACTAAATTAGCTGCAGTTAGGGCTTATCTTGAAGAGGTAGATTCCTTTAAGGTAACCGCACAAAAGTATCATGTAAGTGTATCGATGTTAAAAAAATGGGTGGCTAAGTACAGAGAACATGGATCAGAAGCATTTCAAAAAATGTATACAAATTACTCCATGGAGTTTAAAATGGACGTAATCAACTATATGAACGAAACAGGAGCGTCTATCGAAGAAACCTCTGCCCGATTTAACATCCCTTCCTCGAGCACGGTGTGGAATTGGAGGCATTTATTCGAAACACAAGGGATGGACGCTCTTCAACCAAAGAAAAAGGAGCGTCCATCCATGAAAAAAGAAACAAAGAAATCTCAACGAGTAGAAGGGTCACAAGAAGCATTATTAGCTGAAAATGAGCGTTTACGTATGGAGTATGCTTACTTAAAAAAGTTACTTCAAGAAAAGGAAAAATTACAGAACAAGACAAAGCGCAAATCATCTTTGAATTTAGGCATGAATTTAAAGCCACCGATCTAGTAAAGGTCGCTGGCATTGCGCGCAGTACGTATTATTACTGGGTCAAACAAATGAATCGTCCAGATAAATATAAGGAAATGAAGGAATGGATGAAGGAAATTTTTGAGGAACATCAAGGAAGGTATGGATACCGTCGTATCACATTAGAATTACGTAATCAAGGGTTAAAAATCAATCATAAAACAGTCCGGCGCCTAATGAATGAAATGGGATTAAAATGTCTTGTCCGCATGAAAAAGTATCGCTCCTATCGTGGGCAAGTGGGGAACATTGCGATTAATATTTTAGGGCGTGACTTTCACGCATCGAAACCAAATGAGAAATGGGTGACAGATGTGACAGAATTCCATTTGCATGGGGAGAAGCTATATTTATCCCCAATTCTAGATTTATACAACGGAGAAATTATCGCTTACAACATAGAAAGTCGGCCTGTTTATTCGCTTGTTTCCAAAATGTTGGACAAAGCTTTTGACTGTTTAAAAGAAGGAGACGCCCCCATCCTCCATTCCGATCAAGGTTGACATTATCAAATGAAAAAGTATCAACACACATTAAAAGAACGAGGGATTGCCCAAAGCATGTCGCGTAAAGGAAATTGTTTGGATAATGCGGTCATGGAGAATTTCTTTGGCTTATTAAAGTCTGAATTACTGTACCTTAAGGAATTTGAGAGCATGGAGCATTTTAAACACGAATTAGAGAATTATATTCATTATTACAATCACAAACGAATCAAGGCAAAATTAAAAGGCATGAGTCCGGTTCAATACCGAACTCATACCCAAATCATTGTCTAAATTTCCGTGTCTAACTTTTTGGTTCAGTTCAGTTATAGTTACAGATAGATAGGCTCTCTTTTTCTGATATTCCATTAATTTTCAATAATTTAGGAATGCGACAAACAGACACTTTTAACTTTTAATAAGAACAGTTTTAATTGATGTAAAGAATTCAATGGCAGCTCGTCCTTGTTCTCTTGAGTGTGAACTAGATTGCTTCATTCCTCCAAAAGGAGCCTGTAGCTCTACGCCTGCACTTTCTTCATTAATGCGAACTAATCCCGCTTCAATTTCATTTATGAATGATAGAGCGTTTCCTATATTTTTGGTAAAGATAGAGGCGCTAAGGCCAAATGGAGTATCATTTGCTAAATTTAATGCTTCTTCCAACGTATCCACCTTAATTAAAGCTAATACAGGCCCAAATATTTCTTCTCGAGCAATTGTCATATTAGGAGAGACATTTTCAAAGATAGTTGGTTGCACATAAAATCCATTTTTAAATTCCCCATCTTCTAAACGATTACCACCGTACAGTAAAGTGGCACCTTCCTCGATTCCTTTGCGTATGTAATACAGAACTGTTTCTAACTGTTTTTCGCTAGCACAAGGTCCCATCCATGTATCATTATTTAATCCATTGCCTATTGTTATTTGTTTTACCCTCGATAATAGTTTTTCCTTGAATTCATCATATACATTACTATGAACGAACACTCGGCTTGTTGCTGTACATTTTTGTCCAGTGGAGCGCAGTCCTCCACTAACAGTTGCTTCCACAGCCTGGTCAAGATCAGCATCATCCAATACAATTACAGGGTTTTTGCCACCCATTTCAAGCTGATATTTAGCTCCCCGTGCCACTGCTTTTTGAGCAATTGTTTTTCCAACCTCATTTGAACCAGTAAAGGTAATTGCATTAATATCTGGATGTTCGGCTATAGCATTTCCTACTACCAATCCTCTGCCGGTTACCATATTAACAACACCAGCTGGCAAACCAGCTTGATCTAAACATTCAACAATTTTAGCAGCAGTCACTGCTGTTTCTTGAGCCGGTTTGAATACAACCGTATTTCCATATATAATGGCAGGGGCAATTTTCCAAATAGGAATGGCTACAGGAAAATTCCATGGAGTGATAACTCCTACAACACCAAGTGGTACACGGGTTGTAAACATAAGCGCTTCGCTATCTGAAGAAGGAATAACATCACCAATCTTTCTCATTCCTTCTCCCGCATAGTAACGAAGGATTGCAATTCCTCTCTGTACCTCTCCTTTTGACTCAGGGAATGTCTTGCCCATTTCCCGCGTCATTGTTTCTGCGATTTCATCCATTCTTTTTTCCAGTTCACTAGCAGCCTTATAAAGATATTCCCCTCTTTTAACACTAGATAGTCTTCTCCAATTAACTTGCGCTTTCTTAGCCGCTTCTACGGCTTTATTTACATCTTCTTCATTGGATTGTTGAACATACCCTACTATTTCATTTTTATTGGCTGGGTTGATGCTTTTATCAACTTTTTTTGTGGATGAGTGAACCCATTTGCCATCTATATAATTGAGATATGTTTGTTTTTTAGTTTTAACTTCCGATACCGCCATGTTAATATCCCCCTTGTCACTTGAAAATGCGAATATAGAGCCATGCCTTAATCTCGAAAAATGGCTTGACTCGTTTATTGCAATAAGGAATTTTGTGGAAAATACAACCATTTACAGTAAATAATTTCGAAAAGGGGTTTATTTCCTTTCATATGCTTAAGCATTTTAAAATCAGATTCAAACATTTTAATACGCTCGCCTAAACAATAAAGAGTAATGACTCACATGAAAAGTTCCCCTAATTGAATATTTAATATTACATATATTACTCATTTTCATAATCAGCTAAAATCTTATTGCGCACAAAACTTAAGTGCCTGTACATCTGTTTGAAAGCTTCTACTGGGTCTCTATTTTTAAGCGCTTCGTAAATTGCAAGATGATGTTCGATTGTAATATCTGGCTCTCTATATTTAATCAAACTGTCTGTTTTTTCATGTGTGATGAGTAAGGAAATAATCATTCCTTCAACAATAGGGTTATTAGCACTCAATGCAATGATTCGATGAAATTCTTTATCTAAAAATCCATAGTTACTATCAGCATGTTCTCTGATTTGATCAATGGTATCTTTTAATTTTTTTAACTGCTGATCCGTTATTTTTTCAGCAGCAATCGTCACTAATCCGAGCTCTAATGTCATACGAGCTTCAATGATGGCTGGAACATTATTAATTGACACAGCAAGCATCGCCTTAAAAGGATCACTTCCCACTTTATCGTTAATATATGTTCCTCCACGTGGCTTCCTTGTTATAATGTCTAGTGTCTCAAGGGATCTTAGAGCTTCTCTCAGAACAGGTCTACTTACTTCTAATTGTTCCATTAATTCTATCTCAGATGGTAATTTATCTCCTGGTTTCAACTTACCACTTACTAGAAGCTGTATCAATTGTTCTAAAACTTGTTGCGACAAAGTACTCCTGCGTACCGAACTTACAGCGTATTTTAGTTCACTCATTTAATCTCCCTCCCTCTATAAAAATATCGATTTTCTCTTTTTTTCTTTGAATTTCTTCGATTTTCGCAAGGATGCATCCATAATGAGCACCAGAAGGCAGGATAGATCTTGAATATATTTAAACTTTTGGATACAACAGCTCTGGAGGAAGATCCCCTACGATCCCATTTCTCGGAAATAGAGATGGGCGTTCCGATGATCGCACCAGTTGGATCTTCACCTTTCTCATGGCGGTGTACCCTCCCATATCTCACGAATTCCTTCGTTCAACCTATCCATGAGATGGAGGTCGGACATACACTTTGTTTAGAAAAACAAAGGCACAGCCATTTGATTAGATACCAAGCATTCTTTATTAAAAAAGTTTCTCCAAGTACAAAGACAATAAAAGTAAATAAGACAGGAAGTATAGAAACAAATCCTGCTTCAAGAATAGTTTCCTAATTAAACCTTTACATCATTTGGATATTTTTCTAATGCTTTTTTGATTATGTGTTCGAGCTCTTCATAATGTTCTTTCTCCACTGGTGTAACCGGCGGTCTTACATTAGTACCTACTGGTAAACCTACTATTTCCATGCCTGCTTTAATAAGTGCTACTGCATATCCTTTTTTCTTTTTTCTAATTCTATGAATAGGAAGAATTACATTTTTGTAGATTTCACGTGCTTCCGCCTTGTTTCCGTTTAACAGCGCATGATAGTATTTGATAGAAATATGCGGAATATAGTTAGAAATAGCAGATGAATAAGACTTAAAGCCAAGATTAAGATAAGCAGCCATTGTTACTTCTGCTAAGGGCATTCCATTAATCCATTCGAGGCGATCGCCTATGGCATGCGTAAGTTCCGCATTCAACTCAATATTACCTATTCCATCTTTGAAACCCACTAGTTGTGGTAATTCGCATAATTTTTGAAGCGTTTCGACTTCTAACAAACAATTGCCTCTGTTATATACGATAGCGTTTAAGTCTGTACTATTAATAATGGTGCTTAAGTAAGCATATAAACCGTCTTGGGAAGGGTCTATGAGATAAGGAGGAAAGATTAAATATCCATCGGCTCCTAACTCTTGCGAAATTCTTGCCTGTTCCAAAGCCTGTTTAATATTTCCTCCAACTCCTGTATAAAGAGGAACTTTTCCCTTCGTTCTCTCTACAGCAACTCTCACAATCTCCTTATATTCATCATTACTAACTGATTGCAGTTCTCCGGCTCCGCAAACAACAAATATTGATGATAGCCCGGATTTAATTAAGAAATCGATATTTGCCCTTAGACCATCAAGATCTATGTTGCCTCTAGAATCCATTGGCGTCACTGGGAATCCCATAATCCCCCTAGGGGATTTTCTTAATTTATCCATAAGTAAGTTCCGCCTTTCTTTAATTATATACTTAAGTCAATAATATTGTAAGACAATTGTATATGTTTTTAATATTTTTTATTTATGTTACTGGAGATGGATTAAATAAAACTAAATCATTATAAATTTTCCATTTATCGGCCCATGCCTTTTTTGTTCCGCTTGCTACTTCTATAATTTCTTTAAAAATCTCCCAACCAACTTCTTCAATTGTTGCTTCTCCAGTAGCGATTTTTCCGGCATCGATATCAATCAGATCAGGCCATTGTTCGCGTAGTTCGCTTCGAGTAGATACTTTGATTACTGGAACCATTGATAATCCATAAGGTGTGCCTCTTCCTGTTGTGAAAACTTGCAAATGTATTCCTGATGCTAATTGAAGAGTTCCGCAAACAAAATCGCTGGCAGGTGTAGCTGCGAAAATAAGTCCTTTTTTTCTTACTCTTTCCCCTGGAGCTAATACATCTACAATCGGTGTGCTTCCGGATTTGATAATGGAACCAAGTGACTTTTCTACAACATTTGTTAATCCACCACGTTTATTTCCTGGAGACGGATTAGCGCTACGATCGGCTTCCCCTCTTCTTAAGTAATTATCATACCATCCCATTTCTCTGATTAGCGCTTTTCCTACTTCTTCATTAATTACACGTGGTGCCAGCAGATGCACCGCATCTCTCACTTCAGTAACTTCCGAAAATAATACAGTTGCTCCTGACTTAATTAAGAGATCAACAGCATAACCTACAGCCGGATTAGCAGTTACCCCGGAAAAGGCATCACTTCCACCACATTGTACGCCTATAACCAATTCTGAAACAGGGATTTTCTCTCTCTTTCTTTCGTTTAGTTTTTTTAACTTTTTTTCGGCCATTTCCATAATGGAATTAATCATATTCATAAATCCATTTTCATTTTGTAAAATGAGGATGTTGTCATTAATGCCATTGTTTAAACGATCGGGAGATAATTTTTCACATCCTAATCCGATAATCATCAGTTCCCCACCGAAATTAGGATGTCTCGCTAAGTTTTGAAGAGTACGAATCGGGATTACTGCATCAGGTGCATTGATTGCCACACCACAACCGTAAGCATGATTTAGGGCAATAACATCATCAACATTAGGGAATAGAGGCAAAAGTTCCTCCTTTATTTTCTTTACAGCAACATTTAAAACACCAGCTACACATTGAACACTTGTAGTAATCCCCAGAATATTTTTGGTGCCTACTGTACCATCTTCGTTGCGAAATCCTAAAAAAGTGAATTCCTCCTCTAACGGAAGAACTTCTTTAACCTTATTAGAAAAGGTTAAAGAAGTTAGTTTTGGAGGAGTCGGCATAAGCACTAATGATTCCTTTACCCAACTCCCTTTTTTTATTGTAGTTTTGGCATAACCGATAACTTCTCCATATCTTACAATTTCTTCACCTTCATAAATGTCGCGGAGGGCAACTTTATGCCCTTGCGGTATTCGCTCGATTAATTTTAAGCCACAGGGAAATTCAGTGCCTTCATCCAATCCGCCACTATTTACAATAATAGCCGTATTGTCATCCGGATGTACCTGTATGTACAATGGTGGGCGATTATTTCTATAAACTTTCAAAATTACTCCCCCTTCAGTATTGATTATTTATATATTGGTCTTCCCTCAAATTCATACATTGCTGCTATTAGGGCCTTTACATATCCTATGGAATAAGCAAATCCTATGCTGGAAGTCTTCCAACCGATATTGGAATACTTCCATCTGTCGTCGTAGTCCGGTTCATCTCCGGTCAGAATTGGAACATGATCGGGATTGATACATCCTTGATAACCAACCTTCCTAAGTTCAAGCAATATTCTGAACATATTTAAATCACCATCATCTAATAATGCTTCTTCAAATGCCCCTTCGGTTGGTAAACTTCCTCTTACATTACGAAGATGAACCAAAAATATTCTTCCTTTTCGTCCAAAGTAGTTGATTTCATCAAGAACTAAAGATGACCCTCCTGCTTCAGCTCTTGTTCCAACACAATAAACAAACCCTACATTTTTATTTGGAAAATCGTCAATAATTCTGTGTAGCCCTAATCCACCAAAAGGTGAATCTGGATGTGGCGTATCCGAAGGATGTATCGCTATTCTGACATTATTTTCTTGAGCTATAGGGACTAGCTCTCTATAAGCGATTTGGAAAGATTTCCACCAGTCTTGAAGTTCTTCAAATGTAGGTTTTTGCCGTTTTTCTGTCATAAGGCCGATACTTTCTCCGCGCGCAATAGCTCCTCCACGTTGAACTGCTTTATATTTTCTAGAAAGACCTTCAAATACATCACCTTCAAAACGTTGCCGTACAAGTGTTATCCCTGC
The DNA here is from genome assembly GCF_037965815.1 of Aeribacillus sp. FSL K6-2833. Classification (GTDB taxonomy): domain Bacteria; phylum Bacillota; class Bacilli; order Bacillales; family Aeribacillaceae; genus Aeribacillus; species Aeribacillus composti. The sequence continues at coordinate 1,776,498 of NZ_CP150189.1, read as the reverse complement.
TTCCGCGAAAACTTTAACCGCATTACATGAATTTTCTAGTTCCTTTTCACTTCCAGGACGGTTTTTCATAAAATTCTCTGTAATGTTAGGAAGAGTTACCCGATTAATATCCATTCCCCATGAGCGGATTCTCTTTTTTAGTTTTAACAGCTTATCTAAGTCAGGATATCCTTGTTCTTTAACCCCTTCGAAAGAATTTCCATTACCAAAGTCAATGCAATCTACACCGAGCTGACACAATTGTTTCAAATCGAGATCAGTTAAATTGGTAGTATTGACTGTAACTGAAACTTGAAACATTTTATCACCTCATAAATTGATTTATTATTTATGGAGTTGGATATTAAAAAATAAATCACATATGAATTAAGCTAAATATAGCTATTTTCTATTTTTTGCTCGATTGTAAATAAAAAATCGCAAAGTTAAACCTGATTATCCAATTAGTTTCCTTTATTGTTTATTTGTAAGTTATTTATATTGTAAGACAAAATGAATATTTAGTCAATTTATAAATTTATAAATAATCAATTAAATTTTTTATTTTGCGACACTAGCGTTGCATTAATTTAATTCGAAAATTCCGAATTGAAAAAAGTCCATAAAAAATCCTTTATAATGGATGGTACAGGTGATCCCTGTCCAAATCCAATATAAAGGATGAAGCCTATGGACAAGGATACACTATTTTCTTCATTTGGTAAATGGGTCACTCCTCTCAATTCTGTTAAATTTACACAAAGAATTGAAGAGATGAAACAAGATAAATATACGAAAAAATTAACCACAAAAGCGTATTTACTTTTGTTTTTGCATGCTCAACTTCAACAACGAGAAGGACTGCGCGCCATCGCCGATGATGCGTTACTGGATGATTTTCAGCGAGAATTAGGATTGACATCTATTAGTGCTTCACAACTTTCTCGAAAACATCGCCAAGTAAAACCCGAATTGCTCGCAGAAATCTTTCTGGATTTAGTGAATCAAATCCGCCAGATGTCCACGAATTCCTCCAGTCAGGTGAGTGGCTTAAAAATCGTGGATTCTACGACCATTTCACTGAATCTGAAAAAATATCAATGGGCTACGTTTCGCAAAACGAAGTCGGGAATTAAGGTTCATTTACGACTGGTGTTTGTCAATGAAGATACGGTTTATCCGGAAAAAATGGTCATGACCCCAGCAGGGAACAATGATCGAACACAAATGGAACAACTGATCGACGAAACAGATGCCATGTACGTGTTTGATCGTGGTTATGTAGACTACGAAAAGTTCGATTATTACTGTGATAAAGGCCTCTTTTTCGCCTCCCGTCTGAAAAAGAATGCCTATGTTCGATTTCTTGAATCGTTCTCTGTCCCATCCAATTCCTCTATTTTATCTGATTCGATGGTGGTCATTGGGACACCACAAAAACGAACGGAAAATGTCTTTCGATTAATCGAAACATTCGATTCGGACGGGAATCGAATTCGAATCATTACGAACCGATTCGACCTAGATCCAGAAGAACTTGGTGATATCTATCGTTCTCGATGGGCCATTGAACTATTTTTTAAGTGGATTAAGCAACGTTTAACACTCAAACATCTTTATGGAACGAGTCCAGAAGCTGTAGAAAATCAGGTTTACTTAGCTCTGATTTCTTACTGTTTACTCATTCTTATTCAACTTGAAATGAAATCGAAACATTCTCTCACCCAGATTTATCGTTGGCTTCGCGTTTTTCTTTGGAAACCAAGTACCGTGTGGGTGGAACGAATTCAACGGGAATGAGTTGAAAAAAGTCGGCGAAGCGCAGTAGCCATGTAACAATAAAACAAATACATTTATTACCAAATGGATAGTGATCACCTTTAGTTGGTTACTGCCTTGTTTTTCGTTTATTATAAAATATTTTATTCAGAAAATTCTGCATAAAATGTTTTTATTTTTTATGCAACGCTACTGATTTTGCGAGAAAATTAAATATTAAAATCTATCTTTATGAGATAGTAGGAAATCCATGAAATGATTAATAGTAGGTCACTAGTCCCACCTACATAAGCGGCTTCCATTCCTTATTTCAATATGTTCTATAAAGGTCTCCGGCAGCTATAAATAAGATGGAGCATGATGTGGACATCTATGCTCCATTAAGATTTTTATATTTACTTGATAGCATGTGCATTCTAATCATGCTTTTTTTAGTTCCACACGTTTGATTTCACCAACAATAACAAGGTAGCTGAATATAGCTACTAGTGCATTCACTCCTACAAAGATAAGTGCTCCGTTGAAAGATCCAGTTCCTTCAACAATATAACCTATGATAATCGGTGTTGTAATTCCTGAAATATTGCCGAATGTATTGAATAAACCACCACTTAATCCCGCTAACTCCTTCGGCGAGGTATCGGACATTACAGCCCATCCTAATGCGCCAAATCCTTTTCCGAAAAAAGCAAGGGCCATTACAACAATAACAATCCAATTCATATCTACATAGTTAGCAATAATCAAACTCATAGACATAAACATCCCAAGAACGATAGGAACTTTTCTTGCTACTGTCAAAGAATAGCCTTTTCTTAGCAAATAGTCAGAGAAAATACCACCTAAAATTCCCCCTGCAAATCCACAAATTGCCGGAAGAGAGGCAACAAACCCTGCTTTAAGAATAGACATATGGCGTTCCTGAACTAAATATACTGGGAACCAAGTTGAAAAGAAGTAAGTAAGTGTATTAATACAGAATTGAGCTATATAAATCCCAATCATCATACGGTTTTTTAATAGTTGTTTCAGATAAACTAATTTTGGTTTTTCATCACTTTTGTTGCTATTCTTATTTTTGTCCATGTCAATTAGAGCTCCACCTTGCTCGATATATTCTAACTCTGCTTGGTTTACACGGGGATGATCTTTAGGATTGTAAATCACTTTCATCCAAACAAAAGACAAAATAATTCCTAAAACACCCATAAATGCGAAGTTATATGGCCAGCCAAAAGAACTTGTGATCCAACCTAAAATAGGTGCAAAAATAACTGTTGCAAAATACTGAGCGGAGTTAAAGCAAGCGGCAGCTGTTCCACGTTCTTGAGATGGAAACCAAGCCGCTACTATTCGACTGTTCGCAGGGAATGATGGTGCTTCAGATAGTCCCACAAGAAAACGGAAGACAAATAAAAGCACAACAACAGCACCAGCGCTAACAAAACCAACAAACCCTTGAAGCAAAGTGAAAAGTGACCAAAAAAAGATGCTAAAAGCATAGACAATTTTAGAACCATAGCGATCCAAAAACCATCCTCCAGGAATCTGCCCAATAACATAAGCCCAAGCAAAGGCCGAAAAAATATACCCCATTGAGACAGCGCTTAAGCCTAGTTCTTTCTGCATAGCTGGTCCTGCTATAGAAATAGTTGAGCGATCAGCATAGTTGACAGAAGTGACTAAAAACAGCATGGCAACAATGCACCAGCGAACTTGGCTTCTTTTTAATTTTGTCTGTACGATGGCTTCTTTATTTGTGTTTGTTTCTAACATATTTATTCCTCCTTCTTTTTTAACATTAGTATTGTCAGCATCTCACGTCACGATGATTTGAACATTTAATAATTACAACATCTAACATTGAGTCTATATTTTTCATTGCTTCGACTATTTCGATATGTAATAACTACTAACTCTAGATAAGTTCTGTTTATTATTAGGGTCAGTAAATTGCTAATATTTAAACATTTTTTCATACAAAGCATAAGGTAATCGCTTACAAAAATCTTTTTGTTGGTTTATAAACGCTATTTGTTGTATGCAATATGGATAATTAATCTTGATATTATGATCTAATTTACTTCTTCTCTATTTACACCCTTCTTATTCACATTGATAAGTTAAATCACCAATTATAATTTAGATAATAACAATTTTTAAATTTAAATTTGTCTAGTCTTAGGCCTCCCCTCTTTTTATTGTTTGTTTGTAAGTTTTTTATATTGTAAGACAAAATAAAAATTTAGTCAATTTAGAAATTTAAAAAAACAAGAAAATATTGTTTTATTACTGGATAAGCATTATTTCGATACGTCGGATTAACTTTTTTGATTTCTTACGACAGTTGGTGAAAATACTTCATCGATTTTACATTTTCGTCGTATTTTCGAACTGCGGAAAGTTTCTCATCTATCGACATTTTCACACACCAACATCTAAAAAAGCTGACTACAAAGTTTTTACAACCTTGTAATCAGACTTCTAAAAATGATGCGCTTTCAAAATTTTATGTGCATTTATGTATTCGTTATATGTTTTGCAGAACATTATCGACATGGTCTGCGGTATTTTCGCAATATTTTTATAAAACGTTTGTCTTGCTGCCAAACGTTGTTAATAAACCATGAAAAAAACCTGCCTTGCCAATGTTTTGGCAAGGCAGGTCATCCGTTTACTTTAAATGCTGCCATTGATCTTTTATTGCTATAACAAGAGGATGATCTTTTTCTAATTGTGAATATTGGTATAGGGCCCCTTCTACTCCTGTTTCTTGAATGGTTTTTTGCAACGCAACTGCTTCGTCATCGTTTTCATAGTCAAACAATAACAGTGCGGCAATTCCTTTGACTAAACCAAGCGGTACTTGTCCCAACAAGTCATAATATTGCGTGGCCGGTCCTATGAGGCGATCATTCGCCCCAAGTTTGCGAATTGGAGAACGAGCAACCCGGACGACTTCATCAGAAATGGAAGGATTCATAAAACGTTGAATGATTTTTTGAATATAAGTTTGATGTTCGTTTTCATTCCATCCATATTTCTTTACTAACACCGCACCTGATTCTTGCAGCGCTTTTTCCACATCCGAGCGTATCTCTCCATCATTCATTGCTTCTTGTATCGTTTGCAATTTTTTATAGTATCCTAAATAACTAGCAATCGCATGCCCGGTATTTACGGTAAAAAGCTTGCGCTCAATATAAGGTTTTAAATCATCAACAAAATATGCTCCTTGAATCGGCGGAATGTCGCCAATGATGTTTCGTTTTTCGATCACCCATTCATAAAACGGCTCGACCATAACGGAGAGAGGATCTTCGTTTTTTTGATTCGGAACGATACGGTCTACCGCACAATTTAGAAAACCGTAATACTTTTCGAACAACGGCTTATCTGCTTCGGAAATCTTTGCAAAAACATGGCTTTTTAACACTTCACTTCCGCCAATCATATTTTCACAAGCAATAATATGAAGCGGTGTTTGATTGATCTCGGCTCTTTTTTGCAGCCCCTCCGCAAGAATCGTGGCGATAGCCGGTAAGATATGCGGTCCGGAGTCAGTCAAGACTTTGTGGGAATTTTTTTGGTTCGCTGAAAATAGATGTAAGTCATAGGTTAGCGAACCATTTTTTTGAATTTCATCCGTAAGCGCTTTCGGACTCTCATCCCTTGCCATGACGGACGAATATGTACACCTTTTTTTACCATCCCTTGAATTCAGACAGGGCATGATAGATCGGTGTCCCGGACGATTGCTGTAAATATGGCACGTTATTCCGCGTGATCTCCGGCCAAAGACGCCGGACGCGTTGTTTCGCCTTGTTCACGATCGTCTGTTTGGTGGATGCCGTCGACGCCGTTTCCTCTGCCGGCTGCGACGATTCTTCTCCTAAACGACGTCCGAAAAGACGAATCCCATCCATCCGGGCAATCATTGCCTTGAAAAACGCCCCGAGTCCCTTGTCTGTCCAACTGCGGCGGTATTTCACCCGATACGCCAGCTGGCTCATCACGCTTTCAGCCCTCCCCATCGGATACATGCCCGTTGTGTCCACTCCTTGCTCCTTCAGCCATTCCCGGTAATCACGGATGCATCCCGGCATCGATTCGATCCGGTGGATCAAGGCAGCCAGCTGTTGTTCTTTCGCTTCGTCCCCCAGCGTGCCGAGGGCGCTGTTTAGTTCCACAAGCAGCTTCTCTTCATCCTGCTTCGCCAGCTTTTGCCGAATCGCCTGCCACCGTGGATGGCCCGAGAGGCATTGGCGCAACTCACGCGCCACGTGGAATCGATCCAATTGGAAGCAGACCCGTCCCTTGAAATACTCCCGGCACGCGGTAATCCATGGAGCGCCGTCCCCGTTGATGACAAGAAGATCCCGACACGGATCATAGGCCTATTCGTTCATCAAAAATTCCTCGAAGCCTTCCCACACCTCCCCCTTGCCCTCATGGACGTAATGGCGCTGATTCACGAATTCGATCCGTGAGCCGTTGCGCTTCCACCCTTCGTGAACGGTCAGGATTTTGTCTTCCTTGGCCCGTTTTCCCTTCCCTTGGCGAGAGACAAACAGTCCATCGGCCTCCACAAACAGCACCCGTCCATATCGCTGGTCAACCGGGCAGTGCAGCAGAACTTCAGCCTCGAGCACCAACTGGCGGATCGCCTCATGGCTCATCACCGGATACCCGACCATCTGGGCAAGCGTACAAGCCGCTTTGCGATAGGAAGAGCACTCCACAGCCAATCCCACCGCCGTATCTTCTAGACAAGGGCTGATTGACTGCGATCCATCAAACGCTAAAAAGGAATCAAGCAAAAACGTGTAACGGTTTTGTTCTCGGTCTAAATAGTAGTTTCGCTCAAAGGTAACTTCGCCAAACAAGGTTTGAATCGTGGTGCGTCGTTTGTCTTTCAAGTGGTACCGGCGCTTGTCCCGGGTTTCCGCCAATTGTCGGTCGATGTCCTCCAACAGAGCCGTAAACAGCTCAGCGAAGGCGTTTTGCAGGGCTCGAAACAAATCAAGTTCGATCTCTTTCCATGTCAACGAATTTGTGGTAAGATGTTGTTGAATATTCATGGGACTCTCTCCTCCTGTTTGTGGTGTGGTCAATGAACATCTTACCAGGGAGAGAGTCCTTTTTTCATGTTTCCTGCTTGGGATCCTACCGCGCTTTGCTTGGTGGCCCCGATGAGGGGGATTGCGAACCTACGTTCCCAACCCCCTCATCGGGGAATTCTAAGAATTTCTCCCACAAACATTTTACTCACACTGCAACATACACTTTACTGAGGGATAAATCCTATTAAGTTAAAAATGCCTTGTGGCTCTATGGTTGTGGAAATATATGCTTTACGTCATACGAAATGTGACAGGAACCATAAAATTTCCGTTTGGAAGTTTTATGGTTCTTTTTATTTTAATGGAATTTTATATACTTGTCGAAGCAAAAAATAAAGTGTGATGTCCCCTTTATGCGATCCTATTGTAGTAAAAACAAAGACATGTTTGGATTATCCAATCCTTCATAAATTTTACTCCACCATTTTTACCTATATATTTTCGTGCAAAAATACTAAACCTTAATTGATGCTAGTAATATTGTTTCATTTTGTCAAAATAGAGAGGATATTATTGTAAATTGTTGAAAAGATTACTGTGAAAAACTTGGAAAGGGGGGATAAAAAATGAATAGTAGTCTTGGAGTTTCTCGCTATGTGCGAAATGTATTTGTCTTAATCATTGCGGGGCTTTTAATTACCTTATGTCTCTCTTTTACTCAAACACAAGCAGCCGGTCAGAACTATGCTAAAGCATGGGAAACACTAATGGGGGCAAAATGGAATGGCTATGTCCAAATCAAAGCCTCGTATAATGATAATGGCAAACACGCGAAACAGGGATATCACCGGTTTACTCGTCAGGCGGGACCTTCTCTTGATACAGGACGTCTTTACACTTCAAAAGCAAGTTCGAAAAGTGATACAAGAGTTCATTCCCGCCAAGACTCTGTTTGGGACTCACCACTTTGGGGTGACAAATATGTAACTCGCTATAACTATAACTTTATTTACTTCTAAAATTATAACCTAATTAAGTTTTACTTTCTAGAATTTGGATCAAAGCACGTAAATTGAGGAGGGCGTTGACATGAATACAAATAAATGGTTTCTATTAAATTTAAGACTTGCACTTAGTAGCGTCCTTCTCAGCATGCTAACATCTTTCATGGTGCAAGCATTTCAATGGACGCTTGAAAGCCGCCAAGAAATCACATTCGGCTTAACAGGAGAAATAACTGTCTTGACCATGATTAATGGTCCACAAGAGGTTACAAAAACTGAAGCATCTTCTGCACAAAGTATGTTAATTGACTATATTGATAAACAGTCACTATCTCTTGTTTATTCTTCGTTAGGCGATGGTCGACCTGAAATCATTGTTTACGACCCACATGGATCCCTGCCTTGGTTTCCAAAAGATTCAGATGAAAGTACGGACTTAACAACTTCTCATGCCTATCTTTTCCGAGGTACATACACTGAAAAACAGTGGTCGAATTCTGGTACAGCATCTCTTTTACCAAAGGAAGTTGAAATTTCCGGAGTGATTGATTCGCCATCTGCAACAGATGATTATCAATATGCACGTACGATTAATCTAGATCCACTACCTCCTGGAAATTACACGATAAATACTTCGGATCCGGATCAAGTAAAACATATATTAAACTTGTTCTATCAGATGGGGTTTGTCCCTCAGGTAAGTAAGGAAATCCCATTATTTACATATTTCATTAATAATCCATTTGTTGTAATCACTGTCATTTTTCTAGTTATGGGTCTTTTATGTGTTGTTTTGGACTGGTTTTTATACAATCAAGAACGTGCTCGAGAGTTTGGCATTCGAAGACGTTATGGAGCCTTGCCCACTACCCTCGTGCGAGAAAATCTATTATTTGGGATAGCTGGTCTTCTAATAGGGAGTGCTATAGGTGGAATTATGTCAAAACTTCTAATAGCAGAAGTTAGCCATACTGATATCCCATTATTCAATTTACAAACATTCGCTAGTATTGCTATCTCATTCATTATTGTCATCTTGACATGGTCTTTGATACTTTATGTGGTTATAAAGACAAACAAGGAGGTAAATGTTGATGCGTGAGTTGTGGGCAGGGGTTATTATGGCTTGCCGACGTTGGCAGGCCATGTTAGGAATTTCATTGATGATTACCGCAGCCTGCGTTGTTTTTGCACTGGCCTTAGAGGATGTTGTATCCCAGGTTGCTGTATTAAAAGGAGGCCAGCAATTACGGGAACAGCACGCTGTCACTTTTACCCCTTACTATCCATCCGATGGTGAACCGAGTCAAGTAGGGACGGATACTATACAATTTGTGATAGACCAAATCAACGATCAAAAGGGCTATACTGCAATCATTAATAACATGGGACTTGATGATCCTGAATTTGCAGATGGACATCTTACACTAATACTGTTCGGTGATGTTATTTCAGATTTATTTCCTGAGCTTCAGCTGTGCGAATCCGTACCATGTGCTATGCAAGGGTCAAAACTTGCTGGTGAAAATATGGACTCTGTAAATATAGCAGGAGAAAACATACCAGTAGTCGGCACACTTCCTGCAGGAGCTACCTTTTTTGATCCTTCGGCGGCAGGTTTACCCTTAGACAATCGCATCGTGATTAGAGCACCATCTAACCTTCTTCCACTACTCAGTCCTATTGAGCAAGAAGAAGCTATAGCTCGAACGGTCTTGCTTGATCCGGAAGCTAAAGCGGTAGGTACGTTTGTTAAGATGAGTGCAAATAGTGACTTGTTTCTTATTCCCCATGACATAGCTGTGGATCAACCTCAACGATTTCGTGAAATAATGGGACGTTCCGCTATATATATTGTAGGTATGTTAAGTTTTCTGTTACTAGTTTTTATTGCTTTCGTGTCCTCTGCACGTTTGACGATTCGTCAAGAGCATCGGGCTTTTAAAATCAGGGTTATGTATGGAGCAACGCCTTTTCATATTAGTCTTCGCATTGGGGGATTTTTGGCAGCGGTGGTGCTGATCCCACCGATTACGATACTTACACTGCTCTTATGTTACTTACATCTTGCGGGTGCACCATCACCAAATGTACCGTTATGGGTTATGTTAGGAATCTTAGTGACATTTTTTATATTATGGTTATGGTCCATGCGCAGCACAAAAAAGATAGGAGGCTGAAAATGAAACCAATCCTTGAAGCTCGAAACATTTCGAAGGTTTATGGTAGGGATCGCACACAAGTAACGGCTCTTGAAAAAGTTTCTTTACGACTGAATGCTGGTGAATGTGTTATTTTGATGGGGGCGTCAGGTAGCGGTAAATCTACATTATTAAATATATTAGGATTAATTAGTAAGCCAACGCGGGGCCATATCCTCATTCAAGGAAGAGAAGTATCAGAACGCGATCGTAATAGGGCTCGTCTACGAAATGAGTATTTTGGATATATCCATCAGGATTACGCAATAATTGAGAATGAAACTGTTGAAAGTAATGTCATGATACCATTGCAATATGCAAGACCCTTACCAGGACGTAAGGAGAGAAAAAATAGAGTATTAGAGGCATTAGAGAAAGTCGGCCTGGATTGGGCATTAAAGAAGAAACCATCAGAACTTTCTGGAGGTGAACGACAGCGAGTTGCTATTGCTCGTGCTCTGGTGAACAATCCTGATGTGATACTCGCCGATGAGCCGACAGCAGCCCTTGATAGCGAGACAGCGCAAACAGTAATGTCTCATATTCTTTCTTTCAAAGAAAAAGGTGCTGCAGTGCTTGTTGCGACCCATGATGATAAGGTGGCTAAGCTAGGGGATCGAATTCTACGAATTAATGACGGTCAACTCATAACAAGTAAGGGGATGTCCAAAAAATGACTAATTTTCACTTTTTGGCAGCCTCTTTCTTTTAATTCATGCTTAAAAATACAAAAAAATCACCCTTTCTAGTAAAAGGTAAGTGACCAAACAAACATTTTAGAAAAAGGGCGATTTTTTATGAGTAATCAAAAGACTACTAAAATGAATGATACCATGCAATTGTCATTTTTTTTCAGAAATACATGATAAAGAACCTTCAAAACAACAAAGAGACATTACTCCTACATTTAAAGAATACAACAATAAGCAAGTTATCGTTATTTATGATATTGAGGTATTCCCATACTGACATCAAAAGCAATGACGCTTTGCATATACATTCCTCCTGATTTTTATGTAGAAGTCTTCACTTCACCTTACCGATTCCCTTTTCTTATACACGATCTCAAGGATCCAACATACTGAAACTGATTCTTATAAGGGCAGTGAAGTAGGCCAGTTTTTTCATTACGATCTCAAGGTTCTGGGGCTGTCACGACCTATTCTCCACTTCTACTATAAAAAAATAGTAGCACAGACCATGGCCGTGGTCTGTGCTACTAATCTTAGTATGTTTTTTTGGTTAAAATTTTTCTTCATAGTTAAGATAAAAACAAGTATTGGCAATTGATATGGACGGAAGGGAATCGTTTCAATTCCTTATAGTTAAGATAAAAACGAAGTTGGTGCAATCCAATTGATGGGCTCCGAAAAAGTTTCAATTCCTTATAGTTAAGATAAAAACCCCAAAAATCGCTGTTATATAAGTATTTAGTTTAAAATGATTTATGAGTTATTTTTATTTTAGCGAAGGAGTTACATTTTATCAATCCTTTGATTTGCGTGGGCTCATTGGAGATTTAAAAGAGTCGTCGATCCCCCAGGATTTTTGCACGATTGGAGGTCGACGACAAATTTCATTTAAAACAGGCTTTCCACGTTTGCAGGCCAACAATCAAATCCGTGTTTTATCTGAAATATTTTACCTGATCCAATCTGTTTTAATAAAGCAAACAGCCGAACTAGACGGTTCGCACCGTTTGTTACATTTATAGAGAATAAGATTTTCGGAGATAGACCATCATCGTCACGGTCTCTGAACTAAACAGTATTGAAATCAATACGCTTAAGCGGCATCATCCGGTAGTGTCCATATTCCACGGATAAAACACTATGTTCTGGGTTTATCCTTCTTTCTCATTTGCGGTGAGAGTGAGACCATCTTCAACACATAAAACGCTGTGTTTTTGAGCAAGGATACGGCCTACCGATGAATAGCGAATAAGTAATCACTCCACTCCACCAAGATGCAATACAAACATAATCATAGCGACAATCGCCGCGCCGGCGAAAGAAGAAGGCGTCTGAAAACCATAAAAAACAGCAACGATGGGAACCGCCAATACCTGCAAGCAAAATATCGGTAAAATGACATGAAGCAAAATCAGAATAAAAAACATCTAAGTAGTCTTCCTCCTTATCGTTTTAACTTGTAACTGTAGATGAGCAATTTTCATAACAATAATTACCATACCAAAAGAGACAAACAGGGTATCCCTTATGCCACATGGAGCTGTTTTTTGACAACATCAATGGGAATATCTTGCTTCGCTGCATGGTAAATGAACTCGACGAGACTATGCCCTTTCTTCGTTCGGAGAAGATCAAGCCCAGTAGAGAAATCCCGGTTGGACTCGACCATACTGTACACATAAGCGAGTTGCACCAAGATCCAATACCGTTTCACCGCCCGACGTTGACGAACGCGGTACCCATCGAGCTTCAGCTGGTCTTTCGCTTGTCGAAAAAAGCATTCGATCGACCAACGTTGGGCATAGTAGCGCAAGATCTCTTCATCGCTTAGCTCCCGGTCGGTGCTCAAGACGCAGTGAAGATGTTCGGGTGTCATCGGCTGATCGGCTTTCCAAGCCAACAACACAACGGCATCATCGAGACCTTTCAGCGATCCCTCGTAGCGATACACGCGATAACGCTCTTCTCCCACCGTGACGAGATGGGTGTCGTTCGGTTCGATATAGCGGGCAAACTGTTTGGCTTGGATGGCGATGCCTTTCGGATAGAGAATCCGGTTCGTTTTGAGCATCGCGATGACGTGAAATCCTTTTTTCAGACAGGCTTCCACGAGCGCTTGCGATGGATACCACGAATCCATCAGCACATAAACGGGACGGCGTACATCCAAAGAAGAAAGCATCTCGATCGCGAGTTCCCCCTTGCTTTTCCCAGCGGCCTTGTCGTAGAGGCGGAACGCAAAGGGAAAAGCCTGGGTCATCGTATGAACCATGAGCCAAACAAGAGAATGTCCCCAGATCGACTTTTTCTCTGTGTGAGAATAGTGCCAATCACACCCTTGAATGGCGTGCGTTGCCCGTGACGAAGGCTTGATTTTTTGGCAAATCGTATCATCGATCGAAACAAAAAGGGGTTGATTTTTCTGTTTGGCGATCCGTTCGACACGATGAAGCATCCATTGCTGGAGTTTGCGAAGCAGCGTCTCTTCATCCCAAGGGCTTTTCGTGAAAAAATGGCTGAGTGTCGTTCGATGATTGGGGTGAAAGCTCCAATGATGAAGATCGGTCAACGTTCCAGAAAAGCCTTTCGTGATCATCGCATCCACGATATGAACGAGATGCTTCATGACAGGTTTTGAAAAATAAAGTGCCAACCCCAACATCGTGAAAAACTTGTGGATTCCTTGATGATGTGCTAATCTATTCATGAGACATGAACCTCCTTGTGTGAATGGTTTGTTGGCACATCTATTCTAACCAAGGAATCGGGTTCATGTCTCCTTTTTTGTTTCGATGTAAATTTATGTTAGTGATTTTGCTCATCTACAGTTGTAAATTCTCTCTGGCCTTCCAACAGAGCCGTACAAAATGTCAGCTGTCACTTGAGAAATGGAAACAAGATATTCTAAATATCTTCTTGATGTCGTTCGGCTCGCGCCAATAAGTTTTCCTACTTCTTCCGCTGTAATGCCGTCCCGATATTGCTTCACTACCGCCAGCACTTTCTCCAATGTCAATCGGTGAATTCCTTTTGGCAGTTCTTCTGCGTCTCCAAAGGTACGTTCCCGTCGAATTAATTGATCGATTTCCTCCTGTCCAATCAATTCTTTTTCCTTCATCAGTTCATGCATTTTATAAAAATATTCTTTGTATTTCATCAATGTTTCAGTAAAACGGTCGAGCATAATCGGCTTGATAATATAGTCAAACACTCCGCCATGCATCGCTTGCTTTAATGTATCAATTTCTCTGGCAGCTGTAATCATAATAATATCGATATTCGCAAAATGCTCGCGAATCCATTTTAAAAATTGAATCCCATTCATATCAGGAAAATAAATGTCCAGCAGCACTAAATCGGGTTGCAGCACTTCTATCAGTTCTTTCCCTTCCTGTTCATTTGTGGCAATCCCGACCACTTTATATCCTTCTACTTTTTCAACAAAGCGGCGGTTAATTTCGGCAATACGTTTATCATCTTCGACAATGAGCACTTGAATAGTGTATTCCATCATAATTCCTCCCGTTGCTTCGGAATGATAACGGTAAAAACGGTTCCTTTTTCTCGCTCTGATTGATAAGTAATGTGCCCTCCAAGCACCTTTAACGAATTTTTTACTAAATCCAGACCGTATCCTCTCTGTGCTTTCCCCTTGGTGGAAAATCCCCGTTCAAATATTTGTTCAGCAATCTCTTCCTGAATACCCGTTCCGTTATCTTCCACTTCAATGATTAGATCGTCGCCAAGATCGGTTAAAAAGACGTTGACCCGCTTTTGGTCACGCCCATTATGCAATGCCGCCTCCATGGCATTATCAATAATATTGCCGATAATCGTAACAAGATGATCGCGGTCCAATTGTTTCGGAATATCTTTAAAGCTGCTTTGCCGATCAATATCAAATTGAATTTTCAGCTCATTAGCTCGGTTAAATTTTCCGATTAACAGCCCTCCAACAATCGGGTCAGGTACTTCTTTCATCACAAAACGAACGATATCCTGCTGCATGTTTGTTTCTTTTGTAATGAGTTCCAACGCTTCTTCATAAGATTCCAGCTGAATCAATCCAGAAATAAGATATAATTTATTGGAAAATTCATGTGTCTGCGCCCGCAGTGCATCGGCATAGCTTTTTAGCTGGGAAAGCTCTTTTGTCAATCGGTACAGTTCCGACTTATTGCGAAATGTCGATACCGCCCCAATGACGTTTTCTTTTTTATCAACAATCGGAATGCGATTAGTAATGATCGTTTCTTCACCTAATATCATTTCGTCATCATATTCTGCTTCACCTGTTCGAATTACTTCTAACAGCCTAGAATGAGGAATAATATGTAAAATATATTTTCCTAGCACATCTTGTTCTCTCTCATACCCTAACAGCGTCATCGCCGTTTTATTGACCATTGTAATGATTCCTTCCTGATTCACAGCAACAATTCCCTCACGAATCGCTTCTAAAATCGCCTGCTTTTCTTGGTATAATAGCCCGATTTCTTTCGGTTCCAATCCATGAATCGATTTTTTTACCGTTTTGGCAATAACAACCGCTCCAATAATCCCTAGCAATAGTGCAAGGATAGAAAATAAAAAAATGTTTGAGGTATATGACCAAACGATATCCTCAATATCTTCCAGCAAAAAGCCTACCGATACAATGCCCACCACATTTCCCCGCTCATTGAAAATCGGTGCTTTTCCGCGTATCGCTGGACCGAGCGAACCAATCGCTTCAGAAATAATCGCTTTTCCTTTAAGGACCTCGTGATTATCTCCCCCGACCATCTTCTTCCCAATTCGATCTGGGAGCGGATGGGCGTAACGAATTCCTTGTCTGTTTCCCACGACAACGTACTCTGCGCCTGTTTTTCGACGAATCATTTCTGCAAACGGCTGAATTTGTTGATGAGGGTTCGGCTGTTTAAAAGCGTCCCGAATGTGCGGCGTAGCAGCCACCGTTTCTGCTACATTCAGCGCCCGCATTCCGATTTGATCTTTCAGTGTTGCCGCAAGCATGTACTGAAACAAAAAGGAAAGAAAAATAATAACAAATAAAAGCAATGAACAAATAATGATCACCAGACGCGTTTGCAGCTTCATTTTACTCTCTCCTTGACTAAAAATAGAGAAAGACTATCCACCAAAAGGCAATAGTCTTTCCCTTATTACATATCTTCGTTTACAATAATCGACTTCCCTTTTAATTTCATGATAAATGGCACAACAATCCATAAAAACGCTATGATCAGTAGTACAAGTGAGATTGGTTTTTCAAAAAACACCATAAAATCGCCATTCGACGCTGTAAGTGCTCTTCGCATGTTATTTTCGATCATCGGACCAAGTACCATCCCTAATACAAGCGGAGCAAGGGGAAAGTCATGTTGTGCCAGCAAATAGCCTAAAAGGCCAAACCCAATGAGTAGAAACACATCAAATATTGTGACTTGCACCGCATAAACACCGAAAACCGAAATCGCAACAATAAGCGGCAGCAAATATTTAGTCGGGGTTTCAATAATTTTAGCAAATATTTTGACAAGAGGCATGTTTAAAATAAGTAGCATCACATTGCCGATAAACATGCTGGCAATAAGCCCCCATGCAACATCTGGATGTTCGTCGAACAGAAGAGGACCCGGCTGGACGTTATACATAATTAACGCACCCATTAAAATCGCCGTCGTCCCAGAGCCAGGGATTCCGAGCGTCAACAGCGGAATCATCGCCCCTCCTGAAGCGGCATTGTTCGCTGATTCCGGCGCCGCCACGCCGGCAATCGTTCCCTTTCCAAATTTTTCAGGCGTTTTGCTTAATTTCTTTTCCATGATATAAGAGAAAAACGAGGCGAGCGTCGCCCCTGCTCCCGGCAATACGCCGACGAAAAAGCCTAGCAGCGATCCGCGCGCAATCGGACCCACGCTTTCTTTTGCTTCTGCTTTCGACGGAAGGATGCGGCCGATTTTTGCGATTTCGCCGTCATTTTTCTCCTTATGAAGAATGGCTTTGAATACTTCTCCTAAGGCAAACAAGCCGACCGCTACCGTTAAAAATTCCAAGCCCCCGTATAGAAACGAAATGTTATACGTAAACCGTGCCACACCTGATACATTATCAAGACCAATGGTCGAAAGCAATAAGCCGAAAACAGTCATCATCCACGCTTTTGTCATCGAGTTTCCCGCCAGTCCACTGACAGCAGCCAATCCGAGAAGCATTAAGGAAAAATATTCCGCTGGGCCGAATTTCAACGCTACATTGGAAAGCGGCTCTGCCAACAGCACAAGGGCAATTAAGGAAACGAACCCGGCAACAAATGAACCGATCGCCGCAATCGCTAAAGCTGCCCCCGCCCTTCCCTGCTTTGCCATTTGATAACCGTCCAATGTTGTTACAACAGAGGAGGACTCTCCAGGCGTATTTAATAAAATTGATGTTGTCGAACCGCCGTACATCGCTCCGTAATAAACACCAGCAAGCAAAATAATTGAGCTTGTCGCCGCTTGAGCTGGGTCAAGACCGGACGTCATTGAAGCGGTTACCGGGATGAGCAGCGCTACCCCGCTCATCGGCCCAATTCCTGGCAGCACTCCTACCGCCGTTCCGATGAGCACTCCAAGAAAGGCGAAAAACAGATTGTGCGGCTGCAATGCGGTCTGAAAGCCATCAATTAAAAATGTCAATGCATCCAAACTTTTCTACCTCCTTTACTGCAACCAAATTGGCCAGCTAGGCAACGTTCCTTGCAACAGCTTGACGTATAGCCCGTATACCCCCAGAGAAAAACAAGCGGCAAACAACACCGATTTCCACAGCCCACCTTTTTCCATTGCCTGAAATCCAATAACAAGAAAGACAAAAGTGGTAATCACATAGCCGACTGTTTCTAATAAAGCAGCATAGAAAACGGCGGCAAGTAAAATGATGAAAAACTTTTTATATTGCAGCGGTTGCTTTTCGCTTTCTGAGTGCGCATATCTCGCCGTTTCGAAGAGCAGTTTAATGCTTAATAACACAAGAATAAATCCTAGCAAAAATGGAAACACGTTTGGTCCGACGGCACTCCCATACGCACTTTTCGAGATTCGCAGACTTTCCACCATAAACAAAGCTCCAACGGCCAAAAAGGTGATGGCAGCAATGCGATCAAACGTTTTACTCACTCACATCCCTCCATTCTTGTTTTAAAGATGGGGAAGAATTCTCTCCCCCGTTCACTTACTTATGCATTCCGAGCGATTTTAACATGTCGCTAATAAGCTGTTCTTGTTCTTGTAAAAATTGTGTAAATTCTTTGGAACCTTTGTACTCAGGCTCCCAACCTTGTTTTGTTAACTCCTCTTTCCATTTTTCATGCTCAGACAATTTTTTGAATGTATTTTCCCAAAACTTTTTCGCATCGTCAGACATTTGTTTAGGACCAAATACGCCGCGCCAAATTGTAAATTCCGCATCAATGCCAAGCTCTTTTAACGTCGGTACATCTTTCAAAACACCGCCAAGACGTTCCGGCGCTGTGACAGCAAGCACCCGCACTTTTCCTGCTTTTACATATTCCCCGACAGAAGAAGCATCGGTTGCAATGACATCGGTATTTCCGCCAAGCAGCGCCGCAATTGCTTCCCCTCCGCCATCGTACGACACGTATTTCACTAATTTCGGATCGATACCGGTTTTATAAATAGGAAGAATCGCAACCAAATGATCCATTGATCCTGGTGCAGATCCGCCGGCAAACGTCACCGATTTCGGATTTTGCTTAATTGCATCCAATAATTGAGACATCGACTGAAATTTCGAATCCGCTCTGACCACGATCGCTCCAAAATCTTTGGTTAGTTGGGCAAGCGGTGTTGTATCTTTATAACCATATGGACTGTTTCCTTCCGCCTTTAAGTTGTTAATAATGATCGGCGGGGAGTTGACAAACAGCTTATAATCATTGTTTTTATCTTGCGTTGCATATTCCGCCATAAACACGGTTCCTCCACCGCCCGGTTTATTCTCTACCGTCATCGTTTGCTTCACCAGATTAGTTTCATCCAATATTTTCGTAATCGCTCTTGCTGTTAAATCCCAGCCGCCCCCAGCACCTGAAGGAGCGACAAACATAATCGGTTTTGTTGGATAATTTTCTTGTTTGTTAGATGATTTTGTCGTCGCAGTACTTCCGCAAGCCGCCAGCATCACCGCGACAATCCCCATCACTAGAAAGAACCACCACTTTTTCATTTCAACAGTACCCCCTTGTTTTTTGACAGCGTTTACATTTTCAAAGGTATTATAGCAGCAATTTTCTGAATAATGTTTTTTTGCAAATAAAAATAATTATGTGCATTTTGTTCATGAAAATAGAAAAAAACCTGTCCCCGACTGATGTGGCAAAGAACAGGTTAAATTACAAAAGGATGGCCTTCTTCTCATTGTGAATATTGGAATAGAGCCTCGTCTACTCTGGATTTTTGAATAGTTTGTTGTAAGGTGACGGTTTACTTGTCGTTTTATAATTAACAGAAATAACGCAGCAATTCCTTTGGTTAAACCGCATAATATTACACGGCTGGTCCGATCAGATGATTATTCGTCCCAAGTTTGCGGATTGGAGAACGCAACCCGGACGACTTCGTCGGAAATGAAACATCAATTAAGCGTTGAAGGATTTTTGAATATGGATTCATATGCGCTCTACAGTTTTTTTCGTCTAGCATTCGATTGGCTGCAGTTTAACTTCTTTCTTCCCGATTGGTACGATCCGGACGAGCTTCCTCGTCTTTGATGGTGTTCCATTCTTTCTCTTTCTTTTACTTTGTACTTACGAATTTCATAGTTTTGAAGCTATCACTTTTAAATACATTTTTTATAAGATTGGCCGTTATCTTTCACAAGTCTGTGCATAATTTCCTGCTGGATTGTAGAGATGATCGCTATAAAAATAGATATGTGATTTCTTTTTCTTGAAAAAGTATGGCTTGTATATCATGAAAATACTTCAATACTGAAAGATGGATAAAAATGTTCCTGTCTACTTGACATGGGTCACTTCACATTGGCCGTGCTTTTTTGTTTAAAGTTTTTCTTCATAGTTTAAAATAAAAACATATTTTTGGCGGAAATTACGCCATCCACAACAGGGCTTCAATTCCTCGTAGTTAAGATAAAAACGGACGTTTTGCCTTCGATGTATACAAAGGAAAGTAGTTTCAATTCCTCGTAGTTAAGATAAAAACAATGACTAGCGAAGTCTTAGTTGAACGATTGGACATGTTTCAATTCCTCGTAGTTAAGATAAAAACGCTTTGAATGTTGTCATTTTTACTGCACTTCTTATGTTCCAATTCCTCATAGTTAAGATAAAAACGAAGAATGGTTTCACGAAACGTTTGTTGACGAATAGTTTCAATTCCTCATAGTTAAGATAAAAACTGTTTTGCAGATCGGCCATTACCTGAGCGATACTGGGTTTCAATTCCTCATAGTTAAGATAAAAACTCCTTTTCTTTTTGAAGAGATTCATAGTGTTTGTCGTTTCAATTCCTCATAGTTAAGATAAAAACGGAGGAACTTGGAATTGATGTTGAGATCAGCACAGCAGTTTCAATTCCTCATAGTTAAGATAAAAACCAGCACATGGTTTTTATAACCAATGATGTGATGGTGGTTTCAATTCCTCATAGTTAAGATAAAAACGAGACCTGCCCCAGACGGTTTTATTTCAGATATATCCGTTTCAATTCCTCATAGTTAAGATAAAAACCCCAAAAAACGTTGTTAAATAAGCATTTCATTTTTAATGCTTGACTGGTTATTTTTATTTTAGCGAAAAGTGGAATTTTTATCAAATCTTTGATTTTCTTGGGCTCAATGAAGATTTGAAAGAGTCGTCGATCCCCGGGGATTTTTGCACGATTGGGGGTCGACGACTCTTTTTTATTTCCGTTTAAAACAGATTTCTAAGTTTGCCTGCCGACAATGAAATCCATGTTTTATCAACCATTTTACCTGATCCATCTGTTTTAATAAAGTAAACATCCGGCTCATTCCCTTCTCATTCAATTGAAGGAAGAGTGAGACCATATTTAACATTTCATTCAGGAAAATTGGTTTAGGTCTATTCGATCGGTTCCTATGACCTAAAATAAGAACATGATCTGAAAAATGATTGGTGATTTTTACTGTTTGAGGTGTTTCTCTTTGTACTCCATCGGGCTTAAATACCCAAGTGTTCCATGGATTCTAATATATTAAACCAATGAACATAATCATCTAATTTCAGTTTCAATCGGTCTAAATTTCCGAAATATTTTTTAAAAAATTCTGTTTTGATAATTTTAAAGGTTGCTTCAGCTACTGCGTTGTCATAGGGACAACCCTTCATGCTTAACGACCGATTAATCTGAAAAGTATCTAGAACTTCATCAATTGTCTTGTTCTTGAATTCATTGCCTCTGTCTGTGTGGAATAATTGAATTTGCCGTAAATCTGCTTTCACGGTCGATCAAGATTCGATGCGTAAATATGAAGAATACACCTCATCAATTATGGAGTAATTTTTTTTCAATTTTTGTGGGTGCTTTTTATTGAAAGTTAGATTTATTGTTTTCACCCACAAATATAAAACCCCTCCAACGCTTGAGCGTCAAGGGGTTTCGGGATTAATATTGAGTGATGTATTGTTCGCGCTCCCATGGGTGCACTTGAGTGCGGAACATATCCCATTCGATCTCTTTTGCTTCGACGAAATGTTCGAATAAATGGGATCCTAAAGCACTGACAATGACTTCGTTTTGTTTTAAGTTTTCAAGTGCCTCATATAATGTTGCTGGAAGGTCGACAATGCCGTTTTCGATGCGTTCTTCTTTTGTCATCACATAAATGTTGCGATCTACTGGTTTTGGCGGAGTTAATTTGTTTTTAATGCCATCGAGACCAGCTTTCAAGAGTACAGCCATGGCAAGGTATGGGTTTGCAGATGGGTCAACGCTGCGCACTTCAATACGAGTGCTCATGCCGCGAGATGCAGGAATCCGGATTAACGGGCTTCTGTTGCGGCCGGACCATGCAACATAGCAAGGAGCTTCGTAGCCAGGCACTAAACGTTTGTAAGAGTTGACAGTTGGGTTTGTCACAGCTGTAAAGCTTGTTGCATGTTTGATGACACCTGCAATGAATTGTAAAGCTGTTTCGCTTAATCCATCTTCTGTATTTGGATCGTAGAATGCATTTTCACCATTGCGGAATAAAGAAAGGTTGCAGTGCATACCTGAACCGTTGACGCCGAACAATGGTTTTGGCATGAATGTTGCGTGCAAGCCGTGTTTACGGGCAATGGTTTTCACAACAAGCTTAAATGTTTGAATGTCATCACAAGCTTTGATGGCATCTGCATATTTAAAGTCAATTTCATGCTGACCAGGTGCTACTTCGTGGTGGGAAGCTTCGATTTCAAATCCCATTTCCTCAAGTTCCAACACAATGTCGCGGCGGCAGTTCTCGCCTAAATCAGTCGGCGCAAGATCAAAATATCCGCCATTATCATTCAATTCTAATGTTGGTTCACCCTTTTCATCCAGTTTGAATAAGAAAAATTCCGGCTCAGCACCTAAATTAAATGCTGTAAATCCGAGCTCTTCCATTTCCTTCAGCACTCGTTTTAAGTTGTTGCGCGGATCTCCTTCAAAAGGCGTTCCATCAGGATTGTAAATATCGCAAATTAAGCGGGCAACTTTCCCTTTTTCCGCTGTCCATGGGAAAATGACAAACGTATCTAAATCAGGATACAGATACATATCAGATTCCTCAATGCGGACAAATCCTTCAATAGATGATCCGTCAAACATCATTTTGTTATCCAACGCTTTTTCTAATTGGGAAACAGGGATTTCAACGTTTTTAATCGTTCCCAAAATGTCAGTGAACTGCAGGCGGATAAATTTTACGTTTTCTTCTTGGACTAAACGAATAATATCTTCTTTTGTGTACTTTGGCATATTATTTCTCCTCTCATATATAAAAAATAAATTTATATAGCGATATTATCAATGAAAGAACCGTGAAAGGTCTCCTTGTCTTAATGTTGCACGGTTCATTCTTCCAGCATGGAGAAGTTCTTCCTTTAATAGTTTGCGAAGTTCGGCATCAGATAAATCTGATTTTTCTTTTACCAATGAGGATCTTTCGGAAGTTTGTCTTTCTTGTTCGTTTTCTTTATACGCAAATATTTGCTTAATACCTGCCATATTGACACCCTGCTCAATCAACGATTTAATTTCAAGCAATCTATCGACATCATTGAAGGAAAATAACCGGCGATTGCCTTCCGTTCTCGCAGGGGAAATAAGACCATGTTCTTCATAATATCTTATTTGTCTGGCAGATAGTTCCGTCAGCTGTTTTACGATGCTGATTGGAAACAACGGCATGGAACGGCGGTCTTGATCATTCATGCTCTTTTAGCCCCTCCTTCCTTTTGCTTATCTACATTATAGATGAATGTAAGATATCATGTCAATATAATGTCACAAAATTTAACATGGTTTTTTATAAAAGGAAAACTTTATCGTTTGACAGCCCATTTAACGAATCGAGAATTGGCAAATATGATCGGAACTACCCTAGAAACCGTAAGCAGAACGCTGAACCAGATGAAATGTTTTTTTATAGTTCGACTAATCGTTTTTCTATTAATTCATTAACGGCATGGAAAATAGCGATTTTGACATGTTCAAACGTCAAGCCTCCCTGCACATATGCCACATATGGAGGACGAATCGGTCCATCCGCTGAAAGCTCGATGCTGGAACCTTGGACAAAAGTCCCGGCCGCCATGATGACTTGATCGCTATAACCCGGCATTTCATTTGGAACCGGTGTTACATGCGAGTTTATGGGCGATGCAGATTGAATCGCTTGGCAAAACGCAATCATCATATCTGCATTATCAAACTGAACGGACTGAACTAGATCTGATCTTTTCTCATTCCAGCTAGGATTGACTCGCAACCCGATTTCTTCCAGCATTGCAGCGGTAAAAATCGCTCCTTTTAGCGCTTGTCCAACAACATGCGGAGCGAAAAAAATACCTTGAAACATCTCATGAAGACTGTAAAGCATTGCACCGGCTTCCCTTCCGATACCAGGCGAAGTGAGCCGGTACGCGCAAGCTTCCACGAGCTCTTCTTTTCCAACGATGTATCCTCCCGTTTTCACAAGCCCTCCTCCAGGATTTTTTATAAGAGAGCCTGCAATAAGATCAGCACCTGCATGTCCCGGCTCCTGATCTTCGGTAAACTCACCGTAGCAATTATCGACAAAAACAACAATTTTTTCATTGATTGATTTGATGAAAGAAACCATTTCCTTAATTTCCTGAATGGAAAATGACGGTCTGACATCATATCCTCTAGAACGCTGAATTCCGATCATTTTTGTTTTATCACTAATTGCCGCTTTTACTCGGTCAAAATCAACTCGTCCTTCAGGAGTCAGATCAATTGTTTGATAAGAAATGCCAAATTCTTTTAAAGAGCCTGTCCCCTTTCCGCGGATACCGACAATTTCTTCAAGCGTATCATACGGCTTTCCGGTAATATAGATGAGTTCATCACCGGGCCTTAATACGCCGAAGAGAGCCGTTGAAATGGCGTGAGTACCAGAAATGATTTGCGGCCGGACAAGTCCTTTTTCACATCCAAAAATATCAGCATAAACATCTTCCAATGTATCCCTGCCGATATCATCATATCCGTATCCTGTTGAGGGAATAAAGTGGGAATCGCTCACCCGATGCTTTTGAAAACTTCTGAGCACGCGAAGCTGATTTACTTCCACTACTTTGTCAATTTCTTCGTGAAATGGTTTTATTTTTTTTTCTACTTTTTGAGCTATGTCCATAATTTTTTTTCCATGTGTAAAATATTGAAACATCTGTAAAACCCTTTCTACTTATTCTTCATAATTTGATCATATACTGGATGGTCGCGAAACACTAGACCAGAAACGATATAGTGCTGATTTTGTTCGTCAAATTGCAAGGTTGAAACGAGCGTATTTGCTTTTAACAACGATAGACGTTTCCCATCACCTGTTGGAACGGAGACAACGTAAGGATGCATTTTTTTCTTTAATTTTTCTTCAATAGCTGTTTTTAACCGTTCTATATCTTCGTCGCAAAAAGCAGAAATGACAATATAGTCTTCCTTTAAAGAAGGAAAGAAATGCTCTAATTGTTGATCTTTTTTATTGTACACTGTTAAAACAGGCAATCCGTCCGTTCCTAATTCTTTTAATAATTCATTCACAGTGTTTTCATGCTGAATATAGTCAGGATGAGAGCTGTCGACGATATGTAAAAGCAAATCTGCTTCCTTTATTTCTTCTAACGTAGAGCGAAAAGCAGCGATAAGGCTTGTTGGCAGCTGCTGGATAAAGCCGACAGTGTCAGTCATGAGCACCTTCATGCCGGATGGGAGAAACATTTTCCTTGTCATAGGATCCAATGTGGCAAACACCATATCCTCCTGAAATGAATCAGCAGCTGTCAGCTTATTGAACAGCGTTGACTTTCCTGCGTTGGTATAGCCAACAAGAGCGATTTGAGTTTGATGATTTCTCTTTCTTTGCGAACGATAACGCTCGCGATGGGAAACAATATGGGACAGCTGTTGTTTTATATCGTGAATGCGATTTCGGATGTGCCTTTGATCCGTTTCAAGCTTCGTTTCTCCAGGACCTCTTGTCCCGATTCCTCCTCCTTGCCGAGATAGATTCAATCCATGTCCCGAAAGTCTCGGCAGCAAATATTCAAGCTGTGCCAGTTCAACTTGAAGTTTCCCTTCTCTTGACTTCGCCCTTTTTGAAAAAATGTCCAAAATTAGCTGAGTCCGATCGATCACTTTTACCTCTAACAGACGAGCTAAATTTCGCAGCTGGCTGGGCGACAGCTCATTATTGAAAATAACGGTATTTGACTCTGTCGTTTCGATAAGCTGTTTAATCTCATCAACTTTTCCTTTTCCAATATATGTAGATGGTTCGGCCCTCAGTCGATTTTGTGTGCAAACAGCTGCGACTTGGCCACCCGCAGCAGCCGTGAGCGATTTCAGCTCTTCCATTAAATAAAAAAACTGTTCTTCATCGGTTTCCATGAACTTGATGCCAACGAGAATCACCTGTTCTTTCTCTTCCACTCGTCTTCTTCCTCCAATTATGCTGCAAATTTATAAGCTATGCGTTATGAATTAAACCTTCGATAAACGGATCAATGGTAAGGTTATCAAATTTAAATCATCTTTAGTGCACTTTAAGACAAAAGAAACGTATTGAATTCAAAAGTAAGATGATCAAACTCAATTCATCTTCAGCACATTTCAAAACAAAACGTACAGAGTTCAAATTCAAACCATCTTCAGCACACTTCAAGACTAGAAACGTTTCTAAGTTCAAAATTAGGATACAAACTCCAATCATTCTTTAGCGCACTTCAAGACAATAACGTACTCTGTTCAAAGTTAGGATCATTTAGCACACTTCAACATTAGAAACATTATTGAGTTCAAAGGTAGGATGATCAAACTCAATTTATCTTCAGCACATTTCAAAACAAAACGTACTGAGTTCAAATCCAAATCATCTTCAGCACACTTCAACACTAGAAACGTTTCTAAGTTCAAAATTAGGATACAAACTCCAATCATCCTTAGCGCACTTCAAGATTAGAAGCGTTTCTAAGTTCAATGTTAGGACTCAACTAAATCATCTTCAGTATGCCTTAAAAACAGAAACGTATTGAGTCAAAATAAAGATTATCAAACTTAAATCATCAATGCACTTCAACGCTAGAAAAATTTATTGAGTCAACGTTAAGAGTATCAAATTCTAATCGTTTCAGCCAATTAAATGGCTGCCGTCATTCTTTTCTAAACTATGTGAGAAAAATAAACGAATTTGTGTAAATTATGTGCAACAATGAAACAGGAGCTTTCTTCAAAGCCCATTTAAATAAAGATTCTTTTCAATAATCAAGCAAAGCAGCCTAGGGGCTGCTTATACGTTTAATATTAAATCTTCTTCTTTTACAAGAAGCAAATCTTCCTTGCCAAACTTATCAGAAAGCAGGAGCCTCATTGCCTGTGCCCGTATAGATTTTTCGATAATGTTGCGAACATATCTTCCATTTGAAAAGTTCGTTGGGTGAGTCGCATATTTCACTTTTAGCAAATGCTCTTTCAATTTGCATTCAGCTCCATGGCTAAATCGATACTCTTTGTCCTTCATCATTAATTTTGCTATTTCCATCAGCTCATCGACTGAATAGTCCGGGAAATCAACTACGATCGGAAAACGGGATTCGAGTCCGGGATTTAAAGATAAAAAACGATCCATTTCCCTTGGATATCCGGCTAAAATTAACACAAAATCATGCTGTCTGTCTTCCATATGTTTGACAAGGGTGTCAATTGCTTCTTTTCCGAAATCTTTTTCTCCTCCGCGGGCTAAACTGTATGCTTCATCAATAAAAAGAATTCCGCCAAGTGACTTTTTGATCAAATCGCGCGTTTTTTGTGCTGTATGGCCGATATATTCACCTACTAAATCAGCCCGCTCCGCTTCAATTAAGTGCCCTTTCGATAAAACATTCATTTGGAAAAAAAGCTTTCCGATCAATCGCGCGATCGTTGTTTTTCCCGTTCCGGGATTCCCTTTAAACAGCATATGAAGCGCTTGCCTTCCGGTTTTTAACCCCTGTTCTTCTCTTTTTTTATTCACAAAAATCCATGCATATATTTCCTTTAATAATCTTTTCACTTCTTCCATTCCAACTAATGCGCCCATCTCCTGTTCGATCTCTTTTAATACACTGTGTTCGACAGCCGCTTTGGAAATGGAAAGATCATATGTCGCGATTTTTTCCTTTTTACCTTCAAGTTCAGTTTTGCTTTGTCCTAAGACAATATTCATTTGGCCGTTATTTTTGAAGGTGACCGCTCGCTCCACAGGCTTCACCTCATTTTTATATTTATCTTCTAAATTACATCTACTTTGTTTAAAGGAACATGTCATGGAAAAAGGTTGTTATTATTAATATTTATGCTGAAAGCCAAGTAGTACAAACCTTCTTTTCATCTATGTCTTAATAAAAACTAAACAGTATTTTTCTGAAGCCTGGGTGGCTTGCGGCCTGGACAAGTACAGATCCTTAGGACGGGTCAGTTAAATATTAGCGAAGGGCAAAAATAACGACCATTCAAATTATCTGCGTTTAGCCGATAATTAGGAAAACAAGGATTGCAGATAGAAAAATACCTGACATCTCGGAACCGCTGCCACGAAACCTTTCCTTCTCATGAAAAAACCGGAGATCATCTCCGGTTTTTTCGTCATGCTTCAATGTCAATTTGTACATTTCTTTGCGGTGCAAATGTTGAGATCGCATGCTTGTAAATGAGCTGCTGTTTTCCCTCTGATTCGATGAGGACCGTAAAATTATCAAATGCTTTTACTTGTCCTCTAATTTGGAAACCGTTTAATAAAAACACGGTCACGTAAGTGCCATCTTTTCGTAACTGATTTAACACTTGATCTTGAATGTTTATCGGTTGCTTCATCATTCGTCCTCCTCATATCCTCTATATTTATTATTTCTTCTCAGAAAGAAGCTTTCCTGCTATATAATGAAAAATTTCACTAACTTTTTCTTCCATCGCGACAGGCGGAGTCATATCAAACCATTTGACATTCATTTTGTTTCGAAACCATGTTAGTTGCCTTTTCGCATATCTTCTTGTGTTTTTTTTCAACGTTTCAATTGCTTCTGCAAGAGAAGCCTTACCATCAAAAAAATCGTATAATTCTTTATATCCAATCGCCTGCGCAGATTGTACACCGCGAACTCCAGAATCATACAGCGATTTTGCTTCTTCAATCAAACCTTCCTCAATCATTTCGTCAACTCTTTTATCAATGCGTTGATACAATACATCGCGGTCCATCGTAAGGCCGATAATGGCGGTATGATAGCGCTCATTTGCTTCATGCGCCTTTATATGCTCGCTCATTTTTTTTCCTGTTTTATAGAAAATTTCTAAAGCACGGATGACTCTCCTAGCATTGTTTGGATGAATTCGTTCCGCACTGTCAGGGTCGATTTCCTGTAAACGCTCGTATAATGCTAAATTCCCATGCTCATGCAAAAAATTTTCCAGTTCTTTTCTTATTTCAGGGTCAGATTGAATATCGGAAAATTGGTAATCATCATATAGAACCGCTTGAATGTACAAGCCTGTTCCCCCAACAATCATCGGCATTTTTCCGCGCTTTGTTATCGAGGCAATTGCTTTTCTCGCAAGCTCTTGAAACTCGGCAACGGAGAATTCTTCCGAAGGATTCTTTAAATCAATTAAATGATGGGGGATTCCTTCCATTTCATGCTCTTTTATCTTTGCTGTTCCGATATCCATTCCTTTATAAATCTGCATGGAATCGCCGCTGATAATTTCGCCGTTTAATTTTTTGGCTAATTCAATGCTTAGTTTCGTCTTTCCGACAG
This sequence comes from Aeribacillus sp. FSL K6-2833, assembly GCF_037965815.1. GTDB lineage: Bacteria > Bacillota > Bacilli > Bacillales > Aeribacillaceae > Aeribacillus > Aeribacillus composti. The sequence goes on along the minus strand of NZ_CP150189.1, from coordinate 1,747,236 downwards.
CAGTTGGGCCAATTAAAACAACAAGTCTATCCTTTTCTTCTTCCATATTGACCACACTTTCAAAAAATACTCACTGTTTCATCGTATCATGATTTTTAAGAAAACACCAATGTATTATACCCTTTTTCATCATAGAGTATACTCTTTTCAATTGATTTCATATTCTCTTTATACTGCTCTAATCCGAAAAAAACAACTTTTGTCCAATCATTGCTCCCATCTCCATTTACCTCATAACTTGACAACGATCTTTTACATGCAGCAGAAAACTATTACATAACCCTCTTAAACATTTTTTCGAGCTCATAGGTGGAAAAATGAATGATGATCGGCCGGCCATGAGGGCAAGTAAATGGATCTGACGCTTTTCTTAGCGATTCTAGCAACGCGAATATTTCTTCATTGTTTAAATATTGATTCGCTTTAATTGATCCTTTGCAGCTCATCATGATGGCTGCATCTTCTCTAAGCTTGTGGATATCCGTCTTTTTTTCATTAAGCACCTGCTGGATCAGCTCTTCAATAATTTCTTTTTCTTCACCTTGCGGGAACCATGTTGGATGAGATCGAATGATATAGGTGTTCGGTCCAAAATTCTCCAAAAACACTCCGACCTCAGCCAGCTCTTCTTTATGCTCTTCGATCACCATGACTTCATCAGAGGAAAAGCTCAGTGTTAGGGGAACAAGCATTTCCTGCACTTCGCTCGCCACTTCCCCAACTTTTTCGCGAAAATATTCATATTTGATTCTTTCTTGGGCAGCATGCTGATCGATTATATATAATCCTTTTTCATTTTGCGCCAAAATGTAAGTGCCGTGCATCTGTCCAATTGGATACATTGGAGGAACTCGGCTTTCATCCAACCTATTATTGTCCGAAACCTTCTCTTCATGTTCTTCGTTGTTATTTGGCAAATACTCTTGTACTTCAGTTTCTCCATCGACAACTGGAGGTTCAGCTATTTTTTCAGAGGAAAAGGATTGTTGCTGCTCTTCATCCGCTCCTCTATGATCAATCGAATACAAATCATCTTCTTTCCATTGATTATCAGCCGTTTTTGGTTGAAACGTCCATTCTGGATCCTGTTTTTCCTTATTGATCAGATGTTCAAATTGGATCTCCTGCTGCACGTTTACCGGGTGCTCTTTTTTCTTTTTGACTGTATCAGAGGTTGGGATAAGCTCTTTTTTCTTAAATGCATCCTGGATGCCTTTTGCGATGACTTCAAATAATTCCGCTTCTTTGCTGATTCTGACCTCCAGTTTGGCAGGATGAACATTTACGTCCACTAAGATCGGATCCATTTCAATATGAAGATAGACGACCGGAAAACGCCCTATAGGCAGGAGCGTATGGTACCCTTCTTCCACCGCCTTCGTAATGGAATGATTTTTAATAAATCTCCCGTTGATCATCGTAGAAATATAGTTTTTGGATGCTCTTGTCACTTCCGGCAACGATAAATAGCCGCGTATGTCAAAATCAAGCGAACGGAAATGGACTGGAAACATTTTTTTCGCAATGGGAACCCCGTAAATCGCTGCAAGAACTTGCCGTACATCTCCTTTGCCGTTCGTATATAGAAGCCGCCGGCCGTTATGCGTAAATTTAAACGATATGTTTGGATAGCTCAGCGCAAGACGATTGACTATGTCGGTTATTCTCCCAAGCTCCGTATTCAAGCTTTTCATATACTTCAATCGCGCCGGCGTATTGAAAAACAGGTTCGTGACCGTAATGTCCGTTCCTTTTCGACTTGATGCTGTCTCTTTTGCTGTTACCTTCCCGCCGATTAAAGTAATTTTCGTCCCGGGTTTATCCCCTGTGCTAGTTTTCATTTCCAGATGAGAAACGGCGGCAATCGAAGGCAGCGCTTCGCCCCGGAAGCCGAGAGTTCGGATGCGGAATAAATCCGCTTCATCTTTAATTTTGCTTGTTGCATGCCGCTTAAACGCCTTTTCGCAATCATCTGGCTCCATTCCGTCCCCATTGTCCACGACGCGAATTTTGCTCAAACCGCCTTCTTCCGCCTCAATTTCTATCACTGTGCTGTTTGCATCAATCGCATTTTCGACTAGTTCTTTCACAACAGAAGCCGGCCGCTCCACGACTTCCCCAGCGGCAATTTTGTTGGATAAACTAGCATCCATAAGGATGATTTTTCCCATCATCATCACCTATTTCAATTTCTTTTGGATGTCATACAGTGTGTTTAATGCTTCAAGAGGCGTCATATCCAATAGATCTAAGGAAGAAATGATGGAGAGCACCTCTTTTTCCTTTGATGAAAGCTTTTTCCCTACCGGCTCTTTTTTCTTCTCTGCTATTTCATCGCCGAATAAAGAAAGCTGGCTTGGCTCCGCAGAATACTCGATGCTCGGTTCCACCGAATGCTCGATGACGGATGGTGTATGTTTCTCTTTCTGATTGTCTCCTTCCAGTTTGCTCAATATTTCTTTTGCCCTTTGGATAAGAATTTCAGGAAGTTCCGCAAGCTCAGCAACATGAATTCCGTAGCTTTGATCAGCCGCCCCTTCATCCACTTTATGGAGAAAAACAACCTTTCCGTTTTCCTCTATTGCCTTAACATGGACGTTCTGCACATTTTGCAATTCATCTCCGAGCACAGTTAATTCATGATAATGGGTCGAGAACAATGTTTTGGCTCCGATGTGATCGTGAATGTATTCGATTATCGCTTGAGCAAGCGCCATGCCGTCATATGTCGATGTCCCGCGCCCGATTTCGTCAAATAAAATCAAACTTTGATTCGTGGCATGTACAATCGCATTTTTGGCTTCCAGCATTTCCACCATAAACGTACTTTGCCCTGATACTAAATCGTCAGCCGCTCCAATTCTAGTAAAAATTTGGTCAAAGATCGGCAGAACCGCTTCGCTGGCAGGGACAAAGCAGCCGATTTGCGCCAAAACAGCCGTTAAAGCAATTTGCCGCATGTACGTACTTTTTCCTGACATGTTTGGACCGGTGATTAAAAGAATGTTCCTTCCTTCTTTCATCCAGCAATCATTCGGAACATAGTTTTCGGATTCCATCACTTTTTCTACGACTGGATGACGACCGTCTTTTATGTAAAGCTCGGAGTCGGAAAAGGACGGTTTCGTATAATGTCGTTCTTCGCTGATTACAGCAAAGCATTGCAGGCAGTCAAGCTCGGCAATCTTTTTAGCCAAGAGCTGCAATCTAGGAATATATTGCTTTACTTCGTCGCGAATTTGCACGAACAATTCATACTCAAGATCAACGATTTTTTCTTCCGCTTCTAAAATCAACGCTTCTTTCTCTTTCAGCTCTGGTGTCACATAACGTTCGGCATTGGCCAGCGTCTGTTTCCGTTCATATCTTCCTTCATCCAAAAGATGAAGATTCGCTTTCGTTACTTCAATATAATATCCAAACACTTTGTTGTAGCCGATTTTAAGCGATTTAATTCCTGTCAGCTCTCTTTCTCTTTTTTCCAGCTCTGCTATCCACGTTTTTCCGTTTCTCGCTGCATCTCTGTAGCGATCCAATTCTTCGTTAAATCCGTCCTTAATGATGTTCCCCTCTTTGACTGAAATCGGCGGGTTTTCGATGATCGCTTTTTGAAGCAACTCCTTCAAGCTTTCACAAGGATCAATTTCTTTTTTTATTTGCTCCGAATCAGCAATTCCTAACGAAGCAACGATTGAGCGGATCTCAGGAATTTTTTCAAGCGACTTTTTCAATTGAATCAGATCTCTTGCGTTTGCATTTCCGAACGCAATTTTTCCCGACAGTCTTTCTAAGTCGTATACTTCCTTCAGCAATTCCCTTAGTTCTTCTCTTTCGATATAGCGGTCGATCAACATTCCAACAATATTTTGCCGCTTTTCAATTTCTTTTTTGTCAATAAGCGGACGGTCAATCCATTGCTTCAGCAGACGCGCGCCCATAGCTGTTTTCGTCTCATCTAGCAGCCAAAGAAGGGAGCCTTTTTTTCCTTTCGATCGAATCGTCTCGGTCAGCTCCAAATTTCTTTTCGAGTACATATCAATTTTCAAATATTGATTTAATTGATAAAACTCCACCTTTTGCAAATGCTCAAGCGTCCGTTTTTGCGTCCGTTCTAAATAGTTGTATAGCCTTGCAAACGTTATTTTCAGCCGCTGATCTTGCAAATGTCCTGCAATGCTGTCTAATTTTTCAAGATAAGCTGCGTCTTTTTCAATCGAAAATGTCACAGGCTGTCTTTCTAATATCATTTTTTTCAGTTTCTCAGGAAAATCATCTGCCACTACAATCTCTTTCACTTGGCGGGAATAAAGCTCGCCCAAGCAGTCCTCCATTGTGGAGAGAAGGGTGACATATGATTCCCCTGTCGTAATATCCGTCAAAGCTAAGCCGAAAAGCGCTTCAAAGACCGTAACGGAAGCAATATATTGGTTGTCTTTCTCGCCTAGCCCTTTTCCTTCCATTAATGTCCCTGGTGTAATGAGCTGAACGACTTCCCGTTTCACAACACCTTTTGCTTGTTTCGGATCTTCTGTTTGTTCACAAATCGCCACCTTATAGCCCTTTTCAATGAGCTGTTCGATGTAGCTTGAGGCTGAGTGATACGGCACCCCGCACATCGGGATTCTTTCCTCGCCCCCGCCATCACGGCTTGTTAACGTAATTTCCAATTCTTGAGAAGCCTTGATGGCATCCTCAAAAAACATTTCATAAAAATCGCCTAAACGAAAAAATAAAAAGGCATCCTGATAGTCTGCCTTGATGTTTAAATATTGCTGTATCATTGGCGTGTATTGTGCCATGTTCATCCCCCGACTGTATGTAAAAGTTAACATCTTTTATTATAGCACAAACTCTTTATTCCGAAAAAAACTTATTCGCTCAAATAACCTATGACAAAACAATAAAACTAAAAAGCACGTACATGATTATTCGCAAATTTGTTTATTGCGTCAACCTTTGACATAAATGTTCATGATTAATGGCGGATTTGTTTATTTCTTTAAACTTTTGACATAAAAAATTAAGAAACAGGTGCGTGATTATCGCAAATTAGTTTATTCCGCCAAACCTTTGACATAAAAAACAGGAAGCAAGGGCACGATTATTCGTAGATTGTTTATTCCGTCAAACATTTGCCGAAAAAACAAGGAAACCAGCGAGCGATTATCGCAAATTAGTTTTTCCCGTCAAATCTTTGACATAAAAAACAGGAAGCAAGTACACGATTATTCACAGATTTGTTTATTCCGCCAAACCTTTGACATAAAAAAACTAGGAAGCAGCCCTCCTAGTTTTTCATTATTCTTCTGGTTCACCTTCTAAAAGCTCTGGCGTCAAATCTTCTATTTCATCCTCTAAATCCTCTTCCCAATCATCCCATTCCTCATCGGATTCAGACAAGTTGTTAGGATGGACGGAGACGACCACTTTCGTTTCTCCGATGACCTCTGCTAAAAATTCTCTTTCTACTTGAACCACAATGTTTTCGCCGTTTGGAGAAATGGTGACTTCCAGACAATTCGGCTGCTGCAAAACACGGGCAACCACTTCGTTCTCGTCATCTAAATAGTTGTCATCTTTATATCGTAATTTTAACACATCTGTATACTTGACACGCTCTGTAACTACTTCTGTTTTCGTATTTTCATCAAATGAATACCAAACGTTAATATCATATGTTCCCTCGATTTCAACTGTTTTCCCCCGTTTTTGTGCATCATATTTATGGTTAATAATCCAACCACCCAAAATACTTGCTGGTTTCTTCTCAGGACTAATCGTATGTGTTGCTTGAGTAAACTTTCGACCTTTTGCTACTACCGCTTTCGTTATGATTTCCCTATATTCTGCCATTTGCCAAACCCTCCTCAAAACGATCGTAAAAAGATTTTCGCTAGGACAAGCTCGATATTTTCATAAATCCTTCTAGTTCATTCTATGCATGAGCCAGAAAATATGTACCAAAAATTAAAAAAGACGCTGACGCGTCTTTAAACAAAATGAGGGAGGATTGGCCGAAATCATAGAAATACCGATTGTTCATAAGCTCAAACGGTTTTTATTTTTTCAAAAATAGCCTGAAAACCTTAATACGATTAATGGCAAGATCCATGTTTATTCCGAATTTGGGCGCCTGTTTCACCCGTTAACAGATTGCCGCCAGTTGAGCGAATAATTTCATTTGTCACATGGTTTGAAATTGTATTCGCTACTAATTGAAGAAGATCGTTAACTTCAATTTGCGATTCTTTAAATTGCTGGACGATCGGAATTTGATCTAATTCTTCATACAGGCTGTCAATTTTCTCCTCCACTTGTTTGAGAGCTTCATGCTTTCCGAAATGCTGAAAATTGACGGCTTGTTTTTGCAGGCTTTTAATGCTGGCAATCATTTCCCGAACTTTTTGATTTTCGTTAATTTGTTCTTCCGCTTTTTTAAAGAAGTCAACTTGCTCTGTTTCGGCTATCATTTGCGCCAGTTCTTTTGCCTTTTCTAAAATATCGTCTTTCGTATACGCCATTACAATGTCACCCCAATTTGCTCTTCCACCATTTCTCCATCAAGAGTCCAGGTTTTGGCTTTTGTAATTTTTACTTTTACAAGCTGACCAATCGCCGATTTCGGACCTTTAAAGTTAACTAGTTTATTTTTTCTCGTATACCCTGCCAAAATGTCAGGATTGTTTTTGCTCTCGCCTTCAACTAATACCTCAACGACTTTGCCTTCATATTCTTTCATTTTTTGGGCGGAAATTTCGTTGACTAATGCATTTAATCGCTGCAGCCGTTCTTTTTTCACTTCCATCGGGACATTATCTTTCATTTTAGCAGCAGGCGTTCCTTCCCGAGGCGAATAAATGAACGTATAGGCACTGTCAAAGCCGACTTCGCGATAGAGGGAGAGTGTTTCTTCAAACTGCTCATCCGTCTCATTTGGAAAGCCGACAATGATATCAGTCGTTAACGAAACGTTTGGAATCGCCTTTTTAATTTTTTGCACTAATTCTAAATACTGTTCGCGCGTATATTTGCGTGCCATCAATTTCAATATTTCCGAGCTGCCTGACTGCACCGGAAGATGGATATGATCGACAAGGTTGCCGCCTTTGGCCAAAACTTCAATTAAACGGTCGTCAAAATCTTTCGGGTGACTTGTGGTAAAACGAATTCTGGCGATATCGATTTTTCGAAGCTCGTCCATTAAATCGCCTAGGCCGTATTTGATATCGTCAAAATCTTTCCCGTAGGCATTTACGTTTTGACCAAGTAACGTGATTTCTTTATACCCTTGCGCTGCAAGGTGGCGAACTTCTTGAATAATATCCTCCGGTCTGCGGCTCCGTTCTTTGCCTCGAGTGTACGGAACAATGCAATACGTGCAAAATTTGTCGCAGCCGTACATAATATTGACCCAAGCTTTAATATTTCCTTTCCGGACTTTCGGAAGGTTTTCAATCACATCGCCTTCTTTTGACCAAACCTCCACGACCATTTCCTTCGACATGTACGCTTCATTCAACAAATGCGGAAGGCGGTGAATGTTGTGTGTTCCAAAAATTAAATCAACATATTGGTACTGCTTTAAAATTTTGTTGACAACAGATTCTTCTTGGGACATGCAGCCGCAAACACCTAAGATAAGATCCGGCTTTTCCATTTTGAGCGGCTTCAAATGCCCAATTTCCCCAAATACTTTGTTTTCAGCGTTTTCCCTGATCGCACATGTGTTTAACAAAATAACATCAGCATCTTCTGTGCTGTCAGTCGGCTTATATCCGAGCTGCATAAAAATACCGGCCATCACTTCCGTATCATGTTCATTCATTTGACATCCGTATGTGCGAATATAAAACTTTCTGCCTTCTCCCATTCCTTTTAAATGTTCAGGAATGACAAAATCTTTATGGTATTTCACTTCTTCTTTTCCGCGCTTTTTCGCATCTTTTAAAGAAGGCGGAATGTAAACACGCTCGAAATACTTACTGTAATCCTTCTCGGATTTTTTGTCCGAAGGATTAACCAGCGTGGTTGCTAATCGTTGTTTTTCATTCATGCCGCATTACTCCTTCATGTTTAAAAGTGTACACTGTTTTATAGTATATCGTGTTAAGTAGCAGAACACAATATTGCACCATTATTTTATAATAAAGACACTTTTTTTAAAAATTTTCGATACAAGATTTCTAGAAATAAGCTAAAAGTAGATTTCTTCCTTTAACAATTGAAATCAAAAAAAGAGAGAGGGGAACCCCTCTCCTACATAAACTCTGCTACTAATTCGTCAAATTTTTCTTTGCTAAGTTTCAGTTCAGCTTTTGCAAGCGGCACTTCGCCGAATCCTGGAACAAGCTCTTCATATGGTTTTTGTTCTTTATTTTGATAAATAAGACCTGTTACAAGACCGTTATATTCCATTAACGTTTGCATCGCAAGTTTTTTGTCAGAAGGATCATATCCTTCAATATCTTTCAGCTTTGTTAAATTCTCTTTAAACCAGTCGTATGTGTTCACTTTGTTATAAGTAACGCAAGGACTGAACACGTTGATAAAGGAAAAGCCTTTATGCTGAATTGCTTGTTCGATCAAGGAAGTTAAATCTTTTAAATCTGTCGAAAAGCTTTGCGCAACAAACGTAGCACCTGCTGTTAACGCCAATTCCATTACGGACAGCGGAGATTCAATTGAACCTTGCGGGGTGCTTTTTGTTTTAAAACCGACATCACTTCTTGGGGACGTTTGTCCTTTTGTTAACCCGTAAATTTGGTTGTCCATCACAATATACGTAATGTCGATATTTCTTCTCATCGAATGAATGGTATGCGCCGTACCAATAGCAAACCCATCGCCGTCACCGCCAGCTGCTATGACCGTTAAATCTTGGTTCGCCATTTTTACACCTTGTGCGATCGGAAGCGCACGACCGTGAATTCCATGGAAGCCGTAAGAATATATATAACCTGAAATCCTTCCTGAGCATCCAATTCCGGAAATGACTGCAAGCTGATGCGGTTCCAAACCGACATTAGCCGCTGCCCTCTGTATAGCTGCTTGAACCGAGAAATCGCCGCAACCCGGACACCAATTCGGTTTGACATTGTTGCGAAAATCTTTAAAAGTGGCCATTTAGAACAACACTCCTTGTTTTGTGAACTCCTTGCTTTGCGTATAAATTTCATTCGGCAGGAACGGGTTTCCGTCATATTTTAATAGAGATTGAATTTTGTCAGCAAATCCGACATTCATTTTTATAAGATTTGCTAATTGTCCTGTTGCATTATGCTCCACAACGATGACTTGTTTAGCCTTTTCAATGAGCGGGCGAATTTCCTCTTTCGGGAATGGATGAATGAGACGGATATGCGCATGGTTCACTTTCACTCCGTCTTCTTCTAGACGTTCCATCGCTTCCTCAATGGCCCCTCTTGTCGAAATGTAGCCGATGAACAAAATATCCGGCTCTTCATGCTTGTCATTTTTATGAACTTTATTGTTGAACTCTATTTGTTCTAATTTGCGAAGCCGTTTTTCCATTTGCGCCTTTCTGTTTGCGGCAGCTTCCGAAGGTTTTCCGGTTTCATCGTGCTCAACACCTGTCACATGGTGGATGCCGTTTTTCATTCCAGGAATCACTCGCGGCGATATACCGTCTTCTGTTATTTCATAGCGTTTGAAATACCCTTGATTGCCTGCTTCCGGAACTAATTCTTCATTTAATAGTTTTCCGCGCCGAATTTGGATAGATTCATAGGAAAGAGGTTCAACCGTTTGCTTACCAAGAGAAAGCTGCAAATCAGAAAGTACAATCACAGGGCATTGGTACTCTTCCGCTAAGTTAAACGCCTCAACCGTATCATAAAATGCTTCTTCCACCGTGCTCGGTGCAATAACAATTTTTGGTATCTCTCCATGTGTTCCGTAAATCATAGCCATTAAATCCGATTGCTCCTGCTTAGTTGGAAGTCCAGTGCTCGGACCACCGCGCTGTGTATCAACTATGACTAGCGGAGTTTCCGTCATGCCTGACAGACCGATCGATTCCATCATTAATGATAAACCAGGACCAGCAGAGGAAGTAAATGCCCTAGCGCCAGCATAGTTGGCTCCAATCGCCATTGTGGCTGCAGCGATTTCGTCTTCCGTCTGAATGACAGCTCCTCCTAAATCTGGAAGCTTTTTAATCAAATATTCCATAATTTCCGAAGCGGGAGTAATCGGATAGGCAGCCATAAAGCGTGCACCAGCGGCAATCGCACCTAGAGCGATGGCGTCGTTTCCAATCATGAACATCCGCTTTTGACCATCAGCTTTTTCCAAATAAAGATCTGAACGGTCAAACCCTAATTCTTCTTTTAAATATTGGGCGCCTTTTCTAATCGCCTCCATGTTGTTTAAGACGACTTGTTCGCCTTTTCTTCCGTAAGTGTCTTGTACAACTTCCTGAAATAATGACGGGTCAAGATTCAAAATTGCGCTTGTTGCACCGATTGCAACCATGTTCTTCATTAAAGATGTTCCCAGCTCTGAAGCGATTTCCGTAAAAGGTACTGAATATAAGGAAACATTGCTTCCTTCAGGGATTTTCGGTCCAAACTTTGCATCGGCAAGAATAACTCCGCCGTCCCGCAATTCGTGAAAATTAAAATCGATCGTTTCTTGGTCAAAAGCAACAAGAATATCTAAATCATCGCTTATCGTTCGAACTTTCTTCGTGCTGACACGAATTTTATTGTTTGTATGTCCCCCTTTAATTCGTGAAGAAAAGTGGCGGTATCCATATAGGTAATAACCAAGCCGGTTGAGCGTAATTGCAAAGACTTCTCCTGTACTTTCGATTCCTTCTCCTTGCTGCCCACCGACTTTCCATGAGAGTTGGTTTACCATTTCTATGTTACACTCCTTTGGATCTAAAATATCTTTATCATTTCCGGTATTTTAGAGGCCCACTGCCTTGCCGAAAAGTCTATGATGATGAATTATGCTATTTTTAGCCATAATAACCTTGTTCTGGCAGCAAAACCACCATACCTTAAAATTTTTGGGATAATCCTAAACGATTTCAATTTTATCCCTAAATAATCAAAATTACAAGTTTAAATGCTTGTAATGACAAAAAATTTTAAATATTCACCATTCTTTATTTCTGTATAATGAAATTATAATAAAACCGATAAATATTATCAACATTTTAAGCAAAAAACAGTCTGCAACCGAAAAGGAGTGCAGACTGTTTAGCTAATTTATTTAAACATGTTATCTCGGCTCAACAATCAATTTAATGGCTGTTCGTTCTTCACCGTCTATTTGAATATCTGTAAATGCCGGAATACAAATTAAGTCAACACCGCTCGGAGCTACAAATCCTCTTGCTATCGCTACCGCTTTTACAGCTTGATTCAATGCTCCAGCTCCAATCGCTTGAATTTCGGCGGCTCCACGCTCCCTCAGCACCCCTGCTAGCGCTCCGGCGACAGAATTCGGATTAGATTTTGCTGAAACTTTTAATATTTCCATTTCCTAGTTCCCCCTTCATTTTTTACAATGGTTCGTGAAAATTTATTGGAACAAATGCTGTTAGATGCATTGTTCAAAAGACCCATCACCTCTTGAACAATTGGTTCCATCCCATAGTTACTATATTCCCTAAAGTTTGGCAGTATTCCTGCTTATTTTTAATTTTTTTTTATTTAATTTATTCAAAATAAACGTGATCATCATTGATTAATATTCGTTTGATCGATTTCGCTTTGCCGGTTCCTTCCTCAATTTCCACTAATACGGCATTTAATTGTCCTCTGCCTTCATTGATTTCAAACCGAACAGGGAGATTCGTTAAAAATTTTTTTAATACTGCTTCCCTGTCAACTCCTAAAATACCGTCATATGGTCCTGTCATCCCGACATCGGTAATAAATGCCGTTCCTTTATCTAAAATTCTTTCATCGGCAGTTTGAACGTGTGTATGAGTGCCAACCACTGCGGAAACTTTCCCATCCAAATACCAGCCCATCGCTTGTTTTTCGCTCGTTGCTTCCGCATGAAAATCAACAAAAATATATGGAGTTCTTTTCTTCGCTTCTTGAATCAATTCATCCGCTTTCCGAAAAGGGCAATCGATTGCCGGCAAAAATGTTCTTCCCTGGAGGTTTATGACTGCAAGCTCTTTTCCATCCGCTTCCACGTACACGATTCCTTTTCCTGGTGTGCCTTCAGGAAAGTTAGCCGGTCGAATCAACGCTTTTGCTTCATCGATAAATTCAAAAATTTCTTTTTTATCCCAAGTATGGTTGCCCATTGTCACTGCCTGAACTCCCAATGAAAGAAGCTTCTGGTAAATTTTCATAGTTATTCCTTTGCCATGTGCAGAATTTTCACCATTGACAATTGTTACTTCAGGATTATATTTTTTCTTCAGCTTCGGCAAATATTGTTCAACCATTTCTCTCCCTTTTGCTCCTACCACATCGCCTACAAATAAAACTTTCATGATGAATTCCTTTCTAAATGTTTATTATATAGTTTTGCATAAATTGAAAAAAAAATAAAGCGGCACATTTTCATGTACCACTTTATTTGGCATATTCAACCGCACGAGTTTCCCTAATGACGGTCACTTTAATATGTCCAGGGTAGTCAAGCTCTTCTTCGATCCGCTTGCGAATATCTCTTGCTAATCGATGAGCTTCTAAATCATCTATTGCATCCGGTTTTACCATGATGCGAACTTCGCGGCCTGCTTGAATGGCGTACGATTTTTCCACACCTTCAAACGACTCGGAAATTTCCTCCAATTTTTCAAGCCTGCGAATATAATTTTCAAGCGTTTCACTGCGGGCACCCGGCCGTGCTGCCGATAAAGCATCAGCCGCTGCAACTAAAACCGCAATTACCGATGTCGGTTCTTCATCCCCATGATGGGAAGCAATGCTGTTGATGACAACCGGGTGTTCTTTATACTTTGTTGCCAGCTCCACGCCGATTTCAACATGGCTTCCTTCTACTTCGTGGTCAATGGCTTTTCCGATGTCGTGCAGAAGCCCTGCACGTCTTGCAAGGATTTGATCCTCACCTAATTCGGCAGCCATCAATCCGGTTAAAAAAGCAACCTCTATTGAATGCTTCAGCACGTTCTGGCCATAGCTCGTTCGAAATTTCAATCTGCCTAAAATTTTGATCAAATCCGGATGAAGACCGTGAACGCCAACTTCAAATGTCGTTTGTTCTCCGATTTCCCTAATATGCTCGTCCACTTCCCGCCGCGATTTTTCCACCATTTCTTCAATTCGCGCTGGATGAATGCGCCCGTCTTGAACAAGCTTGTCAAGCGCAATTCTTGCTGTTTCACGGCGAATCGGATCAAATCCTGATAAAATAACCGCTTCCGGTGTATCGTCGATGATGAGGTCGATCCCTGTCAACGTTTCAAGAGTGCGGATATTTCTTCCTTCTCTGCCGATAATTCTCCCTTTCATTTCGTCATTTGGCAAATTCACAACAGAAACGGTCGTTTCAGCCACATGATCTGCTGCACAGCGCTGTATAGCAAGGGAAAGAATTGCCTTTGCTTTTTTGTCTGCTTCTTCTTTCGCCTTTGTTTCTGCTTCTTTCACCATTACAGCAATATCATGAGAAAGTTCCTTTTCCACTCGTTCAAGGATGATTTGTTTCGCCTCTTCACGCGATAAACCCGAAATGCGTTCAAGCTCTATTTGTCCTTCTTGCACCATCTTTTCCACTTTGCTTTCCATCTCTTCAATATGCTGTTGTCTTTCATTTAGAGAATCTTCTTTTTTATCTAGCATCGCCTCACGCTTATCTAATGATTCATCTTTTCGATCGAGATTCTCCTCTTTTTGCATTAAACGGTTTTCTTGTTTTTGAAGTTCATTTCTTCTTTCGCGAATTTCTTTTTCTACTTCCAAACGAAGCTTATGAATTTCATCCTTTGCTTCCAGAAGCGCTTCTTTTTTCGTTGCTTCAGCTTCACGCTTAGCATCTTCAAGAATTTGTTCCGCGGCGTTTTTTGCACCCGCTATTTTCGCTTCAGCAATGGATTTTCGAACAAAATAACCAACAACTGCACCGACGATTAGGCCAAGCAAAATGGAGATGATTTCAATGAGTTCCATTCTTTCACCTCCTCTTGCTATGAACTTGTCACAAAGAAAGTGTCGGCATTACACATTTACTCTCCCAATAACATTTTCCAAAAAAATATGTTAAATATATTGCAAAAATGAAAAAATATACATATCCATTTTAAATGTGGGAATAACCCTTGTCAAGTTTTCATCTTGTCGAACAAAGGATGGGGCTTTTTTTGATCAAAAAAATAAGACCGGCTACTCCGCCAGCCTTACGCTAAGATGTGCGTACATTATTCATCCAAAAGCTCGAACGTTTCCTGCCCCTCTTGCACAGGTTCATTCGTTTCAAGGCCATATGCCTTGCGAATTTCTTGCTGAATGGCATCGCGAATATCCGGATTTTCGCGCAAAAATTGCTTTGCATTTTCTCTTCCCTGTCCTAAACGCTCCTCTTGGTAAGAATACCACGAACCGCTTTTTTGTATAATATCCAATTCCGTTCCCAGGTCGATGATTTCTCCTTCTTTTGAAATCCCTTCCCCGTACATGATATCAACTTCTGCCGTTCTAAAAGGAGGCGCTACTTTGTTTTTGACAACTTTAATTTTCGTTTTGTTTCCTACCATATCATTTCCTTGTTTCAGCTGTTCAGCTCTGCGCACTTCAAGGCGGACAGATGAGTAAAATTTCAGCGCGCGTCCCCCTGGAGTTGTCTCGGGATTTCCGAACATGACGCCCACTTTTTCCCTTATTTGATTAATAAAAATCGCAATGGTTTTCGACTTGCTAATGGCTCCTGAAAGCTTCCGAAGCGCTTGTGACATAAGACGCGCCTGCAATCCGACATGCGCATCGCCCATTTCGCCTTCAATTTCCGCTTTTGGGACGAGTGCTGCGACCGAGTCAATGACAATGATGTCGACTGCACCGCTGCGAACGAGAGCTTCTGCAATCTCAAGAGCCTGCTCGCCGGTATCGGGCTGCGACAAAAGCAGTTCATCAATATTAACACCTAAATTTTGCGCATAGACAGGGTCGAGCGCATGTTCCGCATCGATGAACGCTGCTTGCCCGCCTAGAGCTTGAACTTCAGCAATGGCATGAAGGGCCACTGTCGTTTTACCGGAGCTTTCCGGTCCATATATTTCAATAATCCGACCTCGAGGATATCCGCCGACGCCAAGAGCTGCATCCAATGCCAGCGATCCGCTTGGAACTGTTGAAACTTTTCGCTCAGCCTGTTCTCCAAGCTTCATTATCGAACCTTTTCCGAATTGTTTTTCAATCTGTTTTAACGCCATTTCCAAGGCAGCTTGACGATCATGATTCAATACAATTTCCTCCTTAAAAAATTGATAGCTTCAAAATAAATATACCGTGTTTTTTCCTGTTTGCCAAGAAAAAAGGGAACATTTATTCGTTTTTTAATTTTCATTATATAAAAATTAAAAAACCGGATGAAGACGCTCATAACCGGTTTTCCATTTCCTTTATTACATTCATTACATAGTAGCAGCCATAATTTGCCGTTCTGTGCCTGATCCCTTCCCGAGTACCGGAAAGATGAAGCTCAAAGACTGCCGTCGGCCGATCGTCGATTTGAATACCGATATAGACAGTCCCAACTTCTTTTCCTTCAGAAGGATCAGGTCCTGCCACTCCCGTAAAGCTGATGCCGATATTGCTGCCGGTCAATTTTTTTATATTTTCCGCCATTTCTTTCGCACATTCAGAGCTAACGGCTCCTTTTGTTTTCAACGTTTCTTCCGACACGCCAAGAACATGCTGCTTCACTTCGTTTGTATAGCAGACAATTCCTCCAAGCACAATATTCGAAGCGCCTGGAAAATGGGTCAGCTGTTCGGAAAAAAGACCGCCCGTCAAACTTTCTGCAGCCGAAATAGTATATTGCTTTTCTTTTAGAAGCTTCATAAGCTGCTCTTGGATCGAAGTTTCACCGTGTCCATAAAAATATCGGCCAACACGGCTTAAAATCTTTTTTTCTGTTTCGTCAATCAGCTTCAGCGCAGTCGACTCATCTTCATGTTTTGCTGTCAGGCGCAATGTTACTTCGCCGTCTTTTGCCAGCGGCGCGATGGTCGGATTTGTTTGCTGATCAATCAGATCCTCTATATCTGTTTCAAGCTGAGATTCGCCGATGCCAAAGAAACGAAGTACACGCGATATGATTTTTTCTTTTAACCCGTAATGATATTGCAAAAACGGCACACCGTAGTTGATAAACATCGGCTTCATTTCTTTCGGAACGCCCGGCATTAGCAAATATGTAATTCCGTTCGCCTCTAACGCCATTCCTGGCGCCATTCCGTAATGATTTGGCAAAACAGTAGAACCTTCCAAAACTAATGCTTGTTTCCGATTGTTTTCCGACATTGTCCGTTTCGTCCGTTTAAAAAAATCCTCAATGTTTTTCATCGCCGCCTCGTCGATCACGAGACGTTTATTCAAAATACGTGCAATCGTTTCTTTCGTCAAATCATCTTTTGTCGGGCCGAGCCCGCCGGTAAAAATGATGCAATTCGACCGTTTTTTTGCCGTTTCGATCGTATGCTTGAGCCTTTCAGCATTGTCTCCAACGACCGTATGATAAAAAACATTAACACCTATTTCAGCAAGCTTTTTTGATATAAATTGGGCGTTTGTGTTGGCGATCTGTCCAAGCAACAGTTCTGAACCGACAGCAATAATTTCAGCATTCACATTCATACAATATCCTCCACATGGTTATTTCGAATGGACAAACGCGTGTTTATTTTTCATGAAATAGTCCCATCCAGATAAAATGGTAAAAAAGAGCGCAACCCACAAAGCAATGTCTGCAAATGGAAACGAAATCCATTCAAAAGGTATATTATGTAAAAGCAAAGCGGAAATAGCCACGATCTGCGTCCATGTTTTTATTTTGCCGAGCATGTTAGCTGCTACGACTTCTCCTTCACCGGCCAGAACTAAACGCAATCCGGTTACGGCAAATTCACGGCTGATGATCAGAATGACAATCCAAGACGGAGCAGCACCTATTTCCACCAATATGATGAGAGCTGAAGAAACGAGCAATTTATCGGCAAGAGGATCTAAAAACTTTCCTAAATTTGTCACAAGTCCAAGCTTGCGTGCATAATATCCATCAATCCAATCGGTCGTCGAAGCTAAAATAAAAATGAGGGCGCCAACGACATGTTTGACAGGGATGACTTCTTCACCGACCGACCAATTTCCCCAATTAAAATCGCCCAGCATCACAATCATAAATATTGGAATTAGCATAATTCTTGATACAGTAATTCGATTTGGCAAATTCATTTTGTACCTCCACTAGCATAAAGTAAGAAAGAATAAGCCATCTCATACGATGACTTATTCATTCTTGTTATTTAAAATGATAATATCCTGCCGAACCATTTTATTCGGGTCCGTTTCATAAGAAACGGCTTCTCCATTCACTTGAATGGTCGTAAATCGAGCATCGCCTACAACGATTTTTGCTTCTTCTTCCGCTGTTACATCAACCGTTTTCTGCTCATTTTGTCGCATCATTCCTGCAAAAAACGATTTTCCTTTTCCGTTCTTCACTTCTATCCACGAATTCCCATTGGTTGAAATATCGATCACCAATTTGTCCGCATTGGACAATTCATATACGGTTTCTTTCCCTCTTACTTCTTTTACCGTCAATGTTTGCTTCGTTTCATTTTCGGCGTTCTCATCTTTTTTCTCCTCTTGTTCTGTTTCTTCAACCGAACGGTCTTTTTCATCGACAATATTATTTTGCTCTTTTTTCTCAGGCTCCACGCCAGAGGTTTCTATTTTGACGGATTTTGTATCGTCCTCCGTCTGAACGCCTTCATCTGTGCTTCCACGCTGGGAAAGCACCCAAACGATAATCGCCACCAAAATAATAACAGCGATGACGGCAAGCTTCGGCAACAGCTCTAAAAATTTGGAAGCCGGCTTTGGAAGCTCTTTATGCGTTTGAACGCGGGACAATTTCTCAGGTATCTCATCATATGTACTTGGTATTTCATTTTTATACTGTTCAAATAAAACATCCGGATCAAGGTCAACCGCTTCCGCGTATTGTTTAATAAACGCACGCACATAAAAATTCCCCGGCATGATCGAGTAGTTTCCTTCCTCAATGCCGATTAAATAGCGCTTTTGAATTTTAGTTATTTCCTGCAAGTCATCGAGTGAAATGTTTTTTTCCAGCCTAGCTTGTCTCAGATGGTTACCTAACTCGCTCAAAACGTACCCACCTTTCTAAAAATCAAATCCATTATAAATTGAGTGGCCAAACGGCTGATGATTATTTTCTACAACGTCATACGTAATTTCTTCATCAGGGTGATGTCTAAGTTCAATAATGTAGTCGAAATCATCCAAAGTATATTCGGAGCTCTGAACGAAAATATCTGGATGCTCCACGACTTTCGTTGCCGGAAGCTGCATCACTTCCCGAACTAATTGCAAATGCTGTTCAGAGCCTCTTTTCATCGTGACGATTCCATCTAAAATAAACACGTTATCTGTCCGGTATTCATCAGCAATCAGCCTTTCCCGGACAGTTTGCTTCAGCATGGTTGAAGAGAGAAAAAGCCATCTTTTATTCGCACAGACGCTCGCCGCTACGATCGATTCTGTTTTTCCGACACGCGGCATTCCGCGTATGCCGATTAATTTATGACCGTCTTGTTTAAAGAGCTCGGCCATAAAATCAACAAGAATACCAAGCTCATCGCGAACAAAACGGAACGTCTTTTTATCATCTGCATCCCGTTGAATATAAAAGCCATGACGGACAGCAAGACGATCTCTCAGCTTAGGCTGCCGCAATTTTGTCACTGTTATGTTGTCCATCGTATTCAGAATAGATTCAAGCCTTTTAATTTGTTCAATCGTTTCGCAGCGCAGAAGCATCCCGCGGCGCATATCATCAACGCCGTTAATCGTAACGATATTAATGTTCAGCATACCGAGCAAAGACGAAACATCTCCCAGCAGCCCCGGCCGGTTTTTTTGAATTTTATATTCTAAATACCATTCAGTTTTTTCCACCTTCAAAGACCCCCAAATAACACACCTATAAATTTATAATAAATCATTTTAGATAAAGAAGAAAGGATAATTGCAAGGAAAAAATAAAGGGCATCTTGGTCATTTCACCAAGTGCCCTAACTTGACAGTAATAAATGAAAAACATCCTAATGGACGCTGTCATTTTGAACAAGTTTCACCATCATGTTGGCGATTGCATGTTGCTCCTCTTTTGAAGCGACACTCCACAGATCGTGAAGAATTTTTTCTTCAGGGTTTTTCGGCTCCACTTGCTTTGCTAAATAATCACCGATTTCATACGCTAAATTGGAAATAACCTCTTGGGACAATCCGCCGCTTTCTGCTTGCTGGAGGCGATCCGCCAAAAAATCTTTCCATTGATTCCAATTTTCCAATACTGACATATGTTCCCCTCCTTTATCGTTTAATCAATTTTTATTTTCCCTTGATCATGCAGTTTTTATACGGGAGAGGGAATCAGCAGTACCATCCTCCATTGACAGCAATCACCTGACCTGTAATGTAGGAAGCTTGCTCGCTAATAAGGAATAAAACAACATTCGCGACTTCTTCAGGCTTTCCATTTCTTTCAAGGGGGATGCTGTTTTTAATATCTTCCAATTCTTCAGGAGAGAATCGATCATTCATACTTGTATCGATCATGCCTGGCGCAACGGCGTTGACGCGAATATTGGAAGGCGCTAATTCCTTCGCTAGTGCTTTCACAAAGGAAATTTGCCCCCCTTTTGCCATGGAATACAAAGCTTCACAGCTGGCTCCTGTCTGCCCCCATATAGAGGAGATGAAAAGAATGCTTCCTTTTTGTTTTCTTATCATTCCACTGACTACTTTTTGAGTAATAAAAAAAGGCGACGTGAGATGAAGCTGTATAATTTTTTGATAATCTTCCATCAAAACATCTTGAATCAGTCCGTAGTGGGAAATACCGTTAGCAAAAATAAGAGCATCTATAGAAGTTGGAATGTTTTCAAGTAATTGTTCCGTCCCGCTTTCCGATGACAAATCCGCATAAACTGGAATGATCTGATCATATAACTTCATTGCTTCTTTTAACGGTTCAATGTTTCGAAAGTATTGAGCATAAATTTGATATCCTTCCTGAGCCAATTTTTCTACAACCGCTTTTCCGATTCCTCCGCTGGCTCCAGTTACTAACGCTGTTTTCAAGATTTCCCCTCCGCAATATTATGATTTCGGCAAAACTTGGAAAACTGTTAAATAATCTTCATCAATCGCTTCTTTTAAAACTGCTTCAATCGTGTCCATGTTTACATTTTCTAAAGCTTGCACAACATCGAACAGATTCATTTCGTTAAATTGATACCGGGTAAATTGATTGGCGATAAATTCAGGAGAATTAAAAGCCCTTAAAAAAGAGCCGATTTTTTTCTTTTTGGCGGCTTCCAGCTGCTCATCGGTAAATAACGATTGCTTGCTTTTCATAAGAGCTTCTTTTATATATTCACTCAGCTCATCCGGCCGGTCGGTATCGCCGCCGACCATAGCAAAACCGAAGCTGTACTCCTCTGTATAATCGAAGCTGAACGTATCATCAATGAGCCCTTTTTCATACAATTCCAAATAAAGCTTTGAGCTTTTGCCAAAAAGCATTTCTAAAATTAAATTCATGGAAAGCTCATGCGTAAGCAGCTCTTCCCCTTTTCGGAAAGGATGTTTTGCCTTTAAGCCGACTAAGCATTTCGACGACTTGACATTCATATAAATTTTTTCACTCGTTTTAAACACTTCATCTCTTTCATGTACTTGTTCACGAACAATATTGGTTGGCTTTTTAAAATCTTTTTTTGCCTGATTCTCTTCCACTTGCTTGATAATTTTTTCCGGTTGAACAGGCCCGATCACAAACAGGAGCATGTTGCTGGGATGGTAAAACGTTTCGTAGCATTCATAAAGCTGCTCTTTTGTAATTTGATTTATCGAATCAATTGTGCCGGCAATGTCAATCCGTACTGGATGGCTTTCATACATGTTTTGGATGAGTCCAAAATAAAGCCGCCAATCAGGATTGTCTTGGTACATGTTGATTTCTTGACCTATAATGCCTTTTTCTTTTTCAACGGATTGGTCAGTAAAATAAGGACTTTGGACAAAATCTACTAACGTTTCTAAATTTTTTTCAACATTTGCCGTGCTGGAAAAAAGATATGTCGTTCTCGTGAAGGATGTAAATGCATTGGCCGATGCCCCTTGTTCACTAAACTGTTGAAATACGTCCCCATCCTTTTTTTCAAAAAGCTTATGTTCCAAAAAGTGAGCAATGCCATCCGGGACGTGAACGATTTCCTCTTTGCCAATTGGAACGAATTTATTGTCAATAGAACCGTATTTAGTGGTGAATGTCGCATACGTTTTATGAATCCCTTGTTTTGGAAGGACATAAACATCTAATCCATTTTCCATTTTCTTATAATAATACGTTTCTTTCAGTTGATCGAATGTAATTTCTTTTATCATAAAGATCCGCCCCCTTTCAAAAAATAAACCGTATCCAGTTGAATTTTTTCAGCAAGCTGGACGATTTCGTCTTTTTGGACCTTTTCTACCCCTTCGATCCATTCTTCAATAGTTCGGTTTGTTTTCGCAACAACATTGTGGTACAGCACTTCCGTCATTCCGTAAGGGGTATCGATTGTTTCCAGCAACTGATTTTTGATCACCGCTTTCGTTTGTTCCAATTCTTTATCTGTAAAATCTCCTTTTTTCATCGCTTCCATTTGTTCATGAATAATCGTGAGAGCGCGTTCGTAGTTCTTCATTTCAATTCCTGACATCACCATTAACAAGCCTTTATGGCTTTCCACTCTCGAGGAAGCATAATAAGCAAGACTGTTCTTTTCGCGAACGTTTAGAAACAGCTTCGAATGCGGAAATCCCCCAAAAATGCCGTTAAACACTTGCAATGCGTAATAATCATGATCACTATATGTTGTGTGCGTGCGGTACCCGATGTTCAATTTCCCTTGGGTAATGTCTTGTTCTTCGATAACTTCGTTAACCTTCTCAATTTTTTTTTCAACACTTTCAGCCCTAGCTTGTTGATTGGATTTTGTTAAACGGAAATATTTCCTGACAATATCAGCCACTTGTTCGTTTTCAATATCCCCGATCACAAATAAATCGACTTCATCATGCTGCAGCATGTTTGTATAATAATCCGTCAGCTGTTGAGGAGAAATTTGGTCGATATGCTCTTTCTCTCCGTTGACATGCAGACGGTACGGCTCAGTTTTGCACATTTCTTGGATTAAACGTAAATTCGCATAACGCATTTTATCGTCATAAACCGCTTGAATGCGCTGTTTTAATGTCCGCTTTTCTTGTTCGATAATGCTTTGATTGAACACCCCTTCTTGCAGAGGAGGCGAAAGAAGTACTTCGGACAACAATTCGATCCCTTTTTCCAATAAAGGTGTCTTATCTTTTAAAAATTTTTCATTCGGGATTTCCATCCGGAACGTAATGATATGGTTTTCTCCCTTTTTGGCTAAATCGACTTGCAGTGTTGCACCGTACAAATCATCCAAATATTTCCTTAATTCAGTTGTGGATGGGTAGGATGCTGTACCTCTTTGCAAAACATGGGGAAGCAAAGCTCGAATGGTTACATCCTTTTCCGATAGCGGCGCCTTTAACCTTAAAATGAGTGAATTTGTTTTAAAAGCATTTGATGAAACGGTATGCAGCTGAATCCCGTTTATTTCGCTTACTTGCTCTTGTAAAAAACCCATTCTATCCCTCCTAAGCCTGAAAGCTTTCTATATGTTATTGTTTCCAATCATGAAAAAACACGTTATTAGTAATTATATCAATCATAGGATATTGAAGGAAATCATAACGAAATGAATTATTATTTAAAGTTTACATAATTAAATTACTGTTAATTATTTAACAAAAAGCAAGGATGTCTCTAGCCAGATCAGCTAACTTATGACATCTATAAATAGGGGTATACTATACGATAAGATGCAGGAATTAAAAAGTCTTTAGCAGATTCTCGGAGAAAACACACTATTGATCGTTGCCCAATACTTTTTTGTGTGTTTCAGTTTATTGTTCAATTTTAAGTAAAAAAATACCATATACTTAAAAAGACAACAGAAAATGAATTCTGTTGTCTTTCATCATTATTTTTCAGGCACAGCTTTTGAAACAACCTTTATGTTCTTTTCTGTTGCCTTTTGTCCGCTGCAGCAGAGCGAGCCAATGCTTGAAGATCGTCCTTGTCGGCAAGCTCTCTTGAAAATTCAATACTTTTGCCGTCTGACTTCAAATTTTTTGGCACTTGCGGCAGCTTAGCTTTGTTTTTATCACGCGCTTTTTGCTTATGTGCTCTTCCCATTTTGCGCACCTCCGCAAAGAGGGTGTAGACAGTTGCTTTCACAACATGTCCTATCCATTAGGGTGACATGTTCGGAGCATTTTATAATTGGCATT
Organism: Aeribacillus sp. FSL K6-2833; assembly: GCF_037965815.1. Lineage (GTDB taxonomy): Bacteria > Bacillota > Bacilli > Bacillales > Aeribacillaceae > Aeribacillus > Aeribacillus composti. The sequence continues at coordinate 1,723,600 of NZ_CP150189.1, read as the reverse complement.
TTTATGCTTTAATGGCTTTCATGTTTTTCTGAAAAGCCTCCCGCTCTGTCAGCCATTTTAAACGCTCTCGAATAAGTGACTTCTTGGGCGCTGCTCAAACTGCTTTTTGTTTTTTTACGTTTCGCATCTTTTGCCATCCATCGATCTCTCACTTTCTAGTAAATGTAGTTTTAGTATGCCCGTTATTAAAATATTTTTGCATGAAAAACACGAAAATTTTTATGACAAACGTTCCTCCAGCTCTTCTTTAGAAATCAACACTTGACGCGGCTTGCTTCCCTCATAAGGTCCGACTACCCCTCTCTCTTCCATGGCGTCAATTAATCTCGCAGCTCTTGAGTAGCCGATTCTAAATCTTCTTTGCAGCATGGATACACTTGCACTTTGCATGTCCACAACTAGTTGAACCGCTTCATTATATAATTCATCATCAACATCTCCATGATCCTCGGAATCTTCGTTCGGAATCATTTCTTCTTGATATTGCGCCTTTTGTTGTGAAATGACGTAATTCACGACTTTTTCCACTTCTTCATCTGATAAAAACGCTCCTTGAACACGAATCGGCTTTGATGATCCGACTGGCAAAAACAGCATATCTCCTCTTCCGAGCAGCTTCTCAGCTCCCCCCATATCCAAAATAGTGCGTGAATCGGTTTGGGAGGACACACTAAAGGCAATTCTCGATGGAATATTGGCTTTTATGACTCCTGTAATTACATCAACAGACGGACGTTGAGTCGCAATAATTAAATGAATGCCAGCAGCACGGGCCATTTGTGACAAGCGTGTAATCGAATCTTCTACATCAGAAGAAGCCACCATCATTAAATCAGCGAGCTCATCCACGATGACGACAATAAAAGGAAGCTCAGGCTGCTTCTCTTTTGAAAGCGAATTTTGCCTTCTGATCATTTCATTATAACCTTCAATATTGCGCGTTCCAGTATGTGAAAACAGCTCGTATCTTCTTTCCATTTCATTTACTACTTTTTGCAATGCGAGCGACGCTTTTTTCGGATTTGTCACAACAGGAGCCAATAGATGCGGAATCCCATTGTAAACACTTAATTCGACCATTTTTGGATCGATCATCATCATTTTCACTTCATGAGGCTTCGCCCTCATCAAAATGCTTGTAATAATCCCGTTAATGCAGACGCTTTTTCCGCTGCCTGTTGCACCTGCGACAAGCAGATGCGGCATTTTGTTCAGTTCAGCCAGCACAGCTTCTCCAGTTATATCACGTCCTAAACCGATCAGCAGCTTGGAATCAGGGCGATCGTTCATTTTGGATTCCAGCACCTCGCGCAATGACACCATCGCAATTTCTGAATTCGGCACCTCAATTCCAATTGCAGACTTTCCCGGAATCGGCGCTTCAATCCGAATATCTTTTGCTGCTAAAGCCAGCGCCAGGTCATCGCTTAAACTGACAATTTTGCTTACCTTCACCCCGACATCCGGGTACACTTCATATTTTGTTACAGCAGGCCCTAAATGTACTTGGGTAACCTTTGCCTTCACTCCAAAGCTTTGGAAAGTGCGCTCTAGTTTTCTCGCATTATCGTAAATATTCCGCTTATCGGCATGCTGACCGCTGTATTTTGGAAGAGACAGCAAATCAATCGGAGGCAATTTATAATCTTTGTTTTCTATCTCCTGAAAGGCGATCGGCTCATCCTTTTCTTCAAGCGTAATTTGTTCCTGCTTTAAATTATTTTCGGGCTCTTTTTTATCATTTGTCACGATTTCCGGATGGTCTGTAAAACTGGAAATAATCGGTTCAGATGTATTTTCTTCTAAATGTTCATCTTCTTGTTCTTGATCGTCTTCAGCCTGAACCTTATTGGAGCGATGCTTCTTTTGCTTTTTCTTTTGTTTTTTTACTAAGGAAAATAAGTTCTTCATATCATCCACAAAGGCAAAAAATTGTTTTTTGAAAATCCGGCCGATGGACTCAACAATTTTGGAGAGGCTGTTTCCGAGTGATTTTCCGGAAATTAAGATGCAACCAATTATGATCAAGACAATGGAAATAATTCGGGTGCCCCCTGAAGAAAATAAATAGTATGATGCAGCAAAAAAAACGGCGCCGATCATTCCTCCTCCAAGATCTTGAGCGCTTGCCTCCCCGTTTAATTCCTTTAAATACATCTCCCAAGTATTCAATATAACGCTTGGAGAAGCAAAAACTCCTCCCTTTGACAAATTTTCAAACAGCTTCATATGGCTGAGAATTAAAATTGAGCCAACTATAAGATAGATCCCGAGCCATCTTCTCGTTAAAAAATGAGGGAATGTCTTTTTCCAAAATATATATATGGAAAACCATAATAATCCTAGCAAAAAGATAATAAGCCATTCTCCAGCGAAGAACCGAAAAAAGGCGACAAGCGCTTTGCCAGCAAATCCAAATTCGCTTAAAGCGATTATCGACAATGATAATAGCAGAAGCCCCGCTATTTCAAATTTTAGTTTATTTTGCCAATCCGTTTTTCTCTTTTTTCGTTTTCTTTTCACTTTTGCCACTTTAATCCCACCTATGTATTATGTAAAACAAGAACGCAGCCACTATTTGGCTGCGAACGACTGTTTGTGTCCATATTATATCATACAAACTTGAATTTAGGTATGCTAGCAACGATGTTGTCTTTAAAAGGAATGTTAGCTTCGAAAAAAAGGTACTTTTTGACCGGGGAAAACAGATTCCAATAAATAATGGTTTGGATTGGTTGAAAGCACTCTGACGATTTGGCATTGATTTTCTCCCGTTTCTTCTATTAATAATGAAATGCCGTTCATCTCAATAATGTGCCTTTTTTGAAAAGCTTCTTGATCTGATGGAAAAATGAGCTCTTCAGGAACAGTCGTGTATAAAATCATTGAAGGATGTCCCCTCCTTTTCCATTCTTTCTTTCCAAAATAAGCTCGTTCAATTTTTTCATCGCGCTTCCTACACCGCCTATTTCATCGATCAAGCCGTACTTAACCGCATCTTGACCGATAACATTTGTTCCAATATCCCTTGTTAAATTTCCTTTTGAAAACATCAGCTCTTTAAATTTATCTTCTGTAATATTGGAATGCTTTGTTACAAAACTAATAACCCGCTCCTGCATTTTATCAAGATATTCAAACGTTTGCGGAACACCAATGACCAAACCGGTTAACCTTATCGGGTGAATCGTCATCGTAGCCGTTTCCGCAATAAATGAATAATCGCATGACACAGCGATGGGCACACCGATAGAATGTCCGCCGCCAAGAACGATGGATACAGTCGGTTTCGTAAGCGAAGCAAGCATTTCAGCGATCGCAAGTCCTGCTTCAACATCGCCGCCGACAGTATTTAAAATGACGAGCAGTCCTTCTATTTTCATATTTTGTTCGATCGCCACAATTTGCGGAATGATATGTTCATATTTCGTTGTTTTATTTTGAGCAGGGAGCTGTATATGTCCTTCAATTTGACCGATAATGGTCAAACAATGAATGTTTGTTTCCTGATCCATTTGCGGAATGTTTGTTTGTCCTAACTGCTGAATTTTGTCAACTACATTTTCGCTTCCCTTTTCCACTGGCTGAACAGTCGGTTGATCAGCATTTCCGTTCATCCCAATCATCCTTTCTTCTTACCGTTATGATGTTAGTATGAACGGAATCCATTTTTTCATGCGGCCAGGAAACCGTTTTAAAAATGTGAAAAAAGCAGGCTTCGTCGGCCTGCTTTTTGTCTAAACCTCCATAATAATTGGCAAAATCATCGGGCGGCGCTTCGTTTGCTCATATAAAAATTGATTCAAGACGTCGCGAATGTTTTGTTTCATTGTTGACCAATCCATTGAAACATCTTCCATACAAGACGACAGTGTGTCATGCACCATTTTCGTAGCTTTGGAAATTAAACTTTCAGACTCACGAACATACACAAACCCTCTTGATATAATTTCAGGACCAGCGACAATTTTTTTCATCTCTTTGTTTAACGTAACAACAACAATTAAAATGCCGTCCTGAGATAACAAACGCCGGTCTCTTAGCACGATATTTCCAACATCTCCTACACCAAGCCCGTCAATGAGTACATTTCCAGAAGGTACTTTTGTAACCGTTTTGGCAGATTTAGGGGTGAATTCAACCACATCTCCTTGATCGAGCAAAAAAATGTTTTCTTCGCGTATTCCGATCGATTGCGCAATTTTAGCATGCGCTATTTGCATTTTAAATTCACCATGAACGGGAATAAAGTATTTTGGTTTCATTAAATGTAGCATAAGCTTCAGCTCTTCTTGGCAGCCATGACCAGAAAAAAACGCTTTTTTATCAATCGAAACAACATTGGCTCCTGCTCGAAACAGCAAATCAATCGTTTTCGAATAAATAAGTTCTTGTCCGGGTGTTGGGGTCTGAGCAATTAAAACCGTATCATCGGAAGTTATATGATGTTGCTTGTGAATGCCTTTGGCCATTTTTGAAATTTCCGCAAGCGGATCGAATGAATCGCTTGCACATAGTAGAACAGAGTTTTGTTTTTCAAGCTTTTTTAAATGCGACACCGGAATAAACAAATCATCGTCAGCCTTTAAATACCGTAATTGTCTTGCAAGCTCAATAATTTTGGCAAACGATTTCCCTATAATTGCTATTTTTCTTCCAGTCTCAACTGCGGCATTGAAAATTTGCTGAATTCGGTAAATATTCGTCTCTGCTACAGATACAACAACTCTTCCAGGCGAATTATACATAACATCGTTGATCATTTCTCCGGCAAGAGCTTCGGAACCAGAAAAGCCGGGTCTTTCTGCATTGATACTGTCGGAAAGCAAACAAAGAACTCCGCTATTACCGATTTCCGCCATTTTACCAAAATCAAGAAAATGACTTCCGATCGAGGATTGCTCTAATTTAAAATCGCCTGTATGCACGATCGCTCCCATTGACGTATGGAAACAAACTCCCATAGAATCAGGAATATTTGAGAATGTGCGAAAAAAAGAAACCGTCACTTGAGGAAAATGTACAGGCTTTCGCATATTCACTTCGCGAAAATCAGCGGTAACAGAATATTGCTTCATTCTTTCTTTTGTCAAGGCAATTGTCCATTTCGTTCCGTAAACTGGCGCATTGATATGTTTTAAAATGTAGAAAATCGCACCGATCCGATCCAATCTGCCATTTGTTAAGAAGATGGCCCGAACCCTATCTTTACGTTCAAGCAAATATGTAATATCCGGTATCACCACATCAATTCCGAGCATCTCGTTTTCAGGATATTTCAAGCCGGCATCCACAATAAAAATATCCGAGTCGATTTCGACGATGTACAGGTTTTTTCCGACTTCCCCAACCCCTCCTAAAGCAATAAGTTGAATTTTTTCAGCTTTTTTCATAAGTGTTAGTGATCCTCCCTAAATATCCCCGTCCAAAGCACTTAGCAATATTATACCTGATGAAAGAAATGGAATACAAGTTAATTTATATCAGACACACTTATCCGAAAAATTAAGCCGCTAGACTCAGCTGTTTTGAATGGGGCAGAGTGGAATTTTTAAAATAAAAAAAGGCTAATCACGATGATCAGCCTAATTCATGGATCACAGCGGCTAATGATGTTCGCTCATCTGTTGTTAACGGAACTAACGGCAAGCGCACCGGACCAACATCCAGACCTTTTATTTGCAGCGCTGCTTTCACTGGAACAGGGTTTGGCGCCTTAAACAGTTCTTTCATTAATGGGAGAAGTCTTCGATGAAGGCTTCCGGCTTTTTCCACATCACCTGACAAAAAGGCTTGAATCATTTCTTGCATTTCATCTCCTACAACATGGGAGGCTACAGATATGACGCCATCACCGCCTATTGATAATGTCGGCAGCGTTAAGCTGTCGTCCCCAGTGTATAAAGCAAAATCATCTGGCGTTTTCTCGATAATTTTGGCCATATTATCAAGATCTCCGCTAGCTTCTTTAATCGCAACGATATTGTCAATTTCCGATAGACGAATAACCGTTTCAGGCGCGATCGAGGACGATGTTCTGCCAGGCACATTGTAAAGCATCACAGGAAGATGCGTGCTTTCTGCTATCGCTTTAAAGTGCTGATAAATCCCTTCCTGATTCGGTTTGTTGTAGTATGGAGTGACAAGCATAATCGCATCGACGCCGGTTTGTTCCGCCTTTTTTGTCAGTTCTATGGAAGCTCTTGTATTGTTTGTACCTGTCCCTGCAATCACTGGAACTCTTTTATTGACAACAGAAACGACATGTTTAAATAAAGCGAGCTTTTCTTCCGTTGTTAAAGTTGGAGATTCACCCGTTGTTCCAGCCACAACAATTGAATCTGTTCCATGATGGATTAAATATTCTACTAATTTTTCCGTTTTTTGAAAATCAATATTCCCGTTATTGTCAAACGGGGTAACCATTGCAGTTGAAATTCTTCCAAACATACCCACTTGTTCCTCACACCTTTATCGATTATTTTCCAAGATCAAACGCTTTATGAAGTGCATTAACTGCTTGAATCATTTCACTTTCCTTCACAAGCACCCAAATTGTTGTATGGCTGTCTGCCGATTGCAAAATTTGTATCCCTTCCTCCGATAAAGCAGCAACGATTTTGGAAGCGACTCCAGGGACTCCTTGAATGCCTGCTCCTACAATTGAGACTTTTGCACAATGCCGCGTGATCATCGGATCATATCCGATCTCTTTCAAAATTCCAACAGCAAGATCCGTTACATCCCCATGAACAGTATATATGACACTCTTAGGGGTAATATTAAAGAAATCGACGCTAATTCCGCTTGTAGCCATCGCTTTAAAAATTTCTTGATGAAAACGGAAATTCCCTTCTTTTGCATCTACTTTAATTTGCGTGACATCGGAAACATGAGCAATTCCAGTAATTAAACGTTCTTTTATGTCCGCACCTAGTTTATCCTGATGGTGAGAAGTGATGATCGTTCCTTTCGATTTAGAATAAGTGGAACGAATGCGAATCGGGATTTTGGCTTGCATAGCGATTTCAACCGCACGCGGATGAATCACCTTTGCTCCTTGATAGGCCAAATTGCAAATTTCCGTATACGTCACAAATGAAAGGGGCTTTGCATCCTTAACAATACGAGGATCCGCTGTCATAACTCCTTCCACATCTGTAAAAATGTCTACATATTCTGCTTTTAAAGCTGCTCCAAGTGCTGTTGCTGAAGTGTCACTGCCGCCGCGCCCAATTGTCGTCACATCTCCATTTGCTTGTGCTCCTTGAAAGCCTGCGACAACAACGACATCATTTGTTTCTAGAAGCCCGAGCAGGCGATCACATTTCAATTCTAATATTTTAGCATTTGTATGTTCATTTGTCGTCAAAAAACCTGCCTGCGCTCCGCTTAAAGCTGCCGCTTTTATTCCTTTCCCTTTTAGCATGCTAGTAAATACGACAGAAGAGATGATTTCTCCGCAGGACAGCAACATATCCTGTTCACGTTTGGAAATGGTGTCGATCCCGCCTTCCACAAGGCTGATCAGCGTATCTGTTGCGTACGGATCTCCTTTTCTCCCCATCGCTGATACGACGACGACCACTTTTTTTTTCTCAGACAAGGCTTCCTTTATATGTTCGTACGCATGTCTTCTGCCTTGTTCATCACGGACAGACGTTCCTCCAAACTTTTGAACAACAATGCTCATGATGTTCACCTCTATAAAATAACTAAACAGAAGAGAGCTGATGGCTTCAACTCTCTTCTTTTCACCTTATACTAGTTTCAGTTTAATTAAACTTTCGGCAATTTGTACAGAGTTTAATGCTGCCCCTTTTAATAAATTGTCGGATACAACCCAAAGGTGGAAGCCGTTTGGCCGATCTAAGTCTTTGCGAATTCGGCCTACAAATGTATCGTATTTGCCTTCTGCAAAAGCAGGCATTGGATAAATTTGATTTGCCGGATCATCTTCAAGCGTAACGCCAGGCGCATCTCTTAATACATTGCGAATATCATTTACAGTAACATCGTCCCTGTCGATTTCAATGTAGACTGATTCTGAATGCCCGATGACGACCGGCAAGCGGACGCAGGTCGCTGCAACTTCCAGATCCTTCATATGCATAATTTTTTTTGTTTCATTGATCATTTTCATTTCTTCAAATGTAAATCCATTTTCCTGGAACTTATCAATTTGCGGAATTGCATTAAACGCAATTTGATAATGTTTTTCGTCACTTTTAACAGGTAAAATTTCAGGTACAAACGGCTTTCCTTCTAAAATCGCTTTAGACTGTTCTTTCAATTCCTGGATCGCTTGTGCCCCCGCACCTGATACTGCTTGATAAGTGGAAACAATGACTTTTTTCAGCCCGAACGCTTTACGGATCGGCTGCAATGCAACAACCATTTGGATCGTCGAACAATTCGGGTTGGCAATAATACCGTTATGCCATTTTATATCCTCTTCGTTCACTTCCGGTACTACGAGAGGAACGTTTTCATCCATTCTAAATGCGCTCGTATTGTCGATCACGACCGCGCCTCTTTTGGCTGCTTCCGGTGCAAGCTGCTTCGACACGCTTCCTCCAGCGCTGAAAAGAGCGATATCAACCCCTTCAAAGCTTTCCGGTTCCGCTTTTTGTACTGTGATTGGTTTTCCTTTAAATGTAGCTGTCTTTCCTGCAGATCGTTCGGATGATAACAGCGTTAAAGTTTCCACAGGAAAGTTTCTTTTTTCCAATGTTTCGATCATTCGTGTTCCTACTGCTCCAGTTGCTCCGACAACTGCTACATGAAAACCTTTTTGAGCCATTTTCTATCTATCTCCTTCCAAAATGCATCAGAGTCGAATAATCATGTATTCGTATTACGTTTAATTGTATCACAGTAGCCAAAAAAAGTGATGAGCGATTTTTCATGAAAGCGTTTTATTTGTTTGATTATTTTTTATGTTCAATAATAACCGGCTGAAGCTGTCTATGTTCAAGCGCATGTTCAACTGTTTCCACTAACCGATCCATATTCGCCACCATTGAATTCGGTTTTTGGTGGGGTGCATCTTGGCCGAACGGAACAAAGAAAATATTTTTTGCCGCCATTAGCTTCATTAAATTTACGCCATTTAACCCGAGAGCATCGTTTGTAGAAATGGCTAGTACAACGGGGCGATGGTTTCTCATAGTCGCTTTTGCAGCCATCAATACAGGAGAGTCCGTCAAGGCATTCGCCAGTTTGCTCATCGAATTGCCGGTCATCGGCGCAATGACCATGCAATCAAGAGGAATTTTCGGACCTAAAGGCTCGGCATCCACGATCGAATCAATTACTTGATTTCCAGTCGCTTCTTCAATTCTTTTGACCCATTCTTCTCCTTCCCCGAATCTAGTTGTTGTCGTCTTTACGGTCGAGGTGACAATTGGCAAAACGTTTGCTCCTTTTTCAACGAGCTTTTGAATTTGCGGAAATACCGCATCATAAGTACAATGAGAGCCTGTTAAACCAAATCCGATCCGTTTACCTTTCACTTCCATTATCCATACTCCTTTCAAGCTGATGCTGTTCAGTTAAAAGGATTGTCAACGCATTCGCCAAAATCTGGCCCGCTGTCTTCGGTGCGACAATTCCTGGAAGACCAGGTGCTAAAATGGCTTTCATACCTCTTTTTTCAGCATAGTGGAAATCGGTTCCCCCCGGCTTTGATGCTAAATCGATAATAAGAGCGTGGACAGGCATAGCTGCCAAAACATCAGAAGACAACACCAACGCTGGAACTGTATTAATGCAAATATCGATCGACGACAATTCGTCCTTCAGTTCACTCAAATGAAACGGCTTCATTCCCATTTCCGTGATCCTGGCCAAATCTTTCTGTTTGCGAGCGCCTACCTTCACATTAGCTCCTAATGCTGCAAAAGTGCGGGCAACACTCATTCCTGTCCGTCCAAATCCGATAACGGCAATGTTGGAACCATGAATGGTAAAATCAGTATGTTGAATAACGAGCATTATGGTCCCTTCTACTGTCGGAATGGAATTATATATCGCTACATCATCACGGTCCAGTATCGGTACAAGCTTTCGTTTTTCTTTTTCCATTAACTCTTCTAAATATTTTGTGCGCATCCCAGAATAAAAGATGCAATGCTCAGGAGTGGAGGCCACCATTTCTCTTGTCAGTACGATTTCTTCAGCGGAAAAAACTGCTTCGACCTGTCCTTCGCTTCCGGTTCCTGAAACAGGCAATATTACTGCATCCATTCCTTCCAGACTAATATTATGGCTGTTTATTTTTACTGATCCTGTATACCCATGTTCAAGCTGATCAAATCCGATTAAAAATAGATTGGCATCGTGCTCTGATAGCCTTCGGATCACCTCTAGCTGCCGGGCGTCACCGCCAATTACAGCAACGT